>JAQULZ010000025.1 GCA_028718375.1 Victivallaceae bacterium | reverse complement strand
CGGCACGAGCGACCAAACTCTCCACGAAGTATCCGAAAACGGTATTTCGGACACCAAACGATATGATACTTGCATTCGTAAACCGCATGCGCTACATTTCTAAAATCTTTCATTTTGAATACCTCTGCGGTAAAGTTTTTCCGCGGCATAAAACCGCTCACTTCGTTCGCTGTTTATACGCTCCAAAACTTGACAGCTCAATCAAAAGCGAAGATCAGCACTGTTTTCAAAAACAAAAAAATTGTTTTTTTGTTTTTGAACTGTTTATCAGCTCTTTTGCCGGGGCGTCGAGTCAAGTTAAAAAGCCTATAAGGGCCCGAAGGGCCGGAGCGCAACTCCGTTATGCGGCTTTTTTGACTTGACTTGTAAGCCGAAAGGCAAAATACCCGCTCGGAAAAATATTTCCGACATTGATACAGATTTTTGAGAAGAACCATTATTTCCTTATTTTGTCTTGAGTTCCGACGAGTTGGGATGCCCCATTCTCACTCAAGACAAGAAAATAATTTGACTCCTTTAGACATAAGGTATTGCAACTTGGTATAAATTCCTTTTTTATTAAGCTGGAATATTATTATTTTCGGTGTAAATTAAGATATTTCGGTATTTGAACCTTTCATCGGGAATTAGGAAGTGACTGTCGAGAAAACTATCTTACGTAAAATATCCACTCCGCCCCTGATTGCGGAACAGGAACAATTTTTGATCAAATACGCCGAGAATGAGCAGGAAATCGAAGCGACCATGCGGCTGCGTTATGAAGTCTTCAATCTCGAGCAGGGCAAGGGGCTGGAATCCGCCGCCCGCGAGCAAATCGACCGGGACGAGTTTGACGAACATTGTCTGCATCTGATCATTGTCGAAAAGAAAACTTCCCGGATCGTCGGCACTTACCGCGTTCATCTCGGAGTTATCGCCCGGAATCATCTGGGATTTTATTCCGCGCGCGAATACCATATCCAAGGTATCGACCGGATTATGGATGAGATCGTCGAAGTGGGACGCTCCTGCGTCCATCCGGACTTTCGGAACGGTTCGGTGATCGCTTTGTTATGGAACGGCATCGGGGCAACCTTGACTCGTTCCGGGATGAGATACCTGCTCGGCTGCGTCAGTCTGGAAACCGTTGACCCGACGGTAGGATGGACGTTGTACGAGTATTTCAAACGCCGCGGGAAACTGTGCAGCTACCTGAATGCCGTACCGGCCAAGGCTTTTGAACTGCCGCCGCCCGATCCGGTTCGGATGAACGAGTTCCTCGAAGAAAAAAATGTTGCCCTGCTGCAGCATATCCCGCCGCTGTTCAAAGGTTACCTGCGCTTGGGGGTGATGATCTGCGGTCGGCCCGTTTTAGATCAGGAATTCGGTTCGATCGATTTTCTGGTGCTGCTGGACCATAGCCTCCTGCCGGAAAAATATGTCAAGCATTTTTTCAAACAGTCTTGAAACGGAGAGTTCCCCGGCATGGCGATGTGGCGAAGGATATACCGGATAGTTTTGCTGTTGGCGTGGATGCTGATTATCTGGACGTTTCTGATATTTACCCGCTGGGGAGAGTACTGGAAAGTACAACGATGGATGGGTAAAGTATCGCTGGTCTGGGGCAAGGTGGTTGCCGCCGTTTTCGGTCTGAAAATAAAGATCGTCGGGAATATCGGCAATTTCAAAGGCGGACTGGTTGTTTCCAATCATACCGGTTATGTCGATCCGCTGGTGCATGCGGCTATTCTGCCGATCCGGTTTGCGCCCAAAGAGTCGATTCGGAAATGGCCGGTGATCGGCTGGTTTTTTAATACGGGGCGGCCGATCTGGATCGACCGTTCCTCACCGCAGAAATCGAAACTGGTGGAGCAGCAATTTAGGGATTCCATGACCAATGGGGTGCCGCTGCTGGTTTATCCGGAAGGAACCAGCACTGACGGCAAAAGCGGACTGCTCGAATTCAAATCGACGCCGTTTGCGGCGGTGGCGGAGAGCGATAACTGGTTGCTGCCGACTATTCTCCGTTACGGGGATACTCCGGACGGAAAACCGATCGCCTGGTATGGGGATGTGACTTTGCTGCCGCATTTGTGGCGGCTGCTCGGCTACCGGCAGATTGTGGCGGAAGTGACGATTATGGACCCCCTCAAGGCCGACGGACGCGACCGCAAGGAACTGGCGCGGTTTGTCCGCGAAAAAATGCTGGAGCAATATAAAAAGACTTTTCAGACGGCTATCCGAATTTAACCCGAGGAGGACTTATGATGGTCAAAACCTGGATCGAAGCACTAGCGGATGCGTGGGAAATGCTGATCGAATTTCCGTTGCCCTTCCTGCGTCCCGGCAAGGCGGCGGCCGCCGGCGGGACGGAAAAAGCGGCGCTTCTCACTCAATGCCTGTTTCCGGTAATTGGAGCAATTTGCGCGCTGCTGGCGGCGCTGCTCGGGGCGCTGCTCAACAAATTTTTATATCCGCTGCCGGCGGCGGCGGTATTTGCCATCCTGCTTACCGTTTTCTGCATCGGCAAAGACCGCGGCCGCGGTCTGGCCGGAATCATGTTTCTTGCCGCCGGGAACAGCCGGAAAATTTCTGCGGAACATGCTTTATTAAACCTGCCGGATACGCCGGGCGAGGTGAATACCCCCTTGGCGACGTTGACCTTGGTGCTGGCGGTGTTATTCAAATTGCTCGTTTTTTTCCTGATGGCCTTTTCCGGTTACATTTACTGGCTGACGGCGGTTTTCGTGCTGGAGTTCGCGCTCGCCGGAGACCTGGCGGCCTTACCGGCGCTGGAACAGCCTCAGCCGCTGCTGAAAATCAAAAAGAGCAAACGGCGGCACGTCTGGTTTGTCGCCGGCTTCCTGGTGCTGTTTGTGCTGTTTAAATCGCCCGTGACCGTGCTGCTTGCCGCTGCCGCTGCCTTCGGATTTGCTTACTTGGTAAAGACCTTTTGCGAAAGCCGCCTGGGCGGTATTGACGGTAAAATCATCAGATTGGCAGGTTACGTTTTCGAATTGTTTGCGCTGCTGTTGGGGCTGATATTCCTGACTCAGGGACGGGTAATTTTACTGTAGTTGGCCTGAACTCCTGCTCCGCGACGGCGGGGGCGAAAATAACCTGAAAAAAAATGAAAAAAGGCGGATGCAACGCCTCGGTGATCCAACGGCCGACTTTGCGCAGGCTGAGACGTAGCGTAGCGAAGTCAAAACGTTGGTCGCTCATCTCCAATGAGCGAAAGTATTGCGCGGCTTGCCGCGCCCGAACAGTACCGCTCTCGAAAAGCGATATTTTCAAAAAAGAACGGAGTGGTGTTTTTGAGAGACGGGAAGTGTTCTGAAAAACAAAAAAGCTTTTGTTTTTCAGTGAATAAAAGGGGAATAACGAAAAAAATACGTAACGAATTAATAATTAACAATATAAATAAAAATTAGCTCAAAAAATTTTGACAAAACCTCCGCGACTGGAAGGAGAAAATATAATGATTTATAAAAAAATCTTTTTATCGGTCGGTTTGGTTTTCGGATTTATCATGGCCGCCGGAGCCGGTGATTTTAATGCTTTATACCGAACCGGCTTGCGCAAACTCCAAGCCGGGGATTACGCGGGTGCGCTGACCGCTTTCAAGGCGGCTTTCGGTCACACCGAGTTGTCCGGAGAAGAAGTCCGGGTACTGACCGCCATTGCTGACGTTTACGCCCGGCAGAAACAATACCGGGAAGCGGAAAACTGGCTGCGGCGGGTTCTCGATCTTCCGGATCTGAAGCGGGACGACAAAGTTAAAACTTACCTCCGGCTGATCGATTATGCCATTTTCCTTGGACATTACGAGGATGCTCTGGGTGATGCGGATACGGCCCTGAACCGGCTTGCGGATAAGGCTGATAAGGCGGTTTTTCTCCGGCAGCGCGCCAGAATCTTTGAATTGAAACAGGATTATCCGAAAGCCGTTCAGGCTTTGCAGGAATGTATTAAAAAATGTGAACCCGGTTCCGCCGCGTGGCAGGAGGCCGAGCAGCATTTTATCACCGTATTGTTTAAACAGAAACGCTATGAGCAGATTTTAACCCATCTCGCCGGGCTGAAATTGAATGAGCAGGAAGCCGTTTCCTGGCGGATAATTTGTTATTATGCCGGCCAATGCGCTTCCCGCCAGGGAAATTACCAGTTGGCGGCGACCTGGTTTGAACGGATGCCGGATAAGGGGCCGGCCTGGCTGATTTATTCCAAGAACAGTCAGCTTGGCGACTGCTGGCGAAAACTGGGACAATATGAGAAAGCGTATAAATGTTTTGAAATCATTTACCGGAATACTGAATTGCACAATTATTACCGGGCAAGCGGCCTGTGGATGATGGCGGAGCTGGGTTATTTGCAGGGCAAATACCGGGATGCCCGGCGTTTATGTGAGGAATTGAAAAATTTTCCCGGCGCTTCTGAAAACCAGAAAAAACGCGCGGCCGAACTCTTGTCCTTACTGAAAAAGCGCAATGCGGCCCGGTAATTTGCATATTCATAGGAAAATATTCGGAAACTGACTTTATTTTTGTTCAGTGAACCGTTACTTTACGGTTTATTAGTCACCCAAAACCAGGAATCACCCGGATGCAAACTACAGAATGGATCGAACGTAATCGTCAATACACCCTGACCGACGGCGCCAGCGGTTTTTCCATCGCGTTAGCCGGAATGAAATTTTCCGCCGCCGATTTGGCGGAAATGGCGGATAAATTCACCCGCGCCCGGTGCGAAATGGCCCGCCTTGAGGCCGGAGAAATCAAGAATCCCGACGAACATCGCAAGGTTACTCATTTTACCGACCGCGCCGCCTATCCGGCGTCGGCGGAATTCGCGGCGGTGGAGCAATTCGCTGCTGCCGTCCGCGCCGGTAAAATAACCGGTCAGGGCGGACGGTTCCGGTCGCTGATCGTCAACGGTATCGGCGGTTCGGCGCTGGGCCCGCAACTGGTGCAGTTCGCCATTAACGGCCCCTACTGGAATGAACTGAAGGAAACCGGCCGCAGACGCTATCTTAAGGTGTATTTTCTCGATAATACCGATTCCGCCGGTTTTGCGGACGTGCTGGCGGTAATCGATCCGGCGACGACCCTGGTGGCGACGGTTTCCAAATCCGGCGGCACTCAGGAAACCCGCAACAATATGATCGCTCTGGAAAACTGTTATGCCGAAAGGGGAGTGGACTTCGCCAAACACGCGGTCGCGGTTACCATGCAGGACAGCGGACTCTGGAAACATGCGGCGGAGCGCGGCTGGCTGAAAGTGTTTGAAATGGCTGAATCCATCGGCGGCCGCACCAGCGAAACCAGCATCGTCGGCCATTTGCCGGCGGCGCTGGCGGGCATCGATTTCCGGCAGTTTCTGGCCGGAGCCGGTTTCATGGACGAATGGACGCGCGGTCCGGATTATCGTGCCAACCCGGCTTATCTCCTGGCGGCGATGTGGTATATTGCCGGAGAAGGCAAAGGCAACCGCAATATGGTTATCATACCTTATTCCGATCGGCTGATCCTCCTGTCGCGCTATTTCCAGCAGCTGGTCATGGAAAGCCTCGGCAAAGAGAAAGGCCTCGACGGCCGTACCGTTCATCAGGGGTTGAACGTCTTCGGCAACAAGGGCGGCACCGACGCCCATGCTTTTATCCAGCAATTGAACGACGGCCGCGATGATTTTTTCATTACGTTCATTGAAGTACTTAAAGACGCCATGATCCTGCCTGTCGATGAAACTTCCAGCATGGGAACCTATCTGCACGGGTTTCAGGAAGGCCTGTCCGCGGCGCTGCGCAGCAAAGGGCGGCAGGTGATCAGCATCACGATTGAAGAAGTCAATGAATACAATCTCGGGTTAATTATCGCCCTGTACGAGCGCGCGGTGGCGGTTTACGCCGAATTCATCAATATCAACGCCTTTCATCAACCCGGCGTTCAGGCGTACAAACTGGCGGCCGGAAACATCCTCGAGCTGCGCCGGAAATTCATGCAGGCGATGATGGAGACCGGCGAAATCAGCGGCACCGCCGCCGAGCTGGCGGCGCAGGCCGGATTGCCGGAATATGAAGTCGAAATCGGCGGTTTGCTGGCTAAAGCCGCGCTCAACTGCGCGGTGGTCAACCGTGAATACGATACGGAAAAAGGGTGGATTTACCACATCAAATGACCGGGAACGGATTCATCGCTTCCGCCCGGGAGGCCGCGGCGCGGCTGAACACGGCTCCGCCCGCCGGTTACCGGGAGGTCGAAGCCCGATATCCGTTTTTGGCGAGTGAATATTACCTGAGTCTGATCGATCGCTCGGGGGGCAGTCCGGAAAACGATCCGATCTGGCGGCAATGTATGCCCGCAGCGGAAGAACTGGAGGATGAAGACGGCCTTCCCGACCCGTTGGCCGAAAGCGCCCAAATGCCGGTGCCGCGCCTGATTCGCCGTTATCCCGACCGGGCGGTGCTGCTGGTTACCGGCAGTTGCGCTACCCGCTGCCGTTTTTGTTTCCGGAAACGGTTCTGGGCGGACGGCGGAGAATTGGCGGATATTTCAGCCGCCGAACTCGCCGCCGCCAGCGCGTATCTGCACCGTACCCCGGCCGTTTCCGAAGTACTGATCTCCGGCGGCGATCCGCTGATGTTGCCTTCGAACGATTTGCGTTCCATCCTGGACGAATTGAGTTCGATCGAAACCATTGCCGTCCTGCGCCTGGGAACGCGGGTACCGGTAACCCGTCCCGATTTGATTACCCCGGAAACGGTTGCCATGCTGGCGGCGTATCCGGGACTGTGGCTGATGACCCACTTCAATCATCCCCGGGAACTGACCCCGGTCAGTGCCGCGTTGTGCGGAGAATTCGTCCAGGCGGGAATTCCGGTGCTGAATCAGACGGTGCTGCTCAAGGGAGTCAATGACGACGCCGCAACTTTGGCACGGCTGTTCCGGCAACTGATTGCAATCAAAGTCAAACCGCATTATCTGTTCCACGTCGATCCGGTGCGCGGCGTCCGGCATTTCGCTACCGGCATTGCCAAAGGTTTGGAGGTTCTGGCCGCATTCCGGTCAAATCTGTCCTCGCTGGCGGTACCGACTTTTGCCATCGACCTGCCGGAAGGCGGCGGCAAGGTCTCTTTGCAGCCGGAATACCGCCGCAACGGCAAATATCCTTCGGCGGTGGACGGCCATTTGATTGATTATCCCGGATAAAATCCGGCGCTTACCGGCTTCCGGGACGGTCAGGCAGAAATTCAAAATAACAGCGGGGACATTTGGAAATATTTTTATTTGCTATCGTATAACCGCAATTGGAACATTTTTTCCAGCGTGCGCCTATTGCGCCCGCCATCCAGAAAGTTATCCCGGCCGGAAAAAAAATGAGCGGCCACCACACCGTTTCCAATTTTACGAAACCGATGATTATCAGTACTACGCCGGAAAGCTGAAACATAAAACTGAGCGGCTTGCTCATACAGTTCCGTTTCGTGGTATAATTGGGATAGTCAAAGGCCGGGATATGGAAACTCCGCGAGTCGTAAAGTACCTTGCCGCAGTGGCGGCATTTGACTGCGACCTCAAGGATGACTCCCTGGCAATGCGGACATTCCTTTACCAGATGTTTCAGATCCGTTGTTTTGTCTTTTTTCGGAGGGGCCATAATATCAGCTTTCCCTGTATCCAATTCAACTGTCAGTATATATTATAATTGAGTTCATTGCAAATGACCAGAGTGAAAGCTTGCTTTTTAGATGAAATGACTGTATCTTAGCTGTCTTACCGGTGAATAATGCCAAACTATATTTTTGATCGCAAATTGGTATAAACTATGAGCTGCAAAATAAATAAGGAATCCGTATGAAAAGTTTTTTCGTTTTTTCCGGACAGGGCGCCCAGACCGTCGGAATGGGTAAGGATTTATCAGAATCCAGCCCGGCCGCGCGCGCGATATTCGATCGGGCCGATGCGGTTTTGGACTGGCCGGTCAGCGCGGTCTGTTTTGCCGGTCCCGCCGAAAAGCTCACGGAGAGCAAATATTGTCAGCCGGCAATTTATACCATGAGCTGCGCCGCGCTGGCCGCGTTCCGGGAAAAATTCGCCGGAATCACTCCGCTAGCCTGCGCCGGGCTGAGCCTCGGCGAATACGCGGCGCTCTTTGCCGGAAAGGCGTTTTCGTTCGCGGACGGGCTGAAACTGATCGCCCGGCGCGGGGAATTGATGGATCTCGCCTGCCGGGAAACTTCCGGCGGCATGGCTTCCGTGCTGGGCGGGGACGAGGCCGTTATCCGGGAGGTGTGCGCTGAATGCGGTATTGACGTAGCTAACTACAACAGCCCCGGCCAGATCGTCATCAGCGGCGAAAAAAACAAAGTTGAAACCGCAGCGGCGGAACTCAAGGCCCGCGGCCTGCGCAAAGTTATTCCGCTGAACGTTGCCGGAGCGTTTCACTCCCGGCTCATGGCCGGCGCGGGCGAAAAACTCCGGGAAGTCCTGGCGGCGACCCCGATGGAGTTACCGGCGGTGCCGGTTTATCATAATTTTACCGCGGCGCCGGCAGGTTCGGCGGCGGAACTGCGGGCCAACCTCCAGGCCCAGGTGGCCGGCAGTGTCCGCTGGGAGAAATGCGTCCGGGAGATGATCGCCGCCGGCGGCGATACCATGATTGAATTCGGGCCGGGTGCGGTTTTGACCGGATTATTGCGCCGTACCGCTCCAGAAATTAAGTATTTCAATATTAATTCGAGCACCAGTCTCGATGGATTTACACATTAACCGGTAACCCGAAAGGAGAAACTGATGAGTAAGGAAAAACGTCTGGAAGGAAAGGTTGCCCTGGTCACGGGCGGCGCCCGCGGTATCGGCAAAGCGATCTGCGCGCGCCTGGCCGCGGAGGGCGCGAAACTGGCAATTGTCGATATTCTGCTCGATATTGCGGAAACGGCCGCCGCCGAATTCAGGACGCAGGACATTGAAGCGGCGGCATTCGCCGCCGACGTTTCGAAGGCGGAAAGTGCCGAAGCTGCAGTTGACGCGGTGATGCGGAAATTCGGCCAGATCGATCTTCTGATCAATAACGCCGGGATTACCCGTGATACCTTGATAATGCGCATGACCGAACAGGACTGGGATCTGGTAATGGCGGTCAACCTCAAAGGGACATTTAATTTTACCAAGGCGGTCTGCCGCCCGATGATGAAAGCCCGCTCCGGCAAGATAGTCAATATCGCTTCCGTAGTCGGCCGCATGGGCAATCCCGGCCAGGCCAATTATTCCGCTTCCAAGGCCGGAGTGATCGCCCTGACTAAAACCACTGCCAAGGAATTCGCCACGCGCAATATTCAGGTCAATGCCGTCGCCCCCGGTTACATCCTCACCGACATGACCGGGAAACTTTCCGAAGCGGCCACTGACGCATTTCTGTCGGTAATTCCGATGAAACGCGGCGGTACTCCGGAAGACGTGGCTAATGTCGTATATTTCCTCTGTTCGGACGACTCGAATTATGTTACCGGCCAGGTGATCAATATTGACGGCGGAATGCTGATGTAATACCGATTTGCAATCTAAGAGCAAGTAAAAATCGGAATTAGAGAACTCGATTGTTCCTGGCCGCGTTTCTTGCCGGGGTTTGCCGTTTTCACGGGTTAAAAAAATCTCATATAATACCGAATTGCATTCTAATAGCTAGTAAAAACAGCTTTGATTTTGAGGCTGAGTTGCCGGCAAAAATAATGAGCGATAGGTCTATCGCACCATTCTTTTTGCCGGTGAACGAGCCCAAAAGCATGCTGCCGTGTACGGTCGGATTCTTGCGGTGCCGTTTTGCGCCAAAACGAACCGTCGCTGCCCCGGTAGCGCACAGTTCGTTTTAACGCTTCCGGCATCCGCAATAATTCCGATTTTTACTTGCTCTTAGATTGCAAATCGGTATAACTTTCTCTTCAGGCAAGATCAAACTGGGGAATGGCAATAGGCTTTTTTTCAATTATGGCATTTTTCACCAACAGGCAGGCCAGCGTACTTTTGGCGCCTTCCAGACAATTTATCAAAGGTTCCTTGCCCTGAAGCAGACAATCAATAAAATGAATATCTTCAGGTTTATAAGAATGTCCTTTGATATTTTCCACCGGAAGCGGGATGAATTCATTGGTTCCGGTCAGGCAGATTTTATCGTTGACAATTGTCGCTTTGGAACCAAATACCCGGGCTCCATGTTTTTGATTTCCTATCGGCACCCAGGTAACAGTTACTTTCCCGATACAATCGTTTTTGAATTTATATATGGCGACCGTAGTCGGATACTCCAATTCGCTCCATATTTTTCGGTTGCTGTAAGCCTGAACTTCCACCACATCTCCCGCATACCACCGAAGTATGTCCAAAGGATGTATCCCATCTGAGCCGAAAGGATCTTCAGGGTGTCGATAGCCCCTCAAATCGTGAATATAATCACTTTCCAGGTAAAATAATTCTCCTAATATTCCTTCATCAATGAGACGCTTAACTAATTGAGAAAGCGGGTTAAACCGGCGGATCAGACCAACCATAACGGTTAATTTGGTGCGACACCATAACTCAACTATTTTTTCTACCGCTTTTACCTCCAGAGCCATCGGCTTTTCCACAAAAACATGTTTTCCAAGCTCGAGCGCACGAATAGTATATTCGCCGTGAAACGGGTTAGGAGCGCAAACTGAAACCGCATCAATATCCCGTCGCTCAAGAATGCTCAGATCTTTATAAAAAGCGGGGATCTTATATTGTTCCGCTACTTCCTTCGCCAGATTTTCGTCCTTATCACACACTGCTACTACTTCAGCATGAGGATGGGCCTGATAATTGGCCAGATGTTCTTTCCCGTTCGGGCCTAATCCGATAACCGCTATTTTTACTCTTCCTTCAACCGGCTTTTTCATAATGATATTCCTTTTATGGTTTATGGTTCGGTCAAATTTCCCGGTATTATTTTTTGTTTATCTTCTTGTTAATAGGTTAATGTTATTTATGCTTGCCTCCTCTTTTTTTGGTGGGCTCTTCGCCCCCCAAACCCCCTCCGCGCCTTCCGCCGGCGGCGGCAGGGCAATGCCCTGCACCTTTACGCTTCCTTGGCCTTGGTCTGACCGTGTTATACCGGGAAGCCCCGGCGGCGCCGGACACTTCCCGGTATAATGCGGGAGAGCAAAAAATCTTCGCTCCCGCCCTGCGGGCACTGAGCTCGATTTTAAAATTCGGACGCTCTATTCTTTCATTTTATCCGTTATTTTCCGCCGAATAACCGTTATTTGGCGGTTTTCGGCTCAAATCAGGCCTTTATTTTACTTTTCATTGTTTTTCATAAAATCTTTGACCCTGCCTGTTTACCGTCATAACAATCACTAAATTTCCAAAATATCTGATTCCTCCGCCGGAAATGATTCCGGGAATATCTTTTTTGCTTCCGCGATAATCGCTGCTTTTCGGCTTTGGGGATAATGGATTAAATAAAGTTTTCCTGCGTTGGCTTTTTTCGCGATGGCTGCGGCTTCTGCCGGAGTGCTGTGACAACAATCATGGATCAGCAGGGGAACGTCTTTTGCAAACCCGCTGATAGCCGGTAAAAACGAAGTATCTCCGGTGAAAACAACGGATTTTTCAGTTTGCAGTTCGGTAAATTTGCAAACCAGTGCTTCCAGGGCAATATTGCCGCGAGAAAAGTGTTTTCCGGGATAAGTAAGTAACTCGAACGCATCGTTGATATATTTTTCCCCTGGACAGAGGGAAACCATATTTAAATCTATAACAATATCGGTCTTTAAAAACTCTATTGCGCTCTTTACCATAAGCTCGAGATTTGAAGGTCCGATAATAGTGAAAGGTTTTCGAGGAGAATATTTTCCTTCCAGTTTTTTTATCCGGAGATAAAAAAGCAGCTGGGGCAACCCGATATAATGATCCTGATGCAAATGCGTTAGAATGAGATATTCCAAATTCAAAGGGTCAAGGTTATATTCGCGCATTTTCAACACATTGCACCAGCCGGTATCGACCAGGACATTGTCGTTAATTACCCAAGATGCCGCTTCACTACCGGTGTCAGGAATACAGGTTGACGTTCCGACGAAAGTTATTTTCATGATTATGCCTCGATTTCCAGCCCGTCATAAGCAATATGCACTTTATTGGGGTCCAGATAGGTTTTGACTGATTTCATCAGTTGATTATGTTTGCTGTTTAACGCCGGATGAAGGTGGGTAAAAAGGACTTTTTTAATTTGTTTTGTGGAAAAATATAAGAAAAACTCCTCCGGTTTGAAATGAGCCATTTCAGAAATAACCAGGTCGGCGGGGGAATTCAACAATCCATCCAGATCTTCCAGGCGGCCAATATCTCCCGAATACACTATTCTTTTTCCTCCAAGTTTCAGTTCGTACGAATAACTTTCTAAATTAAGCTGGGGATACTGTTTTTTCAGGCGGATTTCCAAATGACTGTTCTTATAGGCGCCGAGAGTCAACTTCCCATCGTCATAAACAATTTTATTTTCCTTAACGGGAATAAGTTCCAACGGAAAATGAAGGATTTCCCTGAACAGATAAACCGTATCCAGGTAGTGTTTCAATCCTGCAAGCGCTTCTTCCGGCACCAACAATTTAAAAGGCGATTTTCTGCCCCTGAGCATCATCAGTTGAAGAAGCATGAATATTCCGCTGGAATGATCCGGATCCATGTGGGAAATAAACAGCGCTTTAATTTTATTATAAGGGATATTTTCTCTCACCAGAAGAGCGGCACAAGGTTCGCCGGCATCGAGCAGATAATAGTTTTTTCCCTGTTTTACCAGAATTGAAGTCGGAAATCTGTTCTCCGTGGGAACCCCGGAGGCAGAACCTAAAATTTTTACCGTTACCATAACTTAACCTGTTATATCCGATTCACTTATCAGCGGTTTTCCCTCCCGGGGATAATGCTTTTGAATAAATTGCAACTTCATCAATCATGCCGTTAAAAAGATCACTTTTAGGAGTATGCCCGCCAATGACTAGACCGTCAGAGACATTTGCAATGGTTTCGGGTTTTTTAAAGCTGCCTTCAGCTTCAAGTTTACCGTCAACGAAGAGTTTGCCATTTTGACCGTCAAACGTGCCGCGGAGATGATACCATCTGCCGGGGCGCAATAAAATTGCCGACCTCAAATCCAACGGATAAATTTCCGGGCCGGCTCCGATGAAAAACTTGGCATGATTTTTTTCAATGCCAAGGATGTAGCCGGATCTTTGGCTGTATATCCCTTTATCTATTATTCCGGCCGGCTTGCCGCTATTGTCCTCCAGCCGTATCCAGGCTTCCATAGTTATAGCGTCGCTGATATGCAATGCTCCATTTCGGTCCACTACCCGGACGCAGCTGTTTTTCCCGTTAAATTTTAAAGCCGAATTTAACTTGCCGGAAGCTGTCCAGCAGCAATCCCCGATAATTTCTCCGGCATTGGCATAAGGGCCGGCATCCTTAACGATTTTTCCCTGGTTTTCATCAAAATGCAGTTTTAATCTGAGGGAATCGTCAGCTACTGTTTCATTTGCTGAAACTATGCCCCGATTGAAGATCACGATCATTGCGACTGCAGCGACTTCCAACAGTTTCACGGTTTTACTTTTGCCGTTCATTTTTATCCGCCTCCCTGGAGGTTATTGATCTTCCATAATTTGTTTCATCCGGACAATTTGTTCCATGATTTTTCGTCTTGCCTCATCAAGTCTTCCGGGATCGACTTTGTCAACTGCGCTTACCGGTGTGCCGTCAGCTTTTTTTACCAGTCCGGCCACGGTCTTTGCTAATATCATTTGAACATTATTGACCGCGTTCTGCTGGATTCCCTGCTTTTTCGCCCGAATAATTAAGTCATTCAGCAACTGCAGATAATCCCAATCCTCTATTCCTTCTCTCCAGGCTTCCCAGCGTTTGCTGGGAATGATTTGCTCTGAAGTCTTAAACGGGGCCTGAGAGCCGAGGTAAATAAATGTTTCATCGGGACGTCCTCCGTCAAAATCATCCCATACCGATCCCTGTTTATTATAATAACGCCAAGTACCGTAGCCATCAATCCCCCAACTCCAAGCCTGCCAGAAGATCAGGCGAAATCCAACCGTTGGCGATTCGTTTTTATGTGAGACCGGAGAATTATAGGCGAGAATAGTTTTGTTCGCTTTTTTTAAAAATGCCAAGTTTTCCGGATCAGCTTTCCGCTTCCAGGAAGGACAGAAGCAATAAATATCCGCAAATGGAAGGGTTTTTTTCAGGTCGTCGAGCGACCAATCCCGAAAATTCATGGTTACAAAGATTTTTAGTTTGGGGTCAATCTTTTTTATTTCCGGAGCAACTCGCATAAAAAATTCTTTTTTCTCCTTTAAATTCGGCTCGTCAATCGGATACATAGCAAAATCATCATAACCCAGTCCTCTTTTTTTAAGGTGAGCGACCACTCCGTTAAGCCAATTTCTGAGGGCATTTTTCCATTCCGGGCTGAAATATTTCAGGCCTTTATTAAACCCCACCCGGGCCTGTTCAGTATTCTCCCAGTACCAGAATAAAAGGAAAAATCCTTTACTGCCGTACAGACTCAGGGCGGCGTCTATTCCATTGCCGACGGGACTGATAATACTGCCGTCTTTTGCGAAAAGGGGGAGGTTGTCCGTAATACATGGTCTAAAAAAAGTAATACGATGTTTCAATAAATCCGCATAAGCCGCGGTCATATTCTTGTTTACTTCGGGAGAATGCGTCCAGTCCCAAGTACAAGTAGCAATTCTGGACCGGTCCGGGAGCGTTATCGGATAAACTTTTATGTTGAGCAAGACCGGCCTGGTGGCCGCGTTTGAGGAAGTAACTATTTTCAGTTTATATTCACCCGGTTTTATCGTTTTACCGGTTTTCAGCGTCAGCCAAATTTGTCTGGTCTGCCCTTGGGGAATGACGACTTTATTAATTCCATTTGTCAAAGCCAACGGCAAAGCGTCTGCGGTCAACAAACTTCCGCCTGCAGTAAGAACAAAAAAACTGTATCTTACGGTAATATCAATTGCGTTGTTTTCTCCTTTCACATCTACCCTTAGAGCAAGGTCACGGTCCGAAGTATTAGTTACCATGAACGCGGTTGATTCACCATCATTCCTGCCCATAAAAACCGGAATTTTCTGAAGCGGCGAATCCGAAAAACAAGGCAGTTCATAAGGAGAGAAATTTTCCCAGGGGTTTTTATACCAGAGGATATAAGGAGTTTCAGGATAAAGGTTCCGATTGATTTGACTGCTGATTGCAGCTAATTTTTTAGCAAAACAGCTGATCTGATCTTTGGTCATTAACAGGGAATTTTTTGCTGATAACTCCCGGGCTAATTTTTCTAATTCCTGCTTTATCGCGTTTTTTCTTTCTGCTGAGATGTTTGCCGTTTTTAAGTTGTTTTGAACCACCTGGAGATTTAATTCCGCACTTTCCTTTAACCGGTGGACAATACCTTTTGGGGATTCAATTTGTTTTAACGTGAAGCTGGGATATTTTTCCGGATTTACCCCTTGAGGAGTACTGTTTCCCCTGATGATCTCAACTTCATCGCAAACAATAAAAGAGCCTCGAGGGATTAGATACAATAAAACATACCGTCCTTTAATATTCAGGTTTGCCGATTCAAGTAAACGGCGGTATTCTTCCCGGCGTTCCTGGTTTTTAAGCAAAGCATCACCCGCTATTACGTCAACCAGCCGGTAAGTCGTATCATTATCGCTGATCAATACTCCTATTAAAGGAAATTTGACTCCGGCAGCCAGTCGGCTGGCGGTACTGAAAATAACTTTTTTTATAGGATAGATACCCCCTAAGTCGAATTTTACTCTTATCGGCGCTTTAGGATTATACCAGGCAACCGCAGGTTTTTGCGTCCAAAAAATACCGCTGTCCGCGGCTTGGTCATATTTAACCGGTACATATTTCCCGTCAGTAAGTTGCGATATATCACCGGGATCTTTACACCTATGGTAATTGGGCGGTGAAGAAAAACTGTAATTTTTTTCCGCGGCCAAGTTTTCAGTTTGGGAAAGAGCAATGGTTTGATAAAAAAATATTATCACTATAATTACGGCTGTTCTTAATAAGAATTTCATTGGTAAATCCTTCAGGGAACGGGGTGAAAGTTCAATTTCATGAAATGCTCCCCCTGAAAAATTTTTCGATTTTTTCCCGGAACCTTCTTTTTTCAATACAATGTTTTCCATGTGTTTAAACCTTTTGGTATGGATGTTTTTTTATGGCTGATTCCATAAGATTTTTATCGAATTTTGATCCGGAACCGGTTATTATTCATAAAAGTTAGTTACTCCCAAATTTAAAAGTTCCAAGCGGTTAATACTCTTAGTAGCTCCGTCAGCAAAAAGTATATTAGCCATTTTAGAATGCCTGAGGTGGAGTTTCTGGACATAACTGGACGTCACAAGATTAAAAAAATAACATTGCGCTTTCCCGTCGGTATCTATACTATCCCCTAATAGAATATATGTGGAGGATGCCGGAATGCGATATAGATTAATAGAATCAAAACCAGGTATTGTCCACCGAATACCATAGGTGTAGTAATGATTCTGATACTCTCGGGGAGAATAGGAAGGACATACCAGCACATTGCCTGCCTTTAAATAATTTTTTGCAATTAAAAGATCCGCCCAGGTAGTAACCCCGGTCTGATATCTTGGCGGGGTAAAGCCGGCGTAATCATCCGCATATAAGTTTACTATGGTACCAAGTTGCTTGAGGTTTCCTACACACTCAATTCCTCTTGCCCTTTCTCTGGCCTTGTTCAATGCCGGCAGCAGCATTGAGGCGAGAATGGCGATGATCCCGATCACTACGAGCAATTCAATGAGGGTGAACCTCCGTTTTCTTTCGGAGTTTGTCTTTTTCATCGTACGCCTCCTTTTTAGTTGATTAAAACTTAGTGACATGCTGATTTACATACTCCAGGTTCTCTGAGTTTATTATATTCCCGAAACCCCATGCTGTAAAGTACTGCCATGTTCCGAAACAAGGTTTATAGGTTCTAACCAACGGGAACGCCTAAGTTCGGTTCGCAGGAACGTTTTCGCTGCTGCGAATTACAGGTACATTTTCGGGGTATTTTCCAGCCGCAGTCTTTCAGCAGTTGTTCAAACCGGCGCCCGTATTTTACGTAGGTTTCATACTTACGCCGGGCGGCCAGGTCAGAATTGCCGGGATCATCGCCCTCGTGAAAAACCGTTGCAAGATGCGGTTCTATCGAAAAACCGCCGTCGTAACCATATTCGCGCAGATCGGTAACGATCTGTCTGACAAACCCGCTGCCTTCTCCGGCAAAGGTAAATCTGGTGACCGGCCGGTTATAACCTTCCTGCATTTCGACCGCTATCCCGTCCTTGATGTGCACATAATAAATGTATTCGCGGACGTTCCGGTAAAATTCAAAAGAATTCTGCAGCGGATAAGGCTCCGTACCGAGGCGCCGGAAGGAGAAAACCGGATTGCCGGTATCAAAAATCAGCTTGAAATGGTCTGATTTGATATTTTCCAGCAGCCGGAGCGTGTGAACGTACGACTGCCCGCCGTAATTCATGCAGTTTTCATGGCCGTAGATAATTCCGGCATCTTCACACATTCGGGTTAAAATATTGACTTTTTTAAAAATGATTTTTTCCAGTTCAGGACTGTCAAAACGCCGGTCATCGAGAATTTTGAAGCTCATGCCGCGAACCAGTCTGGTGCCGAGCCGCTGCAGGCGCGGGATCGCATCCGCCAGTTCCTTCACGCTGGCGTCGAAATCCTCCTGACTGCAGGGACTTTTACTCCAGTTTGCAATGCCGCTGCCGAAACAGTTTATGCGGATACCGGCTTCGGCCAGTTTTTCGTAAAGCGTTTCAAACTCGGCCTCAGAGACCGTAGCGAGGGTTTTATCTCCTATCAGCCGCAATTCTATATTTTCCCATCCCAGTTCAAGTGTCGCTTTTATCTGGCAGTCAATATCTTTACCCGCTTCATCTGCAAAACCCGTCAGGAACATTTTTCCTCTCCTTTGCTTTAAAATGAGGTGCTGAAATCTTCGTCAGCGCCGTCAACGGTTAGGTTTTTTTTCTCGAATTTTGAATTGTCTGCCAGCTTTTTCAGTTCAGCGGCGAATTCGGCGGAATCCAGCGGCATTGCAACGGTTTTATCCTTCAGCGCCGAAAGCAGCATGGCATTGCCTATTTCGAGCGAATTGATACCTTCGGAAGCCGGCACCATCACTTCAGTGTCATTTAATATGGCGTTGGCGAAATCCTCTATTATATCCCGGTGCTGAGTCGGATTGGTATTGGCGGCCGGAATTTCAATATTCCAGCATTCCGGACGCCCGAAGCGCTGGTCGGTGGCCGCCGAAAATTCAGCAACCGGAATTTCATTGCGTTTGAATTCAATCCGGCCGTTTTCATAAACGAGACGCCCGCGTTCAGCGGCAATTTCCAGGCGGTTGGTACCGGGAGACTCTCCGGTGGAAGCAATAAATATCCCGGTAGCGCCGTTGGAATACTCCAGAAACGCGCTGACTTCATCCTCCACTTCAATCTTATGATATTTGCCGAACGCCGCGCAGGCGCGGATTCTGTCCGGAACTCCGAAAAACCACTGCAGCAGGTCGAGCTGGTGCGGACACTGATTCAACAGCACCCCGCCGCCTTCGCCTCGCCAGGTTGCCCGCCAGTCTCCGGAAGCATAATAAATCTCCGTTCTGAACCAGTCGGTGATAATCCAGTTTATCCGCCGTATTTCACCGAGTGCGCCGTCGTCTATGAGCTGCTTGATTTTGCGGTGAGCCGGAATAGTCCGTTGATTGAACATGGCGGCGAACTTCAGTTCCGGATGTTTGGCGGCTGCGGCAATCATGCTCTCCGCATCGGCTTTATGGACGGCTATCGGTTTCTCGGTTAAAACATGTTTGCCGCAAGCAAACGCTTTTTCGGTCAAAACAGGATGAGAATAATGCGGAGTGGCGATGACAACAGCCTCGATATCAGCAGCCTGAAAAAAGTCGTCGCAACTGGTGAATCCGGCGAGCTCAGGTTCTCCGGCAAATTTTTTCACCTGGTCAGCGTTAATATCACAGACCGCGGTAAGGCGGCAATTCCTGAGTCCGGCAATGCTGTTCGCGTGGAGCGAACCCATGCCGCCGAGACCTATAATTCCAAGTTTAACCTGCTGCATAATAATAATTCCGCTTTTGATTATATAAAAATTGTAACTTCTCCACTCAATAATTTCAATGCTTTATGGCTAATTAAACCAAAATAACTTGTATTCTTATTATTTATATTTATGGTATAAATTGAATAACAAGTATATATTAAGTACAAATATGGATATTTTTATTTTATTAAACTTGTATTCTTATATTTTAAATATATTTTAATGTCAGCACAGGGTCAAGCCATGTTAAGCAAAGTTGAAATCATTAAAAGCAAGTTGATCGCAAATATAAAGGATGGAATTTTCCGGGTTGGAGAAAGTATAACTTCACGCAATAAGCTGTGCCGAAAATACAATTATTCACGAACAACTGTTGACCGGGCCATCAGGGAATTGACGGCCTCCGGCTATCTGGGTTCGTGCCAGGGCAGCCGGACTTATGTAATTTCCGATAAACCGATTGAGCGTCCTCAGCGCTTATTTGTCATATCAAGCTTTGCCGGCCTGCATAGCGGGGAAGCGGTAAGGGATTTGTTTTTCCCGAAAATAGAATTTAAAATTCCGCTTATCGGTTTGCTTGAGGAAGCCGTAGCTAATAATCTGAACCGCCTTTGTCAGCCTGGAGTCGCCGTAATATGGATTACTCCCTGCATGGAATCCATTCATCTGATGGACTATTTGGCCAAAACCGGAGTGCCGCAGATATTGATAAACCGCAAATACGCCGATTATGATTACGTAGCGACGGATGCCAAGAACAGCATAAAGGAAGGGCTGTCCTGGCTCATGATTGAAGCCGGGAGAGATATTGCTTTTATTTCTTACCGGGCTTCAACCGACAAGCCGTACCTGTATGAACGGATAATTGCTTTTTATGAGTCTTGTGTGGAATTGGGCGCGCATCTGAATCCTGACGCGGTCTTTTCCCGTGATTTCAGCGACATACCTTCAGAAATCGCGGAGGTCGGACAGGCTTTGTTCGCGGGCGGGAAACCGCCTAAAGGTATTTTTGTCATGCATCAGGCGCTGACTCTGCCGCTGGTCACGGTTGCTCAAACTTACGGTTTTATTCCCGGCCGGGATTATAAACTGCTGACCTTCGACTACATCAAAGAACTGGGAAATTACGCCGGCATAGCCATGTTGAAACAGCAGCTGGAACAACTTTATCATGAAGCCGTAAGGTGGCTCGCGGATAATCCGGCCAAACCGCATGAACCATTTAAAAAAGAGATTAAAACGGAACTTATCACGTCTTATACTAATGAGCGATCAGTCATAGATAATGGCGATGGCGGATTTTGAGATGGATTTTGGTTATAAACCGCAGAGCGATACAGAGTATCGCGCGAGGATTTATGGCAAAAATCGGCTCAAAAGAACCAGCGAAATGTCTATGAATGAGAGCGAATTGGTATTAGCCTGGAAATTGCACGAGGCAGTGCAGGGGGTGATAATAACCGATAAAGGGTAAAATACATTTTGCAATTTTCAGGTTAGACCGGTTGGTCAATTAGCGCAGCCTGATTGCCAAAGCGCTTAGCGCTTATTTCCTTCCGAAGCCGGTCAGCCGGATTTCCGCCAGCGCCGGGGTGTCATTCCGGTGTAACGTTTGAAAACCGACGAGAAATACTGACTGGACGCAAAGCCGAGTTGGAAAGCCAGTTCGGTTATGGAGGTGTCGGTTTCCCGCAATGCCCGGCAGGCCGCTTCGATCCGCAAGCGCTGCAGACAGTCGGCCGGGGTGATGCCGGCTTGCCGACTGAACCGGTGCGCGAATTGCGATTCGCTCAAGCCGCAGGCCGCCGCAATATCGTCCACCGTCGGATTGGCGGCGAGATGCTGCCGCATATAGTCGCGCGCCCGCGTCACAAGTAAATCCATCCCGGCGGCGGGGTGCTGTTGCAGACCCCGGACCGTCCCCAGCACGATTTGATTTGAAACCAGCCGCATCTCCGCGCCGAACCAAGGGTTGTTCCCGTCTTGATACAACAGTTCCAGCAGGCGGGAAAAATCCCGGGCAAGTTCCGGAGATACCGGCAATACCCGGCAGGATTCAAGCGCCAACACCTCGAAGATAAGTTTCATTTCAGCTGCGGTGAATGGGGTGTTTTTCCGGGCTGTTTCCAGGTCGCGCAGATCGAGGATATACCAGAACAGCCAGCACGGAGTGATGATTTCCTCCACCCCGCGGTGCGGAATGTTCCGCGGTATGATTGTCAACGTGCCGCCGGATTGTTCAAGCGAGAGTCCGGAAGCCAGCTGCCATTGCGTAAATCCTTTCATGACGTAAGAAATTTCCGGACCGGTGGAATGGAGATGCTCCGGCAGCGGCGCGGAGTAATTATAATTTTGGAAACCGCCCCGGTAAATCAATGGCAAATCTATATCTGCTCCAGTGAAATGATACCTTATCCCGCTCATTGTATAATATTCTGTTGTGCGTAATAGTGAAAGCTTTATATACCAATAAGAATTATATTTATAGTATACATCCGTTTAGTGTTTTTTACAGGAGCGGCAGCAAATGATATCAAATTTTTTGGAAATCGTTTGGTGTATGATCAGATTTGAAGGTTCGGCGGAATACGGCAGCGATTTTGTTCACAAATCTGAAATGCAAAGGGATTCCGGCTCGAACGATAGCTGTCTGGTGCGGATAAACAAAAAAGACAAATTAAAACAATCAAACCGGAGGTACCCAAAATGAAAAAACGGACAATCAGCACAAAACTGGTTTTTACCCTCATTGAGCTCCTCGTGGTGATCGGCATCATTGCTGTCCTGGCCTCGATGCTGCTGCCGGCTCTGCATAGCGCAAGAGAGAAGGCCAGGCAAATTGACTGCATGGCAAATTTAAAACAATTAGGCCAGGCTCTCCATTTTTATTCAATGGATTATGACGGGTGGTTACTTTTATATCACGATGGTGCATGGTGGATATGGGACTCCTATTTACCCAGGTATTGGAAATCCGGTGCGACTGCGTTAAATCACTTACGCAAGTGCCCCAACTGGCTCGCCAGAATGGAAGAACTCATGAAAACAAATGTTAATTATTCTCGATATCCCGGTTATGGTTATAACTGGTATGCAGGGGATTTGAGAAATACTGCCCGGCCTCCCCATAAAATAAGCTCCATTCCCAACTCTAGCAATAAGGCAATAATAATAGATACAATAGATGGCGATACCGGATGGAGCGGAACTACCCGAATAGACTATAACCGGCATTCAGGAAACATTGCCAATGTGCTTTATATAGACGGTCATGCCGAAGGCGTGACGCAAGGAAAGATTACGGAAGAACAAAGCAGTTGGTAATAATGATCCATCACTAACTGTAAAAAACAAAAACTCGAAAAGGAGGAACGAACAATGTTCTGCAAGAAAAATATCGCCTTACTGTTGATGCTGTCAAGTCTTTTCACGATTCAATTTGTGTCTGGCATGGATAACGGTCCGATTATATATTTTCCGATGGATGAAGGCGGCGGAGAATTCATATTTGGTCAGAATGGCCAAAAAGGGATTATCCATGATGCCAAATGGACTGAGGGTAAATTCGGTTCAGCGTTGTACTTTAACGGGAAAAACAGTTACGTGGAAGTTGATGCTGTAAATGAATTAGGCAGCAATGAATTGACCATATCGGCCTGGATTAAACCTGAAACTTTTAGTATTACAAAACGAGCCAAACCAGTATTATTTTGCCATGGTTACCATAAAAAAAACGGTTGGTATGTGTGGTTGGAACCAAACGGAAAAATACAGGTTATTTTGAATAAGGATAATACATTAACAGGAGTGCCTAGTGTTACCGAACTTCAGTTAAACCAATGGCATCATGTAGCTGTTGCAATGATCAGAAACAGCGGATTGAAAATATATGTTGACGGGAAAAAAGATTCAGAAAAACAATCGAAAATAATTGATTGGCTGCCATCTTCCGAGCCTTTATATATCGGTAGATATAAAAATCGCGGTTTTGAATATAAGGGAAATATTGATGAGATCAAAATATATAACCGGGCGCTTACCGCGGAAGAAATAAAAGCCGCGATGAGTAATAAAACCGTTAAAGAAAGGAACAAAATTCCGGCGATAAGAAAAACGGCAGTTCCGCCCCGTATTGATGGGGAAATAAAAAATGATATTTGGAATACTGTACCGGTGACAGTTGCCTATTTTAAACTTCAAGGAGGGAATAATAAAGCAACCAAGCAAACATTTGTTTCAATTACCTATGATGACAAAAATATCTATTTTGCTTTCTATCAAATAGAGCATAATCCGAAAAAGATTGTCGAGTAGACTGAGGCCTCCCATTGTTTAGGTTGTGTTTGTGTTCCCCGTTGCCCTGCACTTTCGCCTGCAGGGTGTCACAATATCCAGCCATGCAATAGTTGTGCCACAGCCCCTCCCAGAAT
>JAQULZ010000024.1 GCA_028718375.1 Victivallaceae bacterium | reverse complement strand
ACTGGAACACTTTACCAGCCAAGACAACGATTTTCAAGAAGATGTGAAAGGGACGTTGTGCCAGCTTTGCTCTTAAGTCGTTGATAATCAACACGCCTTTTTTTAACCCGCGGAAGTTGGGTTAAATTTTCAGGTGTAAATCACGGTGACGCCGTCGCCGCCGGGCAGATTGAGGTCTTCGCCGAAGTCATAACTTTTGATGCAGTCGCTTTTCCGGACGAAAGCCCGTATGGCGTGTTTCAGGATGCCGGAGCCTTTGCCGTGGATGATCAGCAGAGTTTCCGAGCTGGAGGTGAACACCAGTTCTTCCAGTTCCTTGAGTGCGTCTTCCCGGGTATAACCGTGGAAATCCACCTCCCGGTCGAAATAAAATATTCGCTTTTTCCTAGCCATTTTTAAGTAACTCCATATATTCCGCGCGGGAAATCACGCTGGTGCCGAACCGGGCGAGAAAATGGTTTTGCACCTGGGCGTCGAGCCAGGTCAAACCGCGTTCGCGGCGCAGCCACTCGACGGTTTTGACCAGCGCAAATTTCGAGGCCCCGGATTTGAGGAAAAACATGCTTTCCCCGGCAAAGAATTTATCGATCAATACGCCGTACAGGCCGCCGGCCAGCGAACCGTCCGGCAGCAGCGCTTCGAAACTCCAGGCGTAGCCGGCCTGGTGGAAAGCGAGATAGGCGGCGATGATTTTTTCGTTGATCCAACTGCCGGCATCACGGCGTTTGACCCGGCTGCACTGCCGGATGACCGCCTCGAAACGGTTATTCACCGAAAAGCTGAACGGCAGGGATTTCAATTCGCGCGCCACGGTTTTCGGGATGCGGAAATCGGCAAAGCGTAAAATCGCCCGTTCCGGCGGCGCAAACCATAAGATATGGGTTTCATCCTGCGGCCAGGGAAAAATGCCGGAACGGTAAGCCTCCAGTAACATTTCCGGGTTCAGATCATCGCTCCAGCCCAGTAAGCCGTGTTCATCCGCCGTCTCCACCTCCGGAAAAAACATTTTATGACCTTTTCTTTTGCTTTGCCGCCGGGTTCCTCTCTTCCGGGAGAAAGTCGCGGAAAAGCCGTTCTCCCCGGATCCGATGCAGAATATAAACCCGGCTTCCATCCGGCTTATAGAAAACCCGGCCGGGCGGAACGATAATTTCCCGGTGTATTGAATCGGGAATTTCGCCAGTCTTTCGATGGTATCGAAAATTTTCTTCGTCAGGCGGCGGGCTGCGAGCGGGTTGTCCAGGGCGATATATTCGACAATCGCTTCAAGATCAGACAATTTCCGTTTTCAATAAGAATGATACTATAGTGATACTTTTTAAGTTGTCAAGTATATTTTCATTTCGGAACCAATTTTTAGAGGTTCCCTTAAGAAAACCTGACTTTTCCGTTTTTTTTACCACGAAATACACGAAAAAGAATTTTTTAGTTTATCAGTCATCAACTTTCAGTCATCAGTTGGCCAATAGAGAGTTAATTGGTATTAAACAGTATTAATGAATTTTCGTGTATTTCGTGTATTTCGTGGTTCATTAACCTGCTCGGTTTGCAATCCTGAGGCGAAAGCTGTATTCTATATCCTGAAGCTAATGGATGTATTTTCATGGGACTTTTCAAGTTAGTAGCGGATTTCAAACCCACCGGCGATCAGCCGGAAGCCATCCGGGCTTTGCTGGAGGGTTTCCGGCGGGGAGAGGCTTATCAGACTTTGCTCGGCGTCACCGGTTCCGGGAAGACTTTTACCCTGGCCAACGTCATCGCCGCGCTCGACCGGCCGGTACTGGTGCTGTCCCACAACAAAACCCTGGCGGCTCAGTTGTACAGCGAATTCAAGGCGTTTTTCCCCGAAAACGCCGTCGAGTATTTCATCAGTTATTACGATTATTACCTGCCGGAATCTTACATTCCGCAAACCGATACCTATATCGCCAAGGACGCCAGCATCAATGAGAATATTGAGAAATTACGGCTGGCGGCGACCACTTCGCTGCTCGAACGCCGGGACGTGATCATTGTGGCGAGCGTTTCCTGTATTTACGGTTTGGGATCGCCGGCCGATTACGCGGAGATGTGCGTTACGGTGAAAGTCGGGGACAAGCTCAAACGCAACGATTTGCTGCGCGGGCTGGTGCGGATTCAGTACGAGCGCAACGACTATGCCCCGGAAGCGGGGCAGTTCCGGGTGCGGGGGGATGCGGTCGATGTGTTCGAGCCGCAGCGCGGGGAATTCGTCCGGATCGAGTTCTGGGGGGATGAAGTTAGCGCGCTGACCCGTTATCTGAAAGTCAGCGGCAAGGTCAAGAATCGCGCCGAGCAGGTGATGTTTTTCCCGTGCAAACATTTCGTTACGCCGCCGGAACGGATCGAGCACGCGGTCGAACAGATTATCGCGGAGATGAAAGACCAGGTGGCGCAGTTCGAGCACAAAGGGCTGTTGGTCGAGGCCCAGCGCCTGTATCAGCGGGTGATGTATGACGTCGAAATGATGCGCGAGATCGGTTACTGCAGCGGCGTGGAGAATTACTCCCGGTATTTGTCGGGGCGGGAAGCTGGAACGCGGCCGTTCTGCCTGTTTGATTTTTTCCCGGACGACCTGCTGACCGTCATCGACGAATCCCATGTAACCCTGCCGCAGCTGCGGGCGATGTACAATGCCGACCGCAGCCGCAAGCTGACTCTGGTCGAACACGGTTTCCGGCTGCCGTCGGCGCTGGATAACCGGCCGTTGAAGTTTTCGGAATTCGAGGCTGTTCACGGGGAGATGATTTTCATGTCGGCGACGCCGGGCGATTATGAACTCGAGCACAGCGGTTTCCCGGTGGAACAGCTGATCCGCCCGACCGGCCTGCTGGACCCGGAAATCGAAGTCCGGCCGTTGGCCGGCCAGGTCGACGACGTCATTGCCGAAGTTCGGGACGCCGCGGCGAAAAGCGAACGCGTCCTGGTAACGACTCTGACCAAAAAAAACGCGGAACGGCTGGCGGATTATCTGCGGGATCTGGGGATTCGGGCGAATTATCTGCATTCGGAACTGGACGCATTGGAACGGGTACGGATTTTATCGGCCTTGCGGGCCGGAGATTTCGATTGTCTGATCGGGATCAACCTGCTGCGCGAGGGAATCGATTTGCCGGAAGTCGCGCTGGTCGCCATCCTGGATGCGGACAAGGAAGGATTCCTGCGTTCAGCCCGTTCCCTGTTGCAGGTTGCCGGGCGGGCGGCGCGGAATGTTGCCGGGCGGGTAATTCTGTACGGCGACACCGTCACTCCCAGTATGCGCGAACTGATCCGGACTTCCAGACTCCACCGTGAAAAACAGCAGGCCTATAATCTGAAAAACCACATCGTTCCGCATTCCATTCAAAAACCGCCACGGCTCACTATCAACGAGGTGGTGCTGCCGGCCGATAATAAGCGGCATTCCCATGCCGAGGTCAGCGGCGCGGTATTCGGGGTGGAAGAGGAAGCGGCGCTTTACGGCAGGACAAGCCGTAAGAACCTCAGTGAAGCGGAACTGCAGGAACTGATTCTCGAACTGGAAACCGAAATGATGGCAGCCGCGAAACAACTGGAATTCGAACGTGCCGCCAGCCTGCGGGACCGGATTAAAAAGTTCTCCGCCGACCGTTTTGTAAAATGATGAGAGGTTATTTACGGAATTGAGAAGAATTCACCGCGCCGGTTGGTTACTGAGGCGATTTTTCCGGCCTTGACCAGTACCGCCAGGCGCGTTTTAACGGTTTTGCCCGGAATGCCGAGCGCCGTGCTCATATCGGCCGGCGTCGAGGGACGGCGCGAAATCAACTCGAGGATCAGTTCGTCAATCTGCTCCGAACCTAATTGCGGCTTCAGATTCGCACTTTTATATTTGAAAGGACCGATGGCTTCCACTGGTACTAAGGGTTCCAGCGCCCGCACGAAGCGCATTGTATTCTCCCCGGATGAGGGAGTTATCCAGTCAACTGTCCCCGGGCGGTCGAGAGTGTTTAATTGAACGCGATCCGGTTGGGCCCGGCGGATTATTTCAGCAAAACGGGCGATCGACGCCTCGGAATCGTTTTTGCCGGGAACGATAAACAGCTCCAGCCATACTTCCGACCGCGCCTTCCGGCAATAGGCGATCAGCGCGTTGACGTAAGCCGTAAAGTCCAGTCCGGCAACCGGCCGGTTGATAACGGCAAATTCCTCCGCCGTCGAGGCGTCGAGGGAGGGGATACACAAATCGACGGCGGCTATTTCATCCGTAACGCCGGGAACGCTGAATAACGTGGCGTTGGTCAGCAGACAGATTTTATATTGCGGGTAGCGGGTCTTGAGGAAACCGATGACGTGTTCGATACCTGAATTCAGGGTCGGTTCGCCGGCTCCGGAAAAGGTCAGGTAATCGATTTCCGGGCCCGCGGAGAGAAATTCGTCCAATTGACTGATTACCGCAGCGATCGGAACATATTCCCGGCGTTCCAGCGTCAAGGCGGTAGTAGCGCCGGATTCGCAATAGACGCAGTTGATTGAACAGGTTTTGAACGGCACCAGATCAATGCCCAGCGAAATTCCCAGCCGCCGCGAGGCCACCGGCCCGAATAAATATTTCTTTACCATGATTCTCCCGAGTTCAGCGGCCCAGCTCATCGGCCTGCCGGTAGTATTCCAATATCCGCCGGGCATGAATATATTTGGCTTTTTTGTTTTCTTTGAGAATCCGGCAGACGGTGTTCTGGATTTTTATCGCCCGGTCAATGCGCCCGATCAGGTAATATATCCGAGCCAGGGTCGCGCCGATGTCAGCGCGCTGAAGCTGATCGATTTTACGGTTCGAATAAGCCAGTTCCGCGGCCCGGAGAGCGGGTTTCAGCCGGGCTTCCCCGAACCTGGTGCCGAGCAGTTTCCGCGCCAACTGGTTGAGCGTTATCGGCTCGTCTTTGCAGGCATCGACGAAAGCCAGCCGGAATTCATCCAGTTCCTTATATTTTTTCAGCTGATTGAGAATATAGACTTTCAGTTCGAAAAGTTCCAGGTCGGCGGGATGTTTAATCAGCATCCGGCTGACGAATTCCAGCGCTTCGTCCTTCCGGTTGAGCTGGAACAGAACGAAGGCCTTGAGCGCGATGAACCGGAGATTATCCGGGGTTTGCTGCAGTTCCGCAGTTATGACTTTCAGGGCCTTGGCATAATCCTTCCGGCTCAACAGAGCCTGCATTTCGCGATAGACTTGTTGTTCGCGGGAGGGAGCCCGGAGATTGAATTTACCGGTAAAAAGGCGCTTCAGCGGCAGGTAAATATCCAGCGGATTACCGATCCAGGCCACCGTTCCGCTTTGGTCGATGATGAAGGCTGCGGGAATATTGCCGTTGCCCGACATATAGGCATTGTAGGTTTTCAGGTGATCGTCAACGGCTATTTTATAGTTCAGCTGCGGGTGTTTGGCGATGAAGTTTTTGACGGCGTCGGCCGGTTCCGTGCTGACGCCGATGATAATCAGTCCCTTATCCCGGTATTGCTGCTGTAAACTGTGAAAATACGGCATTACTTTCAGGCAGGGTTTACAGGCGGTATGCCAGAATTCGACAATGTAAATATTTTTCCCCTTGCCGGCGGCCAGCGTTGCCGGGCCGTTTTTTATCCACTCGCTCACCTGCAATTCGGGCGCCGGATCGCCGACGCTCAGGGCAAAACCGGCAACAGAACTCATTGCCAGCAGAATAGCGGTAGTTATTTTGCCAGATTTCATTACGTCATTTCCTTTGTTACAACCGGTTCTGTCAAAAATTCTAGGCGAAGTTTTTATTTATGTTATTGATTATTAATATATTGCGCAAATTTCCCTGTTTCCCCCTTTTGCTGACTGAAAAACAAAAGCTTTTTTGTTTTTCAGAACACTACCCATTTTACTTTATCGCTGCTTTTTTGTCAACGGCCAAAATCGTATAAACAGCGACTGTAAGGAGCTCGATTTTGCGCCTTGACAAGGAAGTGGCGATAAAGTAACGTTATACGTCTGAATCCAGCTCGACCGCTCAGCATTTTCAAAAACACACTTCGTTTTTTTTGAAAATATCGCTTTTCGAGAACGGTACTCTTCGAGCGCGGCAAGCCGCGCAATACTTTCGCTCATTAGAGATGAGCGACCAACGTTTTCGGCCGTTGGATCACCGAGGCGTTGCATCCGCCTTTTTTCATGTTATTTTTGACACTACCTTACAACCTTTTCGGCAGCAGTTCGCGGAGCGTCGGACTGACCGCCAGGCGGGCATGACAAAGCGCCAGGGCCAGGGCGTCAGTTGCGTCCGGCGGAATGGCTTCAGTGTTGAGATTAAATTCGTTGGCCATCATGAAAGCGATCTGTTTTTTGGAGGCGGTGCCCACTCCGACGGCAGATTTTTTGGCGGTGCGGGGCGAATATGAATAAGCCGGTACCGCATTATCGGCCAATGCCGCCAGGATCGCTCCCCGCGCCATGCCGAGAATTATCGCGGTGCGGGGATTGCGTCCGACAAACGGGTCTTCAATCGAGGCGGCATCGGGCTTGAACTGGCCGATGAGCTGTCTGATGCCGCCGCTGATCCGGCGCAGGCACTCGGAATGCGGCATGGCCGAAGTATTGCGGATAACCCCGCAATCGAGAATTTGCGAAGCGTTGGCGGACTGAAATTCCACTACTCCGTAACCCGTACAGCGGATGGCCGGATCGATGCCCAGAATAATCATCATGCCGTTCCCTGCGTTTTGACGCGTTCAGTCGATATCGACTTCATCGGCGATGGAATCATCAATTTCAAAGTTGGCGGTGACCACCTGAACATCGTCCAGATCTTCCAGCCGGTCGATCAGCCGCAGCACCTGCTGGGCCTTATCGGCGTTCGTGAGGGTGACGGTGGTTTCGGGACGGCGGACAATGCCGGCTTCCTCGGTTTCAATACCGGCTTTTTCCAGAGCTTCCAGGATGGGCTCCAGAGTTTCCGGCGGACCCCAGATTTCCGCAACGCCGTCTTCCGCTTTAATATCCTCCGCGCCGGCGTCAAGTACGACGTCCATCAGGGCTTCTTCACTGGCGTTGCCGCCGGTCACCACAAAATGCGCCTGGCGGTGAAACATCCAGGATACCGCACCGCTGGTCGCCAGATTGCCGCCGTTGCGGTCGAGGGTCATTCGGACTTCGCTCGCCGACCGGTTGCGGTTGTCGGTCAGACATTCGATGAGAATCGCAACGCCTTCCGCTCCGTAGCCTTCGTAGAGGATTTCCTCGAATACCGTATCGCCGAGTTCGCCCAGGCCTTTTTTGATGGCGCGTTCGATATTGGCGTTCGGCATGTTCGTCGCTTTGGCTGAAGCCAGCGCCGAGCGCAGCCGCGGATTCGCGGAAACGTCACCACCGCCTATTTTTGCCGCTACCATTATTTCTTTGGCGATCCGGGAAAAAACCTTGCCTTTTTTCTTGTCGGCCGCATCTTTTTTATGTTTGATATTTGCCCATTTGCTGTGTCCTGACATAAAAACCTCATTATTTTATTGGTGAATTGCCGGGATGAAACAACCCGGCGATAATGTAGTGCTTTTTTGTAATTCTGCAAATTAAAAGAACGCTTCCTGCCGGGTGCTTTATTATTGACGGTTCCGGAAAAAGTATTTTTTCGGGCAATACATCAATCTTCCCGGTTATCGCGCGACTGGCTGTTTTTCACAACCGGAAAAAGCGGTATTCTTCACCACATTTCGTCCATTACCGCTTTATTTCTTATTCATCCGGCGGTATATTCCGGCATGAAGAAATCGTTATCACACCTGCCGCAGGAAAAAAAAGACGAACTCGAAGCGGTCGTCGAAATAATTAAGGAAATGATCGCCGCCGAGTTTATCATTCTGTTCGGCAGCTACGCCCGCGGCGACTGGGTCGAAGACCGCTATACCGCCGAAGACGGCATTACCTACGAATACCAAAGCGATTATGACCTGCTCCTCGTCGTCCGGAATCTCCCCAAATACCAATACAAGGGCTACCGGAACCGGATCAAATACCGGGCGCGGAAAGCCGCCGGCTGCACCACCCCGCTCAGCATCATCATGCACAGCGTCGATGAGTTTAAAAAAGCGATCAACAACGGCGATTATTTTTTTGCGGACATCAAAAAAGAGGGCGTCATGCTCTACCGTTCCGGACGTTTCCGGCTTCCCGCCGTAAAAAAGCTCAGTATCAAGGAACGCCGAGACAAGGCCGAAGCGCATTTCAGACACTGGTTTGAGAGCGCAAAAGATTTTTTATTTGGGTTTGAAAAATATTTTGAAGCAGAAAAATATAAAATAGCTGCATTTAATCTTCACCAGGCGGCGGAACGTTTTTATCATACAGTGCTGCTGGTGTTCACCGATTACAAACCCCGTACCCATGACCTGGTGGAACTGGGGAAGCGGGTTGAGCCGTTCAACAGCGGTTTCAAAGGGGTATTTCCCCAGAACACGGATGAGGAAAAACGGTTGTTCGAACTGCTCAAACGCGCCTACACCGAGGTCCGCTATAATACGCATTACCGAATAGCCGAAAAAGAACTGCAATATCTCGCGCAGCGGGTGCTGCTGCTCCAAAATCTTACAGAAGCCGTCTGTAAAGCGAAGATAAGCAGTTTCACTGAATAGAAAGTGGTAATTATACCAATTCGCTCTCATTCATAGACATTTCGATGGTTCTTTTGAGCCGATTTTTGCCATAAATCCTCGCGCGATACTCTGTATCGCTCTGCGGTTTATAACCAAAATCCATCTCAAAATCCGCCATCGCCATTATCTATGAATGATCGCTCATTAGTATTAACCACGAAATACACAAAAAGTGATTGACGTTTGCTATGAGGTTTAACTGGGTTTTATAAACCTTGTTTTATGCCGGCTTGGAAAAGTTATTTTCCCAGTGGCGGATTTCGCGGATTCCAAAGCGGGACAGGATGATCTCGATCAGGTCAAAACGGTAAACCGCTGCGGGATTGCCGATGCGGCGCAGATAACTTTGGGCGGCATGATAAATGCGTTTTTTCTGTCTGGCGCTCAAACCTTCGGCGGGGCGGGAGCGGGTTGTGGCGCGCCGGGTTTTTATTTCAACGAACACCAGATTCCCGCCGTCGCGCGCCACCAGATCGATCTCGCCCGAACGGACTTGGTAATTCCGGCAGAGAATGACGTAATTTTTGGCGCGCAACAGTTTTGCCGCCAGTTTTTCTCCCCGGAGTCCGAGGCGGAGGTGGGCGGCTTTGGCGGCGAGATAACTCATGGGTTATTCTTCCTCTTCGCCGCTGAATACGAAGTGGAGAAAAACCAGGAGGACAAGGCTGATTACTACCACCCATAATGCAGGGTTGCCGGTATCCAGAAAAGAACCGGTATGCTGGGGGTCTCCCAAGGGTTTCGACCAGCTGTAAATCGAGGAGGAAAGCCGGGCGGAAATAATCCCCACGAAATATACTCCCAGCAGCATTCCGATCAGACTCCATAGCGCGTACAGCCTTCCCGCGCCTAATGCCGCAATCGCGGTCATCGGCACCCGGCAGCAGAACGCCAGCCCGATCCCGGAAATTATGCCGCCGGTCAGGGACGCCCAAAAATATCCCGGCCGCACCTGCAGCGCAAGTATTCCCGCCTGCTGCAGAAAGTAGACCGCAGTGACGCCGCTGCCCAGCGAGAACAACAGGGTTTTAAGCAACCGGCCGTCGCGGAGCAGGAACATATTCAGGCAGGTTTTGCGCCATGCCAGATCGGATTTGACCAGCAGGAAACCGCAGAACATGCCGATCAGGATAGCTGCCGCCAAACGATAATTACCGGTCAACATATTTTATTCTCCTTCGGATTCGCCGCGCCGTTCGAGTAAAATCGCCATGCCGCTGGCGACGGCAAAACTGGAGGTCAGGAAGATCCAGGCTCCGCCGGCCAGCTGCAATGCGCCGGACCATTGTCCCAGAAACGAATCCCCCGCCAACTGCAGTCCGAGCATGACCAGAAACCCGCCGCCGATCCCGTATAAGACCGTTTTCAGGCTTTTGGTGATGAGGCCGGATTCTCCCTCCTGAAAAAGGCGAATTTTCCAGTTGCCGCTCATCAGGGACGCCGCCAGAGCGCCGATGAAAATTCCGCCCAAAAACCCGGTCTGCCATTCCAGGGGCGGCAACGTAATTTCCTCTTCCTGCACGGTTTTTTCCACGTATTCGGAAATCTTGATCATACCGTCGTTCATGCCGACCGTATCTTTGAAGAGATACAGACATAAGACAATCATCCCCGACAGCAAAGCGCCGTTGAGGTAAAAAGACCATTTGCCGGTTAATATTCTCATATCCAGTCCATAAATTTGTTGCCGTTTAATTATAATAACGGACTTTGGACTGAATTCAACCGGCAAGTTTAATTTTTTGTCGGGTATATCTGACTCAGGAACGCGGATTTTTATTGCTGTGGACGGCTTTGCCGAGGGCGGTCAGGAGCGGATTGTCCGGCAAGTCGCAAAAGCCGACGTGACTGTGCATTATCCAGCCTTCGGCGTATTTGAAACCGGCGGTCATGCGGCCGAAATATTCACTGCTTTCCGTCATATCGATCAGATAGGCGTTATTTCCCTGACTCACGTCCAGCCATTCCTGCTGACTGCGATGACAGGCGAGCATGGCTTTTTTAGTTTCGATTACGTCGGTTATGTCCACCAGGATTTCGGGAATCACCGGGCGCTTCAGTTGATCCGTAAGGCTGTGCGGCATGGAATGGTAAATCGTCACCTTGCCGTCAATCGCGGCGCGCGGCGGATTGCATTTGAAATTGGTCATGCCGCGGCAAAAGGCGGCGGAAACCGCCAGCCGCCCTGAATTGATATGATCTTCCATATAATCATAAGGCCCGTGGGTAAGAATGATTTCGGGTGCGACTTCCCGGACGGTCGGCACCAGTTTTTCGAGCATTTCCCGGCAGTAAAACACTTCCAGGTCGTCGCTCAGGCTTTCGTGATAATTGGCCCCGATCACCTTGCAGGCCGCGATCGCTTCCTGACGGCGCATCGGAACGATGGCGGCGTAATCATATTGATTGGTGCCCAGCGAACCGTTGGCGATATTCAGGTAGTGGATTTCATAACCGGCCTGTTTGAGTTTTATCAGCGTGCCGGCCATCATGTATTCAATATCATCGGGATGACACCCGATGGCAAAAGCGGTTTTGGTCATGATCTCACTCCCGACTAATGCATTTCCACGTCGCAGACCCCGAAAGCGGCGCGTAAAAAGTTGAACTGTACCTGAGGATGATCCGAAAGCAGCGACATCGGCACCGTGGAATCGGCGATTTTCTTTGAGATCATATAAGTCGTCAACCGCATGCCGAACGGGTTGTCGTGATGTCCGGGATGCCAGATCGAGATTTTTTCGGCCTGCCAGGTCTGGACCGGGCCGACGGTCACAGCTTCGGAAGGAACGCTCTGAACCGTGCCGCCGCCGGAAGTACGCGCGTTCTGCATTAATGTGATCGGATGCAGTTCGACTTGGCGGGCGGAAAGTTTGCGGTATTCTTCCGGTGCAGGGGGGGTGTCCCGGTATTTGCCTTCGCGTTTGACCGGGTCGTTGAACGCCCAGTGTTTGGTTTCGCCCTGGCCGCCCTGCATCAGCAGACACCGGGCCTGATTCCAGGATTGGATATATTCGGCCGGGTTTTCGGACGGGAAATGCAGATTTTCCATGGGCATTCTCAGTTCGGGACGAATGCGGTTGAAGCACAAGTCCAGATCCGCCTTGGCAAATCCCAACGGAAAATTGATGTCGGCGGCTTTGCCGTCAACTATCCATTCGTCCATGCCCCAGAAATGGCAGTTTTTCAGGTTCAGATTCAGGGCGTTTACCATTTGAGCGACCAGCGGCAGTTGTTCAGTGGGGCCGATCGGACCGCAAACGCCGACCGGGTTGTCCAGGGTCGCCTGCAGCCATACCCGGATATATTCGAGGGCTTCGGCGCAATAAAATTCCTGGACGGTATCGTAAATGTTGATTTTAAATCCCGGACGTTCGTAATCTTTCAGGGTAGCGATGGTAATTTTAGCGGCGGCATCGAGGATTTCACGATCCAAAGTAGTGTAATCCCACCATTCGGGGGCGACTTTGCTAAACGGTCTCATGTTTAAAACTCCTGTTTTTGGATTTAATGGACATTTTCCATAATATACCGGGACGCTTAACTTAGTCAAGGGCTCAATGTTTTTTTTGCTGAAATATTGAAGCTTATACTAATGAGCGATCAGTCATAGATAATGGCGATGGCGGATTTTGAGATGGATTTTGGTTATAAACCGCAGAGCGATACAGAGTATCGCGCGAGGATTTATGGCAAAAATCGGCTCAAAAGAACCATCGAAATGTCTATGAATGAGAACGAATTGGTATTAGGAGTTGTGAAGAAATAAGTGGAACTTTATCCTGAGGGTATCGGGGATAAATTTTGAATTCGCCGGTGAGGAGCAAAGCCGCAACGCTTGGTAACGAACCGGCGGAGCCGAAAGCGCCCCTGAGACGCCAGTAGAAAGTTTCAGTTATTTTTGAATGACTCCTTAGGAGAATCGCAACTTTTTGCCGTCAACTCGGATGAGAACTTTTATTTTCGGGTCTTGCGTTTAAAAATTTATCCGCAGGCCGTCCCGTCCCATTGCAATATTTTTGACGCCGTATTTTTCCGCCAGTCCCAGCAGTTCCGTTTCCCGGTCATCCCAGTCGGGATGAAAATGCAGACAGATTATTCTTTTTACGTTTTGTGCGGAAAGGTATTGAAAAAACGCTTCCGGCGTAAAATGCGCCAGTTCGCTCAGGAGAACATCCGTTCCCCCGATAAAGGCCTCCATTTCTTCCGGACGCGCCAAATCCCCGGTATAAACTATTTTCCGGTTTTTCAGGTTGAGACAGAACGAAAAACTTTCTTTCTGCAGTTCCGGATATTTGTCCCGCAGCGCCGGGTTGCGGCAGAAACGGTTTTTGATATGCCGGTTGCCGTGGAAGGTCATGGATAGATTATCATCCCGGTATTCGAACTCCTCGGAAAGCGGCAGAATACCGAGACGAAATCCCAGCGCCTCGTCCACCAGGTACATCATTGCCAGACACCTTCGGACGTCGCTGACCGCCCGGCGCGGTACAAACAGCTTCAGCGGCGTCCGCCGCCGGGCCCATAAAATCATGGATTTTATCAGCATCGGCACTCCCGCGAAATGATCGGCGTCCAGATGGGAAATAAAAATCGCTTTGACCTTGTTATAGTCGAGGCCGTTCCGGAGCATGGACGCCGCGCACGGTTCACCGGCGTCAAGCAGATAATAATCATCACCGGCGTCCAGCACGATGGAAACATTGTTTCTGGTTTTTGTCGGAATGCCGGAGGCGGTGCCGAGTAAACAACATGACCGGTTTTTCACTAATCACACCTCAACGCTTTGGCCTGCTTCCGCCAGGAAACTCGCCGGAAACACCGCTCGCGCTTCCCGGAGTTTTTTACTGTTCTCCGCGGGAGGATGATGAATCAGAAACAGCTTTGCAACCCCGGCGTCCCTTGCGGTGGCGGCGGCCTCGGCGGCGGAACTGTGGCAGGAATCGTGGATCAGTACCGGAACTCCCCGGGCAAAATCGGCAATGGGCGGATGATACGAGGTATCGCCGGTAAAACAGACCGTACCGGAAGAATGTTTATCCGTAAGTTTACAGACCATGGCTTTTTCCGTCCGGTCAACTCCGGAAATATGTTTGGCCGATATAGTTTCCAGCCGGATATTTTCGTCTTCATAGGTTTTGCCCGGAATCAGTACGTGCGGATGCAGTTGTACGGTCAGTTCCTGAAAACGGTCGAACTGGAGGAAATCTTCCGTTTTTTTCAGGACATAATCAAGTTTTTCGGAGGGCCCGATAACGGTCAAAGGCCAGTCCTGAGAATAGGTACCGTCAACTTTCCCTATGCCCAGATAAAACAGTAATTGCGGCAGACCGAGATAATGATCCTGATGCAGATGCGTCAGAATCAGATATTTGAGTTTTTCCGGCGCGAAACCGTATTCCTTCAGTTTAAGCACATTGCACCAGCCGGTGTCCACAAGAATGTGCTCATTGATCAGAAACGACGCCGTTTCTTCGCCTTTACCCGGCGTACACGCCGAAGTCCCGATAAAAAATACTTTCATCAATTTTTTCCTTTAAGCACAAGTGCTTATTTTAATGATAATAAATGCTTAAAAAGGCTTTGAGGCTGTCTCCGCGCAGTTGCAGACACTTTTGTCCGCTGTGCGGATTTTGGCCGGAGATAAAGACTTTGCCTTCCCGGCAGTAACGGGAAGGAATATTCCAGGGGGGAAGGCCGTTTTCAAAACCGGGATTTTTGATCAGGTTATTTCCGGTTTCCGGCGGCGGGGTTTGCTGTCCGCCCGCTTGCAGACCGGAAATCATTATCAGGGCAATTACCCGGAGTAATAGATTATTCTCACTGCTGAATTTGATCTTTGCCCTTGGTTTGGAATTCAGGCGCTGATTTTTGTCGAACCTGGTCATTTTCAGTCTCCTTATAATGGAATGCAAGGGTATTTAAAGACCTATAGTTCCCCCAGCCGGATTACCTGCTCAATATCCCCGTTGGGAGGCAATATATCGCCGATATTGAGAATTACCCTGCCGTTAAACGCCTTGACGATCCGTTTCCCGAAATCGGTGATCGCCGTATCGGGAAGTTTTTGCGTGAAAAGGGTTGCCGGAACGCCGCAATAACAATACATGCGGCCGGGAAGGATCTTGGCTAATTCTTCAACTTCATAATTGAACATCGGCGCCGGGGTACAGCCGTCCAGAAGATCGAAACCGGCCTGGGGAAGTAACGGAAAATATCCTTTGAAATTACCGTCTAAATGAGTTGAAATGTATTTACCGGCATTATGTAAAACGGTACTTATTTTTTTGTAGAACGGCATACAGAAATCCCGGTAATAATCAGGAGAAATGAGATTCTCGTCGGCATGATCTCCGACAATGACGATTTTTGCCGGCGCTTTGGCCGCCAATTCAATTACTTCCATATCTTTCTTCTCTTGTAAAGCTAAAAAATGGAGCATATCCCGTTCATTATCGAATAAATTATAAATAACCTGCTCGAATCCCATAAATTCATGAACCAGTTTCCCGAAAGGAGACCGGCGGATTACCAGATCCGCAACTCCGAGGCTGCCCAGTTCTTTTAAAATCTGTTCTATTTTTTCGTATCTGGGGATATAGTTTTCCGATTCAGTGATATAGGCCATTATTTTTAAATCAGCGGGGGATTTTACGGGAAACTCGTGAGGAGCCCAGGTTCCGCTGTTACTTAACAGCTCGGTCCTGGTCAATGTCCCTTGGGCAGTATGAAAAAAAGTTCTACGCTCTTTGCCGCTTTGCCGAACCTCTTTTTTAATGTCTGGTCTTTGATATTTTACGTCATACCAGTCATAAATGTGAACCGGCAATCCCCAGCCGAATTTCCGATAAAAATCTAAAAAAGTAAAATCTTTATATTGAGCAGGGATTTTGCCGGCTATTTTATTTATCGGATGAGAATCGGAAATAAATGCTCCTCCGCCCAGGGGCAGTGCCTGCCCGGCGGGGGTTTTCCCGGAAACATACCAGTCGGTGATGTCAGGGAAAAAAATAACCGGCCGGTTATTTTTTTTTCCGTTCAGCAGGTTAAAAAATTGTTCTCTGCGACTGGATAATTGCTTTGAATACGGAGCAAAAGAACCGGTTTCCCGGAGCGGATCTTGCTTGTTTTCCGATTGATATTCAACTTGTTCTGCCTGGTTAATCATAAAAGTTTCCCGGTTTAATTAGGTGAACCGCCGCGTTTCATGAGCAAGGCGGCTTTTAATTTCATAATTTCATCCAGAATTTTTTGTCTGGCAGCATCTGCCGTTTCCTCGTTGTCGGCATCCCCGGTCACGCGCTCGACTTCTTCCTTAATAAGCCGCTGACCGGACTCGATAAGTTTGGGGTCGATTCCGTTTGCTTGCGCTCCTTTGAGCAACTGTTCAAGAACATTCAGATAAAGATAATCTGCAACCCCTTCCCGCCAGGCCTCCCAGCGCTTGCCGGGTATTATCAACTCTTTTTTACTGACGCCGGGCGGAGCATATTCACTCAGGTAAACGACGTTCCATTTTACTTTTTCAAATTTATTCCACATCATCTGCGGAGAAGATACCAGATAAACCCAATATCCGCACCCGTGCATCCCCAGTTTACGGGTATACCAGGGCATTAAACGATATTTGCAGGTCGAGAATAAAGGTTTTGGGTCAGGATTTGCATAGTTCCAATAATATTCCCCTTTGCTTGACATTGTTTTTAAATCTTCTGCTCGATAAATAAAACGCCAAAGATACGGTGCCCAGATGTCAATATAAGGCGATAATCCTTTTATTTCTTCTGTTGTTGGGGAAGTAATCTGGATGGGATCTGAAAATATTTTTATCCGGGGGTCTATTTGTTTAACCAGTTTTGCCGTTTCCTTAAGATCATCGCAGGTAGTCTCATCAAATATGTGAAAATAGAAATCGTCATACGTCAACCCCTTTCCCTTGAGATGCGCGACAAACTCAGGAAGCCAGGCCGAAAATCTTTTTTTCCATTCATTACTCATGAATGTCTTCCCGAACCGGGTAATATTGGGGTTGTTTTTAAGGAAATGCCAATACCAGCCCAACATTTTATATGGTTTGTCCTGCCAAATTCTAATAGCATCATCGCATTTGGAAAAGTCAATATTCATCTTGCCGTCCTTATCGAAATCAGGCCATGGAACCGAACCTGCTCCAAAATACGGCACCGTTATATAATGGTTGCGCAAATCTTCAATTGCGGCCTGCTGCAGTTCCGGCGTTTTGCCGTCCAAATAATCCCAAACGAATGTATAAAGCGGGAAATTCTTGTCACAGTCCGGCAATTTAACCGGGTAGACTTTAAGGTTTAATTTAACTTCATGTTTTATCTTTCCTGATTCGATCAGCAGGTCTGCCTCATATTTGCCGGCTTTTAAATTTTTGCTGTTGACATTTAACCACACCTCCCGACTCTGGAAGGCCGGAATTTTCAATGTTTCCAGTAACGGCAGGGCGTCATTGACATACTTGCCGCTTGCCGGGATGGGATAGCATTCCCTTATCGTAACCGGAATTTCTTTATCCTTTACCGTTACGGTAAAAACCATTTCATCTTCAGTAAAATTCGTTATTGCCAGGGACTCATTTCTATATTCATTCAGCGCCATGAATAGATTTACTGCTTGGGGGGCTTTTGCGGTCAACAAAGGCAATTGAGCCGGAGCCAGGTTTTCCCAGGGATTTTTCTTCCACAATAAATAAGGCTGCGGAAAAAAAGTCCGATAAATTTTCCGCTTTATGCCTTCAAAATATTTTTTGTCGGCAGCAGGAATATTATCCCCACCGGCTTTAGCTGTGACTCCGGCCAATGATTTGGAAATGTTTTCTTCTTCCTTTGGGTTGCGGTGAGAATTTTCCTTAATTTGACGGTATAAATTTGCCGCTTCAAGCCTTACCTCAATTCCATTCAACTGGGATGATAGTTGAATTATGGTGCGGTCAAGCTCCGACCATTTGCCGGAAGTTAAATCTTCTTTCTCCCTTAATTTCGATAAATATTTTTCAAGCGCCGCGGCCTGTTCGGATGTTTCACGCAATTTAGTTGCGACATAAGGTCTTAACTGCGGATCATCATCGGAAATTATATGAGATTTTTTGAAAGCATCAATATTCCGTTTTAACCCGCTGAGTTTTGCTTGCAGGTTGTTCTTGAACGGGGTTTCCCGTTCCCCCCGCCGCACACTCCCGCCAAATATAATCTTGCCAAACTGCTCAGGAGCGTGAAAATATCCGTCAGGCCAGCCGCTGTATTCTTTTTTTTGCGTTTCAGACCGGTTTAAACTTATTCCCCAACAAGTTCCGGAGTCGGGGGCGGCTTTTAATCCCAGCGTTTTGAACGGGATGGCGATTTCAGCAAACCAGCAATTCTTCCCGACTTTTGCGGCAGCTTGCCATTTGCCGTTCCAGGCAAGATTTTTTTCGTCTTTACTGGGATTATACTCGTCGGCCTGGACGCCTTTGGCGTTACAGACAAAATGATAATAGCTTTTTTTATCGTTATTCACGTCCAGAAAAATCTCAATACTGTCATCCTGCCAAACCGCACTGTCGCGGTTGATATGATTAGTCAATATCTTATCAATGTCGGGCTCTATCAAATAACAACAGAAATAGATATTTTCCTTATCATATAAAATCCAAACCGCAGTTTGTTTATCCGCTTTTTCGTTTTTCCCCTTGACTCTGAAATTTGCCGCGGTGACCGGGACTGTACTCCAAATATCGTTTTTTACTTCTCCGTCTATCCGGGGCGGCAGGCTGGTTTTACAGATACAGGCCGGATTATTTTGCTTTGAAGCAATATCCGGAGGAGATGAAATAAGTCTTTTTATTTCTTCCGGTTCTAACGCTTTATCAAATATTTTGATTTCATCAATACTTCCCTTGTACTCAAAACGGCGATTTTTATATTTACCGATATATAAAGGCGCGGAAGCCGGCAGCCAATCAATCATTTTCGATTGTTTTTCTGAAATCTTCTCTCCGTCAATATATATTTTCAACCCGTTGTTCCTGATCATCGTAACGGCTACATGATGCCATCGGTTTAATTGAAGCCCGGTAAGAGTGGTCACGGTAGTTAAGGTATTATTCTTATTCAAAACAACTTGTATTCCTCCGGTAGGTTCCAGTTGCACATACCAGCCGTTTTTTTTATAGTAACCATGGCAAAGCAATACCGGTTTCGCCGATTCTGTAACCTGGAAAGTTTCAGGTTTAATCCAGGCTGACAGGGTCAATTCATTGCTGCCCAGTTCATTTGCCGCGTCAATTTCCACGTAACTGTTTTTCCCGTCAAAGCGCAATGCCGAACCGAATTTGCCTTCAGTCCATTCTGCGGCCTGTATTACCCCCATTTTCCCGTTTTGATCAAGCACTAATTCCCCCGCTCTTTCATCCATCGGGAAATACATGATCGGACTTTTATTCTGGCCCGACACGATTTGGATCATAAAAAGACTTGACAGCATCAACAGTAAGGCGATATTTTTCTTGCAGAACATTGTTCATTCTTCCTTTTCGGGTTCAGGTTTGTCATAATTAGCGATGAATCATTAAGCGATGGTGCAGAAATATTTAACGTTAATACTTTTATATTTCAGTTCAAAAACATCAAAAAGTAAATACAGATAAAAAAGCACTTGTGCTTATTCCCACTCGATTTGCTCACTTTTAATGGCACCTTGCGACACACTTCCGGTATGGCCGTCCAGATACAGCACATTTGCTGCATTTACATGTCTTCTGTATTGGACGTTTATTATGCCGGCGAGCGCGGAACTGCTGTCTACCGTATCCGCGATTATTATCTTTTCTGAAACTTTTCGCATCGCATTTATCTTACGGGCAGGCTTGGCGGTTGTTCTTGAATCTCCGGTATAGGTGTTATAACCCCTATCCGGGATAAGTAGCATACACCGCGTTTACCGCAATAAGTTCATGCATCCGCGGAATCCAGCTTTGACATTTGGGAAAGGCAGCCGGAGAACTGGCGTCTTTTTTCCAGTATCCGGGAAATATGCTTGACCACCAGGTACCGTTAGAATAATACGGCAATAACCAGCCTTCATAATCGCCGGTATAAAAATTTATAATATTGCCGTATTGTTTAAAATTACTTGCGCAGTCGATCTGCCGGACTCTTTCGCGCGCCTTGCCAAGAGCCGGCAGCAGCATCGCCGCCAGAATGGCAATGATGGCAATCACGACGAGCAATTCAATGAGGGTGAAAATCCGTTTCATTTTGATTGTCCGTTTTTTCATTTTGGATACCTCCTGTCCAATTGTTTTAATTTGTCTTTTTTGTTTATCCGCACCAGGCGGCTGTCGTTCGAGCCGGAATCCCTTTGCATTTCAGATATACGGACGAAATCATTACCGTTTTACCGGGAACAAAGAGTTTCCCGATGATGAATGACTAACTGACTCAATGACTATTATAATATATCAAAACAATAATGTCAAGGCTTTTTTGAATAGAAATTATAAAAACTTATAATTGGCTTGACGAAGCAAGTATTTTATATTATAGTACAGATATTAAGCCAGTTAGCCGGTTTACCGCAGGCAAGGGAGCGCTGAGCGTGAGCCGCCCGGTGCGGAAGTTACGATTGTCCAAGCCCCGACTGATGAGGACGTATATCAGAGAAAAAAGGAAAATCTTTGAATTTGGATTGTTGTAAAAACAATAGTTTCCCGAATTATGGGACTAACGTGAAATGAAAGTAGATTTATATAACAAACAGCCGTTGAAAGATCAGGTAAAAGAGTATGTTCGGGAAAAAATCATAACCGGCGCATACCGGAAAGGGGCTCAAATGCCGACTCAGCGGGCTTTGGCCAAAAAGTTGCATGTAAGCAATCGTACCGTTGAAATCGCATTGAAAGAGTTGGAGATAGAAGGGCTGCTTCTTCGCCGGATGGGACTGGGAACTTTTGTCAATGATGCTTCCCTGCAGCAAACCTGGAGCGGCAGTAAAACCGATACGGTGGCGGTATTTGTTCCAAACCTGAAAAACCCCATTTTTGCGTTGTTCAGTTCGGAAGTTGAAAAATGTCTTCTCAGGTATGGCAGGAATATGGTTCTTTGTCGTTCACAGGTTTTCAGGGCGGAAGAAGATAAATATATCCGCCTGCTTGTCAAAAATAAAATTAAGGGAATAATTATTTACAACGAGATGCCGAAATTAGAAGAGTTGTGCAGAAAAAACGGGACTCCGGTAATAAAAATTTCAGGGCGTCTGGAACCGGGAGTTATGGTGTTTCTGGATATGTACCAGGCGGGCCGGCAGGTTGGCGAATATCTTTTTTCCTGCGGTCATCGGGATATAGTATGCGCCGGCGGTTTCCAGGTGCCCGGTTTCGACGATCCGCGTTTTAAAGGGATAGTGGACGTAATGCGCGAAAACGGCATTCCGGCAGATAATATTGCAATATCGCAGGAAAAACGCTTTGTTGAAGATTATATGGAAGCAGGTGCAGAAATCGCTGAGAAAATAATCAAATTAAAAAAACGGCCGACTGCAATCGTATTTTATAACGATGCCAGGGCGTTTGGCGGTTTGCAATATTTTACAGGCCGGGGATTTGCGATACCGGATGATTTTTCCGTTGTCAGCTTTGACAACGTAAATTTCTGTTCTTCCTGCAGTCCGCCTTTAACCAGCATGGATTTGGATACTGAAAGAGCTGCTGAATTGGCGGTGGAAAGCATTATTTCCGGAGTTCAGACCGTCCACAAACTGAATACACATTTGGTCATAAGAAAAAGTGTCAGGAATATCTCATCGGATCGCCTCTGACTCCAATTTTAATGCTGAGGCGAAAGCTTCAGGTATTTCTCCCGCAGCATTATAACATAATACCAGGTGACGAGTACCGCCATGCATAAAGCCTCCCAAATTACCTCAATGGCAAATATCGGCATAATACCAATTCGTTCTCATTCATAGACATTTCGATGGTTCTTTTGAGCCGATTTTTGCCATAAATCCTCGCGCGATACTCTGTATCGCTCTGCGGTTTATAACCAAAATCCATCTCAAAATCCGCCATCGCCATTATCTATGACTGATCGCTCATTAGTATAAGACGCTGCCATTGACGGAGAGAGGCGCTTCCCTCAAATCCCTCCGCGCCTTACGCCGGCTGTGCTCATATATATCGTGCCCCTGCACTCCCGCGGCTTTCCCCATCCAACCCGACTGGCCGATTCCCTCTGGTTTTTTTTGCAAAAAAAACCTGAATTCGCTTGCAAAATGGAATAAAATGGTATATTATGGTATAATATGGAATAAATTTTCAGTGAGGATATGGGCAATGCTGGCGTTTTGCGGTCATGACTGCTGTTTGATCGACGGCAACGGCCGGATAAAATTCAGTCCGCGCGTACTTAAGGATTTTGACGACCATTGCCGCGGCAAGGTGGTATTGCATTGTCTGCCGGAAGGCGGGATAGCCGTTTATCCGGAAGACGTTTATCTGGAAATGCGGCGCCACGAAGAAGCTCCCGTTGCCCGGGCGGCAACCAGTCTGGTATTTCGCCGGGCGATGCGCCGTTTCGGCGCCATGAGCAAATCGGATCAGATTTCCGGCCAGGGCCGGATCACTATTCCGCCAGCCTATCGGTCTTACGCCGCCCTGGAGTCCGGTACCGAGGTAGCTGTGGTCGGAGTTGAAATCGGGGTGGAAATCTGGAATACCGCACGCTGGAACGAAGAAATAACTAAAATCAACGACCATATCCGGGACAAAGGCATGCACGAAATGGCGGCCGACCTGTTGCCGCGCGAAACCGGAAACTAAGAAAATCTCAGGTTAAGGAGGGCTGAAATATGTTGACATTGCTGAAGTCCAAAGGCAGATTGTTGCTGTTCGCCGTATTGACCGTGTTTTCCTTGTTCTTGCTGGGAGCGGCCGAGATAGATGCGGACGCGGATTCGATTGCCGACGACGGCAACGCGGTGATTATCCGTAATTTGATCGAATGCAATACCCAATTATATAACGAATCAGATGCTTCCTGGCGCGAACTTCTCCATAACAACCCCATGTTCATGCTGCGCATCGAAGCCTCTGTTTTACCGTAACCGCTTCCCGTCGTTCCGCGGTTGCGGAGCGACGGGCGGCACTCAGCGCGAATCGGCGGAGGGCTTATTATGATTATCCTGAAAAGGGCAATCATTGTATTATGGATTTTGATTTTTCCTTACCTCTTGACATCATGCAAATCAGATAGCCGATGCGGATCGGAGCGGTCGCCTTCTTTTGCAATGCTGCAATGTTATATGAAATATTCAAAAGCGCGAAGTATTCTGCTGGCAAATGGGTGGCAAGTTCCGCCAAAACCTTATTCACCAGACGGAAACGGGCATGACTGGGCCATTGAAAAATGTGAGAAATATCCGGAGATAACAGCCGTGTGCGGTACGGGCTTAAGCCGTTGTCGAATGGAATTTAGAGACGCATATGACCGGAAGTTGATTGTCGTTACGGCATCGGAAGGATATGCTGCCGAGGATATGCCGGTTTGTAATTGGCGGTTGGAATCAGGTAAAGAAAAAAGCCGAAGTAAATGTGTTGAATTGGAAGAACTCCCTTCTTTTTCAAAGTTGCGATGTCATATGAAATATCCAAAAGCGCGAAGTATTCTGCTGGCAAACGGGTGGCAAGTTCCGGCAATGCCTGCCCCAGAGGTTGCACTTAGAGATAAGTTGGGTGATAAATACCCGGAGATAACGAGCGTTTCCGCCGATGGCTTTTACCGGATGGAATTTAGAGACGCGTATGGCCGGAAGTTGATTGTGGTTACGTCAGAAGGATACCCTGTTGAAGAAGATATGCCGGTTTTAAGGTGGTGCCTGGAAAAGGGGCCTTTCCCGAGAAAAGGCAGTTATGATTAATACCCAGTTGCGATCGTTACTATATTTGGTTCTTCGACAGTTTATGACATACTTTTGTCAAGTTCTAAAACTGCATAAACCGTTCGCTTCCGCTCTCCGGGCACTGAGCTCAATTTTAAAAGCCGAGTTCCTTAGTTGCCTGCTTTATTATTATGTTTCAGGGAAAACAAACCATTGTTTTTCCCTGAAAGCAAAAAACTTTACTTATCAGGTTCCTGGCCTTGTCAAGCTGAATCGAAATAAATAGCGAAGCGGTTTATGTCGAATCCGAGCTTGACAAGAGCAGAGTTCTGATATATTTGCGTTCAACCCATTACTAACCGGTTACACAATACCCCACTGAACCATATTTTGAAAATACTCTATCCGTGGCACCCTGATTTTGGGCGGGACGTTTACATTGTCCGAGTTCAAATCAAAGGCGGTAAACTGTTTTACAAC
>JAQULZ010000023.1 GCA_028718375.1 Victivallaceae bacterium | reverse complement strand
GGGTCATGACGGCCGCGATGCTGCTGCTGGTGGCGGTGCGGAATGCGCTGGCGTTCCTGGTAGTCTGGGAAGTCATGTCGCTGGCGTCCTTTTTCCTGGTCGTGTTTGAAAACGAAAAACCGGAAGTCGCCGCCGCCGGGCTCAACTACCTGGTGACCATGCACATCAGTGTGTTATTCCTGATTATCGGCTTTGCGCTGCTCAGCCGGGCTGCCGGCGGCGCGCTGGCTTTTGCCGATTTCGCCGCCGCGCTGAAAAGCCGCGGGGACGGTTTCCGGACGCTGGTTTTCCTGCTGTTTTTTGCCGGTTTCGGCATTAAAGCCGGACTGGTGCCGTTTCATTACTGGTTGCCGGAAGCTCATCCGGCGGCGCCGACCCCGGTGTCCGCGCTGATGTCCGGAGTGATGATCAAACTCGGCGTTTACGGGATGGTACGGATCTTGACGCTGACCGGCAATCTGTCTCCGGCGGTCGGGTTTGTCGTTCTGGGGACCGGGCTGCTTTCCGCGTTCATCGGCATCGTTTCCGCGGCGGTACAGACGGACCTCAAACGCCTCCTGGCCTACAGCAGCGTCGAAAACATCGGCATCATCGTCACCGGGCTCGGCTGCGGCCTGCTGGGCGCCGCCGCCGATTGTCCGGTCATGGCTTTCGCCGGCTTTGCCGGCGGCCTGCTGCACGTCTTCAACCATTCCTTATTCAAAAGCCTGTTGTTTTACAGCGCCGGAGCGGTATACCGCGAAACCCATACCCGCGATCTGGAGCAGCTCGGCGGTCTGGCCGGGAAAATGCCGGCAGTCGCCGGCTTCACCCTGATCGGCTGCGCCGCCATCGCGGCATTGCCGCCGTTGAACGGGCTGGTCGGGGAACTGCTGATTTACCTGGGACTGCTCAGCCCGAATCCGGTATCGCATCCGCTGCTGGCTACGGCGGCGGTATTGGCGGTGATGGTGCTGGGGCTCACCGGGGCAATCGCGTTATTCTGTTTCAGCCGCTTTTTCGGCCTCGTTTTTCTGGGGCGGCCGCGCAGCGTCGCCGCGGAACGCGCGCGGTCTCCGGAACGGACTATGACCGCCGCTATGGCAATTATGGCCGCCGGCTGCGTTGCCGCCGGTTTCGGCGCTTTGCCGCTGCTCCGCGCCTTGCGGCGGCCGGTAGCTGAACTCGGCGTCCCGCTCCGGGATTTCCCGGCGCTGAGCGCGCCGCTCTGCGGCCTGACGGTTATTTTCCTGATCGTTGCCGCCGCGGCGGTCTTGCTGTTCAGCCTGCGCCAGGGGCTGCTGCGGGGGCGTGCCGTGAGCCCGGGCGAAACCTGGAGCTGCGGTTACGACCGGAACTCGAGCCGCATGCAATATACGGCGGGATCATTTTCCCTGCCGCTGGCCCGGGTTTTCAGTAAACTGGTCGCCGGTGAAACGGCCGCCCCGGAAATAAAGGCGATTTTTCCGCCGCCGGCGGCCTTCCGTTTCCGGCCGGCAGACCTGGCGGAACAATATCTGGTGCGTCCGGCGGTGAAAGGCATCGTCCGGATCCTGACGGCTTTTTCCTGGATTCAAAACGGCCATCTCCAGTACTATCTGTTTTACGGAATGGCCTTCCTGGCGCTGGCGACAGCCTGGATATTGAGCAGGTGAACGACGATGGATAAATGGTTCAATCTGGTGCTGCTGTTGCTCGTTCCGCCGCTGCTGGACGGGATCATAAACCGGGTAAAGTCGTTCTGGGGCGGCCGCATGGGGCCGCCGTTGCTTCAGCCGTTTTTCGAACTGCTGAAACTGCTGCGTAAAGGTGAAGTGATCAGTTCCACGACGACTTTCGTGTTCCGCGGCGCCCCGGCGATAGCGCTGGCCGCGGTTTTCGCCGCCGCGCTGACGGTGCCGCTGTTCGGAGCCCGGGCCGTGATCAGTTTCGAGGGTGATTTCGTCGTTTTTGCCTATCTGCTGGCGCTGAGCCGTTTCGGGCTGATTTTGAGCGCCTTGGACACCGGCAGCAGTTTTGAAGGCATGGGGAGCAGCCGCGAAGCGCTTTTCGCCGCGTTTGCCGAACCCGGATTTCTGGTCATTGTTTCCTCGCTGGCCTGTTTTACCGGCTGCCGGTCGTTTGCCGCTGTCATCCAGGCCTTGCATTCGCCCGCCTGCGGTTTGTTGATCGCCGCCCCGGCGGCGGTCGGACTGTTTATCCTGATGCTGGCGGAAGGCTGCCGGATTCCGGTCGACGATCCCGCCACCCACTTGGAATTGACCATGATTCATGAAGTGATGATCCTCGACAATTCCGGTCCCGGTCTGGCTTTTATCCTCTACGGCAGCTGCATAACCTAAGCTTTCCAGGGCATTGACTACCGCGGTCGAGCCGAACAGCCGGGGGCAGCGGAATGAGACCGGCCTGATTCCGGCGGCGGCCTCCACCCATTCGGTGGCGAGCCGGAGGCGGTTTTCCACTTCCTCCGGCAGGACGGGCATCATGCCGGGAATCTCGAACAGCGTTTCCCCGATGGTTTCATGGAACAGGGTATGAGCGCCGATTTCATGTCCGGCATCGCGAACCCGACCAACCAGATCGGGATTTTTCCGGGCGCTGTCGCCGGTGAAAAAAAAAGTTGCACTGATATTATGCCGTTGCAACAAATCGAGAATAATCGGGGTGCCGTGGCGGAAGCCGGCGTAATAAGGCGTCCAACTGCCGATATCCGTCTCCATGTCGAAGCCCAGCACGATTCTGATGGAACTCATTGGTTACCTCCGGTAATCAGGTTAAAATCAATATCGTATTCCGTTTGCAGAAAATGCTTCAGCCGCTCCCGCCCGCCTTCGGGAGCCGGCCACAGTGAATTGCCGCCGATATTGTTGAATTCGGCCGGCGCCGGACCAGCGGCCGCCCCGAAGTCAAACCGGTGGATCAATTCTCCGTTCAGGACGCAGAATATCCGTCCCCGCAGACCCGGAGCAATGATTACCGCCCCTTCGGACGCGGCCAGTTCTGCCAGACCGGGATTGCTCGCTCGCAGCCTTGATTTCATAAACCATGCTTTCCTTGTGTTCAGTTTAAGATTATACGCCCGATAACGGTTGCAGTCAAGAGCTTTTTTTTAAAAATTATAATTTTTTAACATATCGATAAATTAATATTTTGTTACATAAAATAGATAATTTTATCAGATAATAAATATATCGATATATTTAGTTGTAAAAGATTGCTTTTTAGTTTCAAACGGGTTATTTTATAATAGATCGATTATCCTGAAACCCGGACCGAAGAACCGAGGCGAACATGAAACGGGGCAAACCGAAGAAATATCCGGCTCTGGCGGAGGAAATCCGCCGCTATATCCGGGAACGTAAACTGAAAAATAACGCCGGACTGCCGTCGGAACGGCGCTTGGCGCAAATGTTCGAAGTCAGCCATTTGACTGTTCGCAAAGCTTTGCGACTGCTGGAACAGGAACGCCTGATCTATAAGGAACCCAGCCGGGGCAATTTCGTCGGTACCCGGCCGTATTCCGGCCGGGACGGACAACTGGTCGGACTGCTGTTCCCGGATCATGAGTTGTTCTATTACAATATTTTTGCCGACCTCGAGGAACGGCTGTTCGCCGCCGGGCTGCATCCGGTCGTTCACCTGACTCACAACAGCCGGAAAAAGGAGGAGGATATTCTCGATTTTGTCCGGGAAGGCCGATTCGCGGCGCTGCTGGCCGTGCCGAATCCGGCCTGCGCCGGGAAATATGCTCAGCTTTCCCTGCCGCTGATTTGTTTCGATATTTCCCTGCCGGAGCTGGATATTCCGCAGGTGATTTCCGCCGACTACGAGGGGGCGGTCACGGCGGCCCGGCATCTTTTGAGTCTGGGACATACTGCCGTGGCTCATATCGGCAGCATGTATGACCGTACCGCCGAGTTGCGCCGTCAGGGGTTGGCCGATACGCTGGGACAGGCCGGGGTCGAATTGCCGGAATATTATCTGAAAGTCCGGGAACCTACCCGGCAATGGGGATATGCCGCCGCGACGGAATTGTTTGCGCTTAAAAACCCGCCGACGGCGATTTTCTGCGGTAACGACACTATCGCCGCCGGCGTCAGACGATATTGTTCCGAACATAAAATCAGCGTTCCCGGGCAATGCTCGCTGGTCGGTTTCGGCGATATTGCGGTAGCCCAGGATTTAAATTTAACCAGTGTCAGCCAGCATACTGAGGCGATTGCCGCCGCGCTGTGGAATCTGCTGCGGCTGCGGCTCAACGGGGAGGATATTCCAGGCAAGACCGTTATTCCTACTTCGCTGGTCTGGCGCGGCAGCACCGCCAAGGTGTTATAATCCGAAATTCATTCTTTTTCAACCCGATCCAATAAGCACAAGTGCTTTTTTATCTATATTTACTTTTGGATGCTTTTGAACTGAAATATAAAAATATTAACGTTAAATGTTTCTGCAACATCGCTTAAGATACTCTGGCAGTTCCGGCGGCGGCTTGGAACAGGGTGAAAAGCTTTTTTCAGCTTAATGTGGCGCGGTCGCTTTTCTTTTCCGAAACCAAAACTATATTAGCTCCGGGAAGTTAATGAAAGCACGGATTACTATGGCAACCGGTACGGAAACGGCAAATATCGCGATCATCGGGCTGGGTTTGCTGGGGGCGTCATTAGGCATGGCGTTGCGCGGTAAACCTTACCGGCGGCTGGGCTGGACCCGCCGCGCCGAAGTCCGCTCCTGGGCCCTGGCCAACGATGTCATCGACGAAAGTTCTGACGATATTAAGTCATTGCTGGCAAAGGCTGATTTGACGGTTTTGTGTCTGCCGATCCCGCGGATCATGGAATATATCGAAACTTACGCCGCTTGCTGGAGACCCGGGGCGGTAGTCAGCGATATCGGCAGTGTGAAAGAAGTTATCGTTGCTTGCGGAGAAAAATTCCTGATTCCGCACGGGGTCGATTTTGTCGGCGGCCACCCGATGGCCGGAACTGAAAAAAGCGGTCCCTATGCCGCGTTCGAAAAACTTTACGCTCAGGCCGAGGTATTTGTAACCCGCACCGCCGACACCGTTCCCGCCGCCTTGCGGCTCGTCCGGGAGTTCTGGCAGGCGGTCGGCACCAAAGTGGTGGAAATCGGAGTGCGGGAACATGACATTCTGGTAGCTCATACCAGCCATATTTCGCATATCCTGGCGCTGGCGCTGACCGAAGCTGTCCTGGATTGCGACCTGAAAACTCAGGCGCTGCGTTATTCCGGCTGTGCTACCGGATTCAGGGATACTTCCCGGATCACGTCGTCCGCGCCGTCGATGTGGCGTGAAATCATCGAAAATAATCAGCCGGCGGTGCTGGAGGCCGTCCGGGAATTCGCCGCCCGTTACCAAAAACTCAGCGAGCTGATTGAGAACCGGGATTATGATCAGCTGGAAGCGGAATTCGCCAAGGGTAAAAAGCTGCGCGATGCCTGGATAGGATATAAAAACGGCGGCCAGTAAGACAATGACGGATGAAACGGTAATAGAAATCAGGAACGCCGAAGTTTTTCTGGGCGGCAAGACGGTTTTACATGACTTCAACTGGCAGGTGAAGGCCGGGGAACACTGGTTCATTCTGGGCGCCAACGGCGCCGGCAAAACCACGCTGGTCAAAGTGCTGATGGGATACGCCTGGCCGGTCTTCGGGGCCGAGGTACGGGTACTGGGAGCCCGTTACGGCGCGGTCAATCTTTCCGAACTGCGCCGGAACATTGCCTGGGTAAGCCCGTTCATGCAGCGCTGGACTTCCGGCGGATGGAACGCGTTGCAGCTGGTCATTTCCGGCCTCGACGGGACTTTGGGGCTGTTTCGGGATTACCGCCCCGGCGAGCGGGACAAAGCGCTTGAAATCATGGATCGTCTGGGCTGCGCGCAACTGGCTGAACAGCATATCGACGCCATGTCTTCGGGTGAACAGGTCAAGATTCTCATCTGCCGCGCTCTGATGCATAATCCCGAGTTGATGCTCCTGGACGAAGCCTGTGTTCATCTCGACCTGAAGAGCCGGGAACTCCTGTTGGAAACCATCGATGCTCTGGCGCGGCGGGAAAATACTCCGACCATTATTTTCATTACCCAGCGCATCGACGATCTCCTGCCGGTGTTCAGCCGGGGAATGATCCTGAAAGCGGGACGCATCGTTGTCCAGGGCGCGCGCGAAGCAATCCTCAGCGAGGAAAATTTGTTTCGGGCTTATGATATGCCGGTGAAACTGAAAACGAATTCCGCCGGCCGAATCTGGCCGGTGCTTGAATAACTTGCGGAATCGTCGGACCTCCTATGCGGAAAACGGAAAAAAATGTCGTCTATGCCCTAATACCGGCAGTCTGACTTATCGGGGCCTGTTCGGGGTGTACCTGTGGACGGCCAAAACGCCGGTAGCGGTGATGCTGATTGGCCTGATCGGGGCCGTTGCCTGTTCCCCGTATTTTTATCTGTTGTTTATCATCGGTCTGGTTTTGCCGCTTGCACAGGCGGATTTCAGACTGTATCTTTACCCGGTCGCCGTCATTGCAAAACTGGCGGGGAAAAAATTGAATTGTCCTGAATGCAGTTCCGGCGGAACAATGTATCAGAAATACCTGAGTAATCATTATTCCGAATCGTTGCCGGAAAATGATTCAGTTGGAGAAAGGAAATTATGATCGAAAAAAACCACAATTTGCCGACTTTCACTATCCAGGAGGGGTACGGTACCACCAAAGAATATGTCATGCGGAAAAATACCGTTACCATCGGGCGCGATCCGGAATGCGATATCGTAATCGATAAGAGCGAAACTTCCCGCCAGCATGCCCGGGTTACCCGGCAGGAGAACGGTTTCGTCATCGAAGACCTGAAGAGCGTCAACGGGACGTTCGTGAACACCGCCCCGGTTTTCGGAAAACAACCGGTAAAACATCAGGATATCATCCAGATCGGCTCCTGTATGCTGGTATTCAACGATCCCGACAATATGGCGTTTGACCTGGATTTTCAGGATACCCAGACTAAAACCGTCGAAAGCATGAATCTTTCCTTTGAGTTTATCAACTATGTGGTCAAAAAACTCGAAGATAACATCAGCATCGTTTTCAAGGGCAAGCCGAACGTGATCCGCAATGCGATCGTCTGCCTGTTTGCCGACGGCCATTTGCTGCTCGAGGATATGCCCGGCGTCGGCAAAAGCATCCTGGCCCAGACGCTGGCCAAATCCATCCGGGGGGTTTACCGGCGGATTCAGTTTACGCCGGACATGTTGCCGTCGGACGTTACCGGGATGAACGTTTATGACGAAAGTACCCGGAAATTCCGGTTTATGCCGGGGCCGATCTTCGGGAACGTGATCCTGGCCGATGAAATCAACCGCACCACGCCGCGGACTCAGTCAAGTCTGCTGGAATGTATGTCGGAATCGGCGATCACTCTGGACGGCAAAGCTCATGTGCTCCCGAAACCGTTTTTCGTCATTGCGACCCAGAACCCGCAGGATTACCATGGCACTTATCCGCTGCCCGAACCGCAGTTGGACCGTTTCCTGATGCGCCTTTCCGTGGGTTATCCCGATGCTCCGGCGGAAAAGGAAATCCTGGTTTCGCAGGCGGCTATCCACCCGCTGAATACCATTTCCTATGTGATCAAAGCTACCGACGTTGTTCACTGCAATGCCCTGGTGCGGAAGGTACTGGTTTCGGATAAACTGAAAGATTATATCATCCGGATTTCCAATGCTACCCGGAATCATCCGGCGCTGTGCAGCGGCTGCAGTCCGCGCGCTACCCTGGGACTGATGCGGATAAGCCAGTCCCTGGCGGCGTATTACGGCCGGGATTACGTGCTGCCGCGCGACGTTCGGGAAATGGTCAAACCGGTGCTGGCGCACCGGATGAAGCTGAAACTCCGGGTACAGGGCGAATGGAACAACGTCGAAAATGTGCTGGATGCGATCCTGGCTGAAATTCCCATGGAAAATGAGGACCGCGAACTATGATTATGGTGCTTCCCACGCTGCGCGGGACGATGTTCACCTTCGCGGCTTTGGGCAGCCTCGGTATCGCATTGGTGAATGTCAGTCTCGGCACTGCCCTGACGGCCGCGCTCCTGAGCGGTTTCGTTGCGGCGAGCTACCTGATGGCGCTTTTTTCCCTGTTCCGCCTGCGCGTGGAACGGCGTTCGAACGCGGACGGCGTGGCCGATTCCAAGGTCATTCTGCCGATCGTGGTCATTAATAAGTCGTTCCATTACCGGCAGTCGGTGGTGGTCAGCGAAAAGTGCGGTTTTACCGCAAATCACGTTTTCAACTGTGCCGTGCCGCCGCTGAAACCCTATGAAAGACTGCTGATTGACCGGCAGGTGCCGACCGTGAAACGCGGTTTTTTCAAACTTTCCCGGGTTTCGCTGCTGGGCGGTGATCCGGCCGGTTTATTCAGACGCCGGCGGAATTTTCATTTGCCCGGGGAAATAATGATTTATCCCAAAGCCGTCCCGGTTTCAAATCTGCCGATCCGTTTCAAACGCCAGGTGATGCCGGCGCCGACCGGGCGGCTGCTGGGGATTGCCGGGCAGGGACTGTCGTTCTTCGGTCTCCGCGAATACCGCTCCACGGATGAAATGCGGTTCATCCATTGGAAGGCGACGGCGGCCCAGGGCAAACTGATGGTCAAGGAATTCGAAGCGAATACGCTCGACCGGGTTATCATCCTGCTGGATTCGTATTACAAAAGCATCGGCAACGATCCGGACGACAACAATTTCGAATTTTTGATAAAAACCGCGGCTTCAATAGCCTCCGGTCTGGCGGAAATGTACTGCAATATTCATTTCTATACGGTTTCCGGTTCGGGGCCGCTGATTCACCTGTTCGGCGATGCGGTCAGTGTTAAAAATCAGATAACCGACATCCTGGCTAATCTGGAAGCGGGCCGGACACTGCTCGACGACCTGCTGGGAGAGGCAATGGATTCGTTTCCGACCAACTCCATTTTCTATTGTCTGACCATGAGCGAACCTAAGACCGCGTGGAAAATCCTTGAACTGCTGCCCGAATACGATATTGAGGTCAGGTGGATTTACGCGCCCCGGCAATATTTTCCCGTCATCGATCCGAATGAACCGCGGATGATTATTCCGGGCCGGCTGAAAATAACCCAAACCCCGAACCTGTCCCCGTTTGCCGCCACGTTCAAAACCGATATTTCAACCATGCTGAGCAATGAATAAAACCGTCCGGAAACAACCGCAGAAAATCATCGATACTTCCCGGCAGTTGCGGGAGCCGCAACGGCTGCCGTTCCACTGGGCCTATCTGATCTATTTCGGCGCTGCAATAACCAGTTCGCTCTGGCAGCATGCCGACCCGATTCTGACCTGTACCCTGCTGCTGCTGCTTTTTCCGGTCGGCTTCCTGGCTTACCTTCCGTATCAGTACCTGAGCTCCAATAAGCGTTTCATCGGCCAGCTGGTCTTTATTGCGTTCGGGGCCGGCTGGTGTCTGTTTCGGCTCAAAACGAAAGTTCCGGTAGACAAAGTACTGGTCGAAACGCTTTGCGTCATCACGTTCTGCTTTATCATCGCTCAACGCCGCAATGATTACGATTATCTGCTGCTGGTGAGCATTTTCCTGTTTCTTTACGGTGCGCTTCTGCCCCGGCGAATATTTCTGATCGCTTTTATCAGCGGGGGAATTTTATGTGCTTTGCTGTTGTATTCCACCCGGCTGAAATCAATTTCCAGCCAGCTTGACCTGGAGACCCCGGCTAAAATCGTCCTCCGGAACTGGCCGCAATATCTGCTGCATATCATTTTGAGTTTATTGATCTTCAACTATGTTTTCTCTCTGATTCCTACTCAGGAAAGCAGCGGTGAAGGTTTGTTTGCGGCTTCGTTTCGGACGGATAACGATTCCGTCCTGCCGCCCGCTTTCAGGAAATGGTTCTCTTCCGATGAGGTGAAAAAAAGCCCGCGGGGCAACCTTACCGCCAAAGGCGGTTCTCCCACCGCCATAAGCAAAGCTGGAACGCCGATCAGAATGAAAAAAGACCGGAAACTGAGCGTACCGGGCCGGGGTGGAGGCGGTACTCCCGGCAAAGAGCTCATCTTCAGGGTAAAATCCCCGGTCAAATTATACTGGGTTGCCCAGATTTATGATATTTACGACGGCTTAAAATGGACCTTCACCGCCAAATTTCCCAAAAACGGCTTTAAGCCGCCGGGTGAAGTTAATGAGGAGGTAACCCACTACAACATCGATACCAGGTTTGTGATCGAAAAGTGGCTGAGTCCTAAACTTTATTTCGCTTATCGTCCGATCGGTTTTGATTTGTTCAAGGACAGTTCCAGGATTTATCAGTATAAAATGTCGGCTTTCAATACGGTGCTGAACGAAAAAATCTATCCCGAACTCCCGTTCAGTTACAATGTAACGACCGTACTTTACATCCCGCTGCTGGATGCCCGGAAGCGCATTGACTGCTCCCTGAATGAGGTTTGGACTGATTCCCTGCCGTCCTCCCATTACCTGAAGCTTCCCCGCAGTAAAATCAGCCGCCGGCTTAAACGCCTGGTCAGAAGGCTGGCGGCTCAAATTAAGGATCCGTACCGGAAGGCTCTGGTATTGCGCAATTACCTGCGGGAGAATTATAAGTATCAGCAGTATTCCAGACCGGTTCCGAAAAATCGGGAGACGGTGGATTATTTCCTGTTCAGCCTGCGGGAAGGGCATTGTGAATATTTCGCCTCGGCGCTGACGGTGATGGCGCGTCTGGCCGGATTGCCCGCCCGGGTCGTTACCGGTTTTTCGCCGGGGAATTACAATGCCCTGAATAAGTATTTTGAAGTCCATGCCTATCATGCCCACGCCTGGACTCAGATTTTCATTCCCGGGATGGGCTGGCTGACGATGGATGCCGCCCCGCCGGGCAATATCGAATCGCGGACGATTCCCTTTGGCATCGGCAGTATGCGGGATCCGTTCGGGGACGAGTGGCGGGTTATTCCTCCGGAAATAACGCCTGAGACGATCAGTTATATCCGGAATAAATATTATGAAAAACTCGAAGCTGATCGCCGATCCGGTAAATTCAACACTTATGAGGAGTTGTTTCTTGCGGCGGCCCAGGCTCAATACCAGGCCGGAGAGAAACTCAAGGATTATCTTAAACAGTTCAGGACTATGAAGGAACAGGGGCTGTACAATTTGAAGACTGTTCTGGCCGGACTGAAAATGAAGTTTGACCGAATATCCGAACTTTTTAAGCGCCATCTGAACCGGCTTGCAGAAAAATTCCGGAAACACTGGTATTTATTTACTCCCGCTGTCGGCATAGTTATGGCGGCGCTGTTGGAAATTATGATTCTGAAGAGGTATTTCCGGCGCAAACACAATTTGCGGAAGTGCCGTAGTTTTTATGCCGCCGCCTTGGCGAATTATCCGGAATACCCGGAGGTCTGCATCCGCAAGAGTTATCTGCTGGTGCGGTCGCTGCTGAATTTGGGCGGTTTTCCGCGTCCCCGCAACGCGGAACTGCTCGAATACGGCCGGTCGTTGAGAGTAGTCGACGGCGCGCTCCGCAAAGACGTGGTGGTCGTTTTTTTTCTGTTTTCCAAGCTGGAATACGGTTCGTCGCCGGTCAGCGAAGAGGAAGCCCGAGATGCGCTCAAGCGGCTGGAAAATATCCGCCGGTATATTTATCCGCTGGTTCACGAAAATGCGGAGCTCACGGGATAAACCCCGGTTATTTTGAAAGCGGCGGTCAAACCCGCCGGATCGGCCCGGAGCAGTTTCAGTTTCAGCCCGGTGTTGAGTTCAATTCCGGCGTGCAGGTGGATTTTGGCGAGGTAGGCGAGTTCCGGAATGAGTACTGCGGCTTTGGTACCCCCGTTATCAAGGACGATCGCGTCGCCTTCCCAGTCCGGATGACGGGACAGGTGGACCAAAGTCCAATATTCATTGACGGTGCGTTCCAGGCGGCGCGCCAGGGCGGCGGGACGGTCGGCCGCGGCGAGGCATGCGTCCAGGGCGGCCGCGTCCAGGACCGGCTGTCCGGCGATGAACGCCCGGAACTGCTGGTGTGCCAGCAGGTCGGAATAGCGCCGCAGCGGACTGGTAATCCGGCAGTAATATTCCAGCCCCAGACCGCAGTGTTTTCCCGGCAGCAGGGATTGCTGCGACGGTTTCAATTGCTTCCGCCGGGCGAACATTCCGGCCGGGGTGACACCGCCGGAAATTTTCCCCTCCGGCAGTTCCTGTACCGTATAAGGAATCGAAAGACCCCGGTCATAAGCGAACCGGCCGGCCGCTTCGCCGCACAGCAGCATGGCGTCGGTAACCAGGTCGCGTCCCGGCGTTGAGACTATCGGCATAAAGCTTATCGAGCCGTCGTTGCCGATTTTAATTTTCACTTCCGGCAGGTCGATAATCACCGCACCGTTGGCTTCGCGCCGCTCGTGAAAACGGCGGGTTGCCGCCTGCATCGCGGCGAATATTCCATCGTTTATCCGGGTGTCGGCCTCGGCGTAAGTGAGCCGGGTAACTTTGACCAGACTCGCTGTTGCTTCCAGCAGTTCGGGCGTTCCGTCTTCCGCGACCCGCACCGCAAATGAAAACGCCGGAGAAAGGTCCTGCAGGCCCAGCCCCAGCCTGGCGGTTACGGCGCCGGGCAGCATCGGCACGGTGCGTTCAGGCAGATAAAGACTGACGCCGCGCCGCCGGGCTTCCAGGTCAAGTTCGGAGTTCGGTTTGACTAAGGCCGCGACATCCGCGACGTGCACCCAGAAGATATCCCGGCCGGGGTCGTAGGACAGCGCATCGTCCGGATCCTGATTGTCCGGATCGTCGATCGCAAAGGCCGGCAGTGCGGTCAGGTCGCGGCGGGTTTCCGCCGGCAGATCAGGAACCGGCACGTCCGGAATGGTTAAATCCGCTTCCTGCCGCGCCGGCCAGGGATTGACCTGATCCGTCCAGATTCCGGTTTTCAGCAACAGGGCATGGGCTTTTTCCGGAGTGGCTTCGATCCCGAGTTCCCGCATGATCGCGCTGGAGCCGCCGCTGCCGTAAGCCACCTTTTCGATTTCGCGCATTGCCTTGGCGTCTTCCGGCACCAGCCTGCCGCTCCGGATCCGGTCGATAAATTCCGCCCGCCGGGCGGCCGCTTCCGCTTTAACAGCCGCTTCCGCTTCGGCGGCGGCGATCTTGGCGCGCGGCCGCGCCCCGATACCGTTTTCCGGGCTGCCGGTAAAATATTTGCCTTCCCTCACCAGCCGGTAGGCGTTCCAGGCACTTCCGGGAGTAAATTCTCCGAACAGCAGCGCGGCTAATTCAGCCAGGCCAACCGTCTCGCCGGCCAGCATTTCCAGCGTTTCGTCGAGCTCGGGAACGGGGATGGGCGCCGTCAGACCGGCGGGATTCGCCGCCGGCCCCGGATGCAGAAAAATTACGTCTTTAGGACGGACTTTCATACTTCCGCCGTTTTCGAGGATAAGGTCGAGCTTGGCGCCGGATTTGCCGGTGATTACCGCGGCTTTATCGCGATAGGCCACTAAGGCCCCGGGAATTAATTGCGGAATCATCAGCTGACCGGTTTTCCGTTTGGGGCGTCGGGGCCGGGAATTTTCATCAAGATACAGTAAAGCACCGGTACGAACAGCAGCGTCAAAGCGGTGGCGAAAGTCAGACCGCACATGATCGTAATCGCCATGGAATTGAACATTACGTCCCAGAGCAGCGGCAACATGCCCAGAACAGTAGTCAGCGCCGCCATCAGTACCGGCCGGAAGCGGCAGATGCCGGCGTCGACGACGGCGTCATAAGGGTTCTTGCCGGCGGCGATTTCATCGTCAATTTCCTGGATCAGGACAATGCCGTTTTTAATCATCATTCCGATCAGGCTCAGCAGCCCGAGCAGCGCAAAGAAACTGAACGGCGCGCCGGAGCCGAGCAACCCCACGGTCACTCCGATCAGCGCCAGCGGCAGGCACAGGATAATAATTAATGTCTGGCGCAGGGCGTTGAACAATGCCAGCACGATGAACATCATGATAATAAAGGTGATCGGCAGCATGCCGCTGATGCCTTTCTGGGCGTCGCTGGAACTTTCGAATTCACCGCCCCATTCCCGCGAATAGCCCAGCGGCAGCGGTACGGTATCGATTTTCGCCTTCATCACCTTCAGCGCCTTTACCGTGTTGATGAGCGGATCACACTGGACGGTCAAAGTCTTGATGCCGTCGCGCCGCCGGATGATCGCGTCATCCCATTCGGCTTTGAAGCCCGTGACCAACTGATAAAGATTCACCGATTTTTTCAGCGGATTGCTCCAGATCTGGATGCTGTAAAGCGAGTCGATGCAATTGCGTTCGGATTCGACTGCCCGCGATAAAATCGTCAGCAGCCGGTCGTTTTCCCGGTACAGACCGACGGGGCGGCCGTTATATGCCTGCCGCAAAGCCGCGGCGATGTCCGACTGGGTCAGCCCGGCGCGCCGGGCGTTGCGCTCATTGATCTGAGGCCGGTAAACCAGTTTCTTATGGCGCCAGTCGGTGCGGATGTTTTCGACGTGAGGATTGCCGCGCATTATTTTTTTCACCTGTTCCGCGAGTTCGCGCAGCACCAACGGGTCATGGCCGCTGATCCGGAGTTCTATTTTTTTGTCATTGCCGGAACCCTTCTCGAATTTTTTAATCCGCAACATACTGTCGGGCAGATTGTTCCGGACATAGTCCCGAAGCCGGCCGCCGATCGCGGCGATTTTCTGATCGAGTCTGCCGGGCGTGACCTCGACGATCAATTGACCGTAGGCGTCGTTCGAGTCCTCAATATTGTAATTGAGGATAAAACGCTGCGCCCCGGCGCCGATGAAACTCGTGACCTGGTTCACTTCCGGCTGTTTTTTCAGAAATTGTTCAATTTTGACCAGGTCATCCGAAGTCTGCAAAATATAAGTTCCTTCGGGATTCCAGATATCGAACATCACTTTATCGCTTTCCGAGGTCGGGAAAAAGCTCTGTTTGATGAAGCCGAAACCCCATATTGCCAGCGCCAGCAGAATGCCCATGGCAATTACCAGACCCCAGCGGCAGCGGATCGAAAAGGTCAGAATCGTGCGGTAGATCCGGTAAAATTTCCCGGCGTACGGATCGACCTTGCCTGCCGGGGCTTTCAGAAACATGACCGCCAGTACCGGGGTGACGGTTACGGCCAATACCCAACTGAGCAGCAGCGACAGTCCGACTACGTAAAACAGCGTTCGACAATATTCTCCGGTACTGTCCGGAGAAAGGCCGATGGCCGCGAATGCCAGGACCGCCACAATCGTCGCGCCGAGCAGCGCCGCCGAATTCCGGCCTACGGTTTCTTCGGCCGCTTTTATTTTATCCTGGCCGGTCTGAATGCCTACCAGCACTCCTTCGGCGACCACGATGGCGTTGTCGAACAGCATGCCCAGCGCAATGATCAGTGCTCCCAGCGAAATGCTTTGCAGGTCAATGGCGAAAATCTTCATCCCGATAAAAGTGGCCAGGATGGTCAGCAGCAGAATAAAACCGATCAGAAGCCCGGTTACCGGGCCCATAAAGATAACCAGGATGACGATGACGATTGCCACGGCTTCGATCAGGTTCAGGATGAAGTCATTGACCGAGGCTTTCACCGTGTCGGACTGGTACGAAACAATGCCCAGTTCCATTCCGACCGGAATTTGCGGTTCAAGTTCGGCCAGCCGTTTTTTGATGGCCTCCCCCATGGTGACGACGTTGCCGCCGGAAACCGTCGATATCCCCATGCCGAGGGCGCGTTTGCCGTCCAGGCGGATAAGGCTTTTCGGGGGCTCCTCGTAGCCGCGGGTGATGGTTGCCACATCCTTCAACCGGATCAGTTTGCCGGAATCCTTACCGCGCAATACCAGATTGCCGATCTGCTCCACGTCGGTGAACTTGCCGGTCGGGTAAATCCGGACATAATCCGGGCCGACTGCGGTTTTGCCGCTTTCGACGATCGCATTCTGGGCGCTTACGATCGCGTAAATCGTATCGGGAGTGATTCCCAGCCGGGACAGCATGTCGCGCGAGAACTCGATATAAACGACTTCATCCTGAATGCCGGAAATCTCGATCCGGGCCACGTTATCGACCAGCAGTAATTCGTTTTTCAGGAAATCGACGAAATCCCGGAGTTCGGCGTAAGTATAACCGTCGCCGGTAATGGCGTAAAACACCCCATAGACATCGCCGTAATCGTCACGCACCACGGACTTGGCCGCTTCCGGCGGCAGCTGGGGCTGGACGTCGTTGACTTTGCGCCGCAGTTCATCCCAGATCTGCGGCAGGTCTTTGGCGGTGTATTTGTCCTTGATGTCGACGTAAACCGTCGAGCGCCCCTCCTGGGACAATGACCGTACATGCTTGATCTGTTCCATCTGGCGGACGGCTTTTTCGATCTTGTCCGTGACCTCATTTTCGACTTCCTCCGGGACCGCGCCCGGACATTGGGTGATGACCACGGCAGTTTTGATGGTGTATTCGGGGTCTTCGAGTTTGCCGAGCCGGAAATAAGCCTGAATGCCGCCGATAATGATCATCACGGTCAATACCAGCATGACGGTCTTGTACCGGATGGAAAAAGTCGCCAGATTCATCTTCAGCACCTACTTTACGGGGCGGTATTGTTTTACCAGCTGATCGGGGTAAAGGTAATGAGCTCCGGAAACCGCCACCATTTCCCTGTTTTTCAGGCCGCCGGTGATTACGATGGCATTATTGACCAGTTTACCCGTAGTGACCGGACGTTTGCTGACCCGCATGGTAGCCGGGTCGATCACCCAGACATAAGGATTGCCTTTCGGGTCGGCAACTACCGCCTGTACCGGAACCAGAAATTCCTTTCCGGCGGTTTCCGGCTGTTTTTTGCTGATGTAAACGTTGGCGAGCATTCCCGGCAGCACCTTGTTTTCAAAGTCCGGAGGAATAATCATCTCGAGGGTGACTTCGTAGGTCATGGTGTCCTGGTCGATTTCAGTACTGAATTCGCGGATTTTCAACCGGAACTTCTGATCGGGAAAATTATTAATTACCGCGTACATGTCAAAATCGGTTTTGCTGCCGGGGGAAATTTCGCGTACCGGGACGTGCACGGCGATTTCGAGATGCTGCAAATCCTGCAGCACGATTATTTTTTCCTCGGCTTTCACGTTCTGGAAATTCTTGATGCTTTTATTGGCGATTATTCCGTCAAACGGCGCCCGCAAAGCGGTGTCGTTTTCGTTTTTCTGGGCTATTTTCCGTTCGGAAATAGCCACGGCGTAATTCCGCCGCTTCTGTTCGTATTCCTTGTCGGAAACGACCTTTTTGTCGTTGAGCTGCTTATAGCGTTCATAATCGACTTTGGCTTTTTTTTCTACCGCCAGCGCCTTGTTGAGGGTGCTGAGATAATTCTTGTCGTCAAGCCGGGCCAGCAATTGGCCTTTTTTGACCAGTTGACCGACAATTATCGGCAGTTCGATAATCTGTCCCGGCACCTGAAACGCCAGGTGGGAACGCTGAGTTGCCTGGACTTCGCCGGGTAAATTGATCCCCGTATGCACCTCGTCGCCGCCCAGGACGATCCATTTGACCGGTCGTGCCGGACGGGGGCCGATTTCCTTTTTCTTGCCGCATGAACACCAGACTAAAAGCATGGTTATGCCGATCAGGATCGTTAACAGCTTGATTTTCACCGGAACAATCTCCAATTTGAAGCGAATTAAGCGGTCAAGCTTATTTTCAGACCGCGTTATTCGTTGCGGTTCAAGTTTAAATTCACCCTATTCAGGTTAGAGGTGTTTTGGCGTTTTAACTTGGAGCTTATCAACTAATAACCGAAAACACTCTGATTTGCGGCGGACAACCATTCGCTTGTCGAAAAAAATCGTAGATACCTCCAGTATCCCCAATTTTTTTCGACTGCGCGACTATCTATCCGGCGCTAAATCATAGTATTCCCTCTATTAGTTGATAAGCTCTTTATAAATCAATACCTTTTCCACCAATCCCTGCCGACGGTGTATCTGATATCGCGCCAGTCTTTGGTCGCAATGATTTTGTTTTTGCCCCAGACGTCGAGGTGATAGGCGATAATTCTTCGATCCCTGATGCCTTTTAAGGATATTTCGATCGGTTTATAGTCACCGCTTAAACTCAATTTTCCGTTCGCTCCGAAATCGGACCGGGAATTGTAATAAATCCGGGAACGCTTCATGGCGGTTACGGCTTCGAGGATTTTAGCTTCGTCGTAGGTTTTTGAACTTATTTTAGCTTCGTCGGGATAGCAGTAGGTGTAAATCGGGCGGCGGCCGTAGGCTTCGGTACTGGTGGTCAGGACAAAAAGATAAAAATACGGCATCCGGACGCTGTTCGATTTGCCTTTTTCGTATTTTTTTGTGATGGAAAACTCGATTTCGCAATTCGACACTTTTTTGTATTTCCTGCTTTTTTCCCTTTTTATGGTATAGCCGGTTTCCGGCATTTCCAGTTTTCTGATGCTAATGCTGTAATCGCAGGTGTTGTCGGCAAATTCTCCTCCGGATGAAATATCGGTATCGTAATAACTGACGACATTATTCAGCGGGATAGTCCGGATGCCGTCATTGTGTTTTACCGTAATGAGTTTTTTGTCAATGGAAATAATCGTTATTTTCGAAACCGTATGTTCTTCCTCTTTGCCGCCGGTCTTGTAAACGAGCGTTCCGGCGCTGAGAACGGCAATCCGGCAAACCAGCAGACTGGCCAGAAACGGTTTTAGGTTCATTTTAAAATCCTCTTTTTTATGAAAAAACATTCCAGCTGATAACAATATTGTCCGCCTGAACGAAATTGCAAATCCGGAATTACGATTATCCCCATCTTGGGAGGGTTCACGCTAAGCGGCGGTCGGCTTCAGGATAGGCCCGCTGCCACCGGCGGTAACGGGCGGCGGGGCCTTGGCGGACGAGTTTCATGAATTCGGCGAAGTCGGCCGAGGTCAGCAAAGCCGTCCCGCGTTCCTTGAGATGTCCGGGAAAACCGCGGCCGCGCAGATAATCCAGAACCACCTTGCGCCCCACGCGCAAAGCCCGGGTTTCGCCGTAATAAGCCATCATTTCCCGGAGATGCCGTTCCAGTTCGTCGCTCAGTTCTTCCGGGGCAGGGGGGGAATAGTTTTCCGGGGCGGCGAGTTCGCGGAACAGCCACGGATTGCCGATGGCGCCGCGCGCTGCCATTATTGTATCGCAGCCGGTTTTCCCGCGCAGTTCGGCATAAGTCGAAGCCCCGGTAACGCCGCCGTTGGCGATGATCTGAACGCCGGCGGTTTCCCGGGCGGCGGCGATGATGTCGAAGTGGACCGGACCGGAGTAAAATTTGCTTCTGATCCGGCCGTGAACGGTAATCGCCTGCGCTCCGGCCGCGATGAGCTTTTTTATCAGGCGCAGGGTCGGTTCGGGATCGGTTTCGGAGAGAATCCGGATTTTGGCGGTAACCGGATGCCGGGAACGGTTAGTGATCAGTTCGAGGGCGGCCGCCGCCGCGTCGGCGTCTTCGCCCAGCACCGCCCCGGCGCCTTTTTTGACTACCTTGGCTACCGGACAGCCCAGATTAAAGTCCAGGACATCGAAATCATGCTGATTCAGAATCTCCGCCGCCCGGCCGATCCTTTCGGGATGGCTGCCGACCAGCTGCACCCCGAGCCATTCCTCGTCTGCGCCCCGATCCAGCAGCCGCCGGGTGGCGGCGTTACCGTAAGCCAGAGACGCGGCGTCGATCATTTCGGTGAAACAGTAGCGGCAGCCGAAGCGCCGGGCGGAACGCCGGTAGGGCAAATCCGTATACCCGGACAACGGCGCCAGGATGAGGCTGTTTTCGGGATAGATTCTGTTCATTGACCTGGTTTTCTGGGGCGGGGACGCAACCGGGCAAGTTCGCCCATGTTCTGGAGTTTTTTGATCGCCTTGTTCTGGATCTGGCGTACCCGTTCGCGGGTGCAGCCGACCGCTGTTCCGACGTCTTCGAGCGTCATGATGGGGTTGCCGTCCAGGCCGAAACGCATTTTTAAAACCTGTTTTTCCCGTTCGCTCAGCCGGTCCACCAGCACGTAAAGGTGTTTCATGGATTCGACGTCGCCCAGGACGTTATCGGGTGAGAGTTCGGGTTTGTCGGAGATGAAATCCTGCATTTCTCCGGTTTCCCCGTCCACGATGGGCTCATTCAGCGACGAAGTGTTCAGGTTGGCGTGCCGCAATTCAGCCACCGTGCGGAGACTCAGATTCAACCGTTCCGCGATTTCGTTATTGGTCGGCATTCGGCCGAGTTCGATTTTCAGTTCGCGCTGAGCGCGTTTGATTTTGTTGATCTTACCCACCGACTGGACCGGGATTCGGATCGTCCGGCTCTGCTCGGCGATCGCCCGGCGCATGGCCTGCTTGACCCACCAGGTGCTGTAAGTGCTGAACTTGGCGCCTTTGCTCGGGTCGAATTTTTCCGAAGCCGTCATCAGTCCGATATTGCCTTCGGAAATCAGGTCATGTTTCGACAATCCCCGGTTCATGAATTCGTTGGCGATCTTGACCACCAGCCGCAGATTGGCCCGCACGATTTTAGCTTTAGCTTCATCGTGGGCTTTCTGGTCGCCGGAATGAATCGCCTCGGCTAACTGGATTTCCTCATCCGGCGACAACAGCGCAAAATCGACGATATTACGCATATAAACCTGGGAAGTGGTCATGGGATTATGTTCCTTAGACCGCTTTTTTCCCGGCTTTTTTTTCACATGGTCGCTTTTGCTGGCGTCAGTCATATCCCGAGGTTCGCTTTGCTTTAAGTTAGATATGATTAAGGGTTCCCTGATAAGCAGTGACAAGTCTGGCAAGCGGTATTTTGACGGCTTCGGTTCCGCCGCAGCGGAATTCGAGCACCGGTTCGGCGGTAACTTCCCCGACCCGGGCGAACGGCACTCCGGCGAGCAGTTTTTCGATTTGTTCCGCTTTGGCGGGGGACGCCGTCATGACGAACCGGCTGTTGGATTCCGAAAACAGCAGCTGTGCGGCGCCGCAGGGTTCGGCAACCGGGATTTGGTCCAGATTGATTTTCAGTCCCAGTCGGCCGCCGATAGCGGTTTTCGCGAACGCGACCCCCAGGCCGCCGAGGGCCGGGGTATGCAGGGAATTAACCAGTTCCGCTTCGGTAAGCGCGGCAACGGCGGTGTAAATCCTTTTGGCGTAATCGGCATCGACTTTCGGCACCCGGTTGCCGACGGCGCCGAGCATGGCGTAATATTCGCTGCCGCCGAGCTCGGCGGCAGTAGCGCCGATGACATACACCCGGTCTCCGGCGAATTTGGCGTCGAGAGTTACGGCCTTGCGGATGTCGTCCATTTTCGAAACGGCACTGAACAGGACGGTGGGCGGGATGGAGATTTTGCGGCCGCCGCGGGTGCTGTCATTCTTCATGCTGTCCTTGCCGGAAATGCACGGCACCCGGAAAGCTTTGGTATAATCATATAAGGCCTGGTTGGCCCGCACCAACTGCGCCAGTTTGTAAGTTCCGTCGGGAGTCCGGTCGCTTTGAACGGGGTCCGGCCAGCAGAAATTATCGAGCCCGGCAATCCGTTCCATTTTACCGCCGACGGCAATGATCCGGCGGATCGCCAGATCGATGACTGAGGCCATCATGTGATAAGTGTCGAGCTCACTGTAGCGCGGCAGAATGCCGGCGGAAAGGATTACGCCTTCGGTGCTGAGTTGCTCGATCATGGTAACCGTGGCGTCGCCGATGACGTCCCGGCATTTGCCCACCAGCGGTTTGATCACGCTCAGTCCTTTTACCTCATGGTCGTACTGGCGGGCCTTGTATTCATCCGAGCAGATATTCAGCCGTTCGAGCATCGTTTCCAGGTCGGCGAAACCGTCCCGGCCGGCAAGTTCCGGCTCGGCGAATTCCGGTTTGATCCATTCGGCTTTGAGCCGCAGCCGCGGCAGACCGTGGTGCATGAAATCGAGATCCAGCAGCGCCACGGTACGGCCGTCATAAAGGACATGGAATTTACCGTTATGAGTAAATTCGCCCAGGATCGTCGCTTCCACGTCGCGGGATTTGGCCAGGGCGATGAATGCGTCGATATTTTCCGGCGGAACCGCGAAACTCATCCGTTCCTGGGCTTCCGAAACCAGGATTTCCCAGGGATTCAGACCGGCATATTTCAGCGGCGCCCTGGCCAAGTCCATCCGGCAGCCGCCGCAGACCTCCGCCATTTCGCCGACGCTCGACGACAAGCCCCCGGCGCCGTTATCCGTGATAAACCGGTACAGCCCGCGGTCGCGCGCTTCGTAAATAAAATCGCTCATTTTTTTCTGCATGATCGGGTCGCCGATCTGTACTGCCTGAGTCGGGCTGTCCCGGTGCAGTTCCTCGGAGGAAAAGGTAGCGCCGTGGATTCCGTCCTTACCGATGCGTCCGCCGGCCATGACGATTATGTCACCGGGCTCGATGGATTTGTCGGCGCCGCGGCGGCCGTTGATTTGCTTAGGCAGAGTCCCGACGGTGCCGCAGTAAACCAGGGGTTTGCCCAGGTAGCGTTCGTCAAAATATTCCCAGCCGAGCCCGTAAGGGATGCCGCTCTGATTGCCGCCGTCGATAACGCCTTTGTGAATGCCGTCGCGGAGGCGGCGGGGATGCAACAGCCCTGCCGGTACTTCGTCGGGACTGGTGAACGGCGAACCGAGACAGTATCCCCAGACATTGATCAGCAGGTCGGCGCCCTGCCCGGTACCCAGGGGGTCGCGGTTTACGCCGACGATTCCGGTCATCGCGCCGCCGAACGGATCCAGGGCCGAAGGACTGTTATGGGTTTCCACCTTGTAAACCAGGTCGAGCCGGTCGTTGAACGCAATAACTCCGGCGTTATCATGAAATACGGAAACCAGCCAATCGATTTTCTCCCCGATTTCCCGGGTGCTTTTCATGATATAGGTTTGGTAACAGGAAACGATTTTTTCCGACTTGCCGGTTTCAGCGTCGCGGTAGTCGATTTCGGCTGCGAAAATCTTGTGCTTGCAATGTTCGGACCAGGTCTGAGCCAGCACTTCGAGCTCGACGTCGGTGGGATTATTGGTCAGCCCGTATTGTTCGCGCCCGCGGGCGTTGCGGAAATAATTCTGAATAGCCTTCATTTCATCCAGGCTCAGAGCCAGAATACCCTGCCGGCTGATTTCAATAAGTGCTTCATCCGAGACCTCCAGATTGCAGGTTTCGACTTTGCCGCCGGCGGCGGCGGTTACCACGGGCAGATTCAGCGGGATGCCGGCTTTCAGTTCGGCGGCGGTGAAAATCCGGATGGATTCAATCAGTTCATTCGCCAGTAAATCTTTGGCGATGTGCTCGACGGTCGGAAAATCCAGATCGTTCCCGTAAAGCATATACTCGACGGAACTGAAAATCTTCTCCTCATTCCGCAGCGGCCGGCCGATAATATCGCCGACCGCCTCCTTTGCGGAACGCCCCACATTGTCGGTGACGCCGGGCCTGAAGCCCACCGAAACCAGGAACCGGCAATTTCCCGGCGGCGGCGTTTCTCCGATTACGCCCCGCTGCAACACCGGGTTAGCCAGCGCTTCCGCGGCGGCGGCGGCCTGCGCTCCGGAAATGTCAGCCGCGACGGTATACACATCCCGGGTCCGGACGTCGTCGACTTTCAGATTCAGGAAATCGGTAATTTGCTGGCGGACGCTGCTGCCGCGGGAATCGCGCCAGTGGCGTAACGGAGATATTTCGATGCGATAATTCATGCCCTGAAAAATTGACCTTTGATTATTCTCTGGTTAAAGATACACCTGCATAACATTAGCTGAAAAAATACCTCATGACAAGTCAAATTCTCCCGGAAGAGCGGAAAAACAACTTTTTTTATAACGGATCACAGGTAAGATGATCAAGGAAAAAGCTCTTCCGTAACGTAAAAAAAAGCACCCCCTGCCACGGTTGTCCGGCTGCAAAGCAGGCTAGCAGCCTGTCGGACTTATGCCTTCTACTGCGAAAAATACCCGACTTTGCCGGCAATTTGTTTGAAAAATTCTTCAATAGCACTGCTATACGCGAGTCTTCGCCCTGAATTTCGGCTTTGCCGGATGATGTTCTCGTTACG
>JAQULZ010000022.1 GCA_028718375.1 Victivallaceae bacterium | reverse complement strand
ATAATACACAAATCAATATATAAGGAGTCGGGTTGAGTTTCAGCCGGTCGCAGACCTGAAAAATCAGACTCGAAATAAAAATTATCGAAGTTACTTCATCGACGGCGCAGGCCAGCAATGCCGATGCGATTGCCGTAACCGCAATGAATTTTCTGCCGGAAATATTCGGCATCGACACGATCAACTGCACGATCCAGGTGAAAAAAACCAGATCCCGCAGCGCCCCGACAATTATAAAATTTTTCACCAGCCTGAAAAATCGGTCTTCAGAAACCGCTCTCTAAATGCGATTAAAGCATATTTCATCCTTCAATATATTCAAGGAACAATCTTGCTAACCGCGCTGATACCAGATCGAACACAGCCGTTTCGAGCGGAGCAGCGGCCGGAAAATCCCGAGCAGCAGGATCAGCACGATGAGTTTGACTACCGAGTGTTCCCTGAGCTTCCGGGATGAGGTAATTATTTTTTCCGTCCGGATAAATGCGAATTTCAGTTTTCGGCTTCGTCCCCAGCGGGCGAGCGCCTGGGAAAAATAAACTTCATCGCCGGCATAAATATCCTCGCGGAATCCGCCGGCGGCTTCGAACGCGTTTTTCAGGCAGAAAATGAAACATCCGGCTGCCCATTTACGCCGTTCGGCGGCGAAATTCCAGAACCCGGCAAAGGCGCGGGCCGGGAACGGCACGGGAGCATCAAGCCCGACCGCTATACCCCCGCCGTAATATTCGCCGGTGTTGAGCCGGTCGAGCGCAGTCTGGAGAATCGCGGGAGTGACGGCGGTATCGGCGTCGAGAAAAACCAGAAATTTTCCGGCTGCCGCCCGGCCGCCGGTGTTGCGGGCGCGGGATATCCGGTTATACGGTTCATCCACTACTTTTGCTCCGGCGGCGCGGGCGATTTCCCCGGTGGCGTCGGTGGAATTGTTGTCTACCACGATAACTTCCCCGGCCAGGGAAACCGCCGCCATTGCCGTCCGGAGCCGTTCCAGCGTCGCCGGCAGATACCGGGCCTCGTTCCAGGCCGGAATTATCACCGAATAAGCCGGCGGTATTTTTTCTGCTGTATTCACCGTTCATTTGTCCTGTTTTTGCGATATGAGCGGGGACTGACACCGGTCATTTTCCTGAAAATCCGGGAAAAGTAATTGCTGTCGGAAAACCCGGTTTCTCCGGCAATCTCCGAGACGTTCAGCCGGCTGTTGAGCAGCAGTTCCTGGGCCGCGGCGATCCTTACGGACAGGAGATAGTTTACCGGGGACAGGTTGAAGGCTTTTTTAAACATCCGGTAGAGCGTCATTTCCGACTGGGAGGCTTGCTTTGCCAGCTGCGCAATCGTGATGCGGCACCGGTAATTGGCCTCGATATAACCGACCACTTCCGCCAGACTCAGGATAGCCATTTGTTCCGGAATTTCCGTTTTGGTATAACTGCGGGCGATGAATCCGATCAACTGCATGAAGTACGAAACCGCCATAAACAATACTCCCAGGCTGCCGGATCTGAGTTCTCCTTCCATTGAATTGACCAGCTTCATCACATATTCCAGCTTACCGCTGTTCAAATGCAGGCGGCTCTTGAAGCCGTGCTGGCGGCGCAGGGCCGGTTCAACTTCAAAAAACGCATGGTAACCGGGAGAATTGCCCAGATCATAAAGAGCGAGCTTCAGGCATTCCGGAAGATAGAGCAGATTGATTATTTTAAGATTCTCGGTATTGTCATAACCGTGCTGAGTATCGGGTTTGATCAGGAAGATGTCGCCGCGGCTGATCTGATATTTCTCCTCGAGGGTATAATGAGTACCCTCACCGTCGAAAACAATCACCAGTTCATGGAAATCGTGTGCATGCAGCGACAGTTTATCCTGCCGGCCCGGCCGGTGGATTTTTATGGGAACGCCCCGTTCTTGAAAATACAGATAATTATTCATCCATTAAAGCCTTTGAAAGAATAATGCTGGTTTTTGTAATAATTGTCAAGGTATAAATCGTAAAAACATTTAAATTTATATAATAACCCGTAAAAAACAAACTGGAGTTTTCCCAATGATAAAGCAATTAATCAATGAATTCGTCAATCCCGGCAGCAAGTACCGCGGCGCGCCGTTCTGGGCCTGGAACGGGGAACTGGAACCGGAGGAATTGCGCCGTCAGATCAGGATTATGCATCGGATGGGGCTTGGCGGCTTTTTCATGCATTCACGCGTCGGCCTGGCAACCGCTTACCTTTCTCCGGAATGGTTCGAATGCGTCAAAGCCTGCATTGACGAGGCCGAAAAACTGGATATGCAGGCTTGGCTTTATGACGAGGACCGCTGGCCGTCCGGCTCGGCGGGCGGGTTGGTGACCGCCGACCCGGAATTCCGCGCCTGGAAACTCATCTGCGAGGAACTTGATGAAGTAACGAAAGTAAACCCCGCGGCTGAAACGTTGGCATTTTTCCTGGCCGAGGTCGACGGTAAAAAAGTCCGTAATTTTGAACGGTTCGACCGCGTTCCCGCCGCCATTCCCGCCGGCAGGACTCTGATCCATTTTTACGCTGAGCCGGAAGTCCTTTCTCCCTGGTACAACGGGCAGACTTATCTGGATACCTTGAATCATGACGCGGTGAAAAAGTTCATCGAAGTTACCCATGAGGCGTATCTGAAGGAAATCGGCAGCGAATTCGGCAAACGGGTTCCGGGAATCTTCACCGACGAACCTAATTACGGCGCGGTATGGCAGAAGTTGGCGGATCACAAATACGGTTCCTCCTGGACGGTGAAACTGCCGGAGATATTCAAGGCCCGTTACGGGTACGATTTGCTGGAACATCTGCCGGAATTGTTTTATTACCCTGACGGGAACGAAGCGGCAAAAGTGAAGCTCAACTATATTGACTGTCTGACTTATCTGTTCGTCGAAGCTTTTTCCCGGCAGATCGGCGAATGGTGTGCCGAACATAATCTGCTCAGTACCGGCCATCTCCTGGAAGAAGATACGCTGAGCAGCCAGACCAACATGGTCGGCAGTTGCATGCGTTCCTATGAATATATGCAGGCGCCCGGAATCGATCTGCTTACCGAACATTGGCGGATTTATGACACCGCCAAACAGCTCAGTTCCGCCGCCCGTCAGTTTAACTGCAAATGGCGGCTGTCGGAGACTTACGGCTGCACCGGCTGGGATTTTCCGTTTGCCGGCCATAAGGCCGTCGGCGACTGGCAGTCGGCTCTGGGGATCAATCTGCGTTGCCAGCATCTTTCCTGGTATACCATGGAGGGCGAGGCCAAACGCGATTATCCGGCGAGCATATTTTATCAGTCGCCGTGGTGGCGGGAATACCGCCAGGTCGAGGATTATTTCGCCCGGATAAATCTGGCCCTGACCAAGGGCCGGGAAATCCGCGACGTGCTGGTCATTCATCCGGTTGAATCGGCTTGGACGATGATCGGCAAGGACTGGAGAAAAAGCCGGGAGGTAGTGGATCTTGACGGCAAATTTATCGAATTGCGGGATTGTTTGCTGGGCGATAACATTGACTTTGATTATGGTGACGAAGATATCCTCGCCCGCCATGCCGCTGTAGAGGGAACTTTGTTCAGGGTGAAGGAAGCTGAATATAAAGTCGTTATTGTGCCGGAAATGCTGACCGTCCGGAATTCCACGCTCCAACTGCTGGCTGAATTCGCGGCCCAAGGCGGCACAGTCATGTTCTGCGGTGCTCCGGCTTCCCGGGTGGACGGGGAAAAATCCGCGGCAATGGAATCATTTGCCCGCAGTTGTGATAATTATCTTATCGGGAAAGAATTGACCGCCGCCGCGGCGGCGCTGGCGCGGCGGGTATCCATAACGGATGCCGGCGGGGAAGAGATTTTCAACACCCTGTATCACCACCGCGAAGATGACGATAACGCCTATCTGTTCATCTGTAACACGGGGCACGAAAGCCGTCCTGACTTCAACCGGGTCGATCCCACCTTGGCGCTTGAGAGAACCAGGGCGATACCGGCAATGACGGTCAATATCAAAACCGCCAAATCCGGGAGGGTTCTGGAAGTCGATCTGGCAACGGGCGAAACCGCCCTGATTAACGCGGAAAGAACCGCTGAGGGCTGGAGGATAAAGACCGGCCTGCCGGCAATCGGCAGCCGGCTGTTCCTGATTACCTCCGATCCGGAAGCGCTGGCCCTGCCGGCTGCGGAGCGGCTTGAAACGGTAGCTGAAACGGTACTCGAAGCCGGGAAGTATGATATTTTTCTCTCGGAAGACAATGTATTGCCCCTGGCCGTAGCCGAAGCTGAAATCGCGGGATGCGCCGGAGCGGGGCCGGAATATATTCTTACCGTTGACCGGCAGGTGCGGGAACGACTGGGTCTTCAACCCCGGGGCGGACAGATGATGCAGCCGTGGGCCGCGAAAGGACGGCTTTCCGCCCAAACGGTACCGGTGAAACTGACTTATGAATTCTGCTGTGAAACGGTGCCGTCCGGCGCGTTTTACCTGGCGCTCGAAAGACCGGAGACGTTTGCGATCTCTCTTAACGGCCATGAACTGATGCCGGATGACGATTGCGGCTGGTGGTGCGATAAATCACTGCGGAAACTCGCCGTCGATCCGGCCCGGCTGCGCTCCGGGAGGAACGAATTGATCCTGACCTGCGAATATTCGGCGGCTCATCCCGGGCTGGAATATATTTATCTGCTCGGCAATTTCGGGGCGGAATTCAACGGCTTGAAGCAAACGCTTACCGCTCCGGTAAAAACGCTGAAAATCGGCGACTGGGTAAATCAGGGCCTGCCGTTTTATTCCGGCGCGGCCGCTTATCAATGTACGGTTTACCATACCCGGAAGCCGGACGAACGCAGCTTTGTCCGGTTGCCGGAATATGGCGGCGTTTGTGTGAAGCTGAGGGTGAATGGGAGCGAGGCGGGCGTGATCGCCTGGCCGCCGAATGAACTGGACATCACGGATTTCCTTGAACCCGGCAATAACGACCTGACGGTCGAGGTATTTTCCAGCCGCCGCAATTCCCACGGGCCGTTATTCGGTACGGAAAAATGGCCCCATTGGACCGGACCCCGCAATTATCAGGAATTCACCGGAAAATTTAACCTGGTTCCCTGCGGCTTGCTGCAGCCGCCGCGGCTGGTGGTGAAAAAAGTCTCGTGAAATATCCGGCCGTTAGCGGAGGTATCTGGCTTTCAACTGCTCAAACAGCGATTTTTTCGGGAATGCGGCGTTCTTGTCGAAACCCGGCTGGTGCCGCATCATGTCATTCCACAGGTGCACTGCGTAAGTAGTTGAAAACAAGTCCGGGTCATCGGCAAAAGTTTCATCGAACGCCGTATTCCAGTTGTAATGCGGAATGGGATAAAAATAAGTAAAAGGCTTGGCCTGATCCAGGAGACTGAAATATTTGAGGGCGCGGGTGAAGCCGGGTGGGCCGCCAGCTTCACCCCAGCCGACATTCTGCCGGCCGCGCCGCATTAATCGACGTCGCAGCTTTTTAAGTTTCCGGGAGAAGGAATCATAGGGAAGCAGTTTATTGGGATCGGCACAGATGTCCCGCATGAAGGCGCATAATTCATGGCCGGGCGGAAATCCCAGGACGCCGATGGCGGCGCTTCCCATCCTCTCGAGACCGAATACCAATTCCGTATCGAAAACAAAAGGTTTCAGGCAGATTATATCCATATCTGCCCAGAAATTGCCTTTTTCGAACAGCAGCACCCAGCGAAACCAGTCGGAAAAAATGGCGTAGGTCCCGGTGCTGTACATGAACACCTCATCAGCCGGAATGATTTCGCCGGCGTCTTTTACTGCCGTTCCTTCGGGGATTCCGGCAACTTCACCATAAGCATACAGCTGAAATTCATGCCCGTTGCGCAGAAATGACGCGATGCAGAGCTGTTCGACTGCGGACAATTCACCGCCGATCCATAGTGACTGAATGATCGTTTTAGCCATCCCCGTCCCCGCACTTCAGAGTTGAAAGCCGTTAAAACGCCGCCGGAAAATAAGCCTGACCGCTTATAACTGAACATGATTTCCGGAAAAATCAACCCGGCCTGTGAAAAAACCTTAAGGCTTTTTCAGCATCGACTGAATAGTTTACGCCCCGAAAACCCACGCGGCCGCTAGAACAGTGAAGGTCAGAGTTATGATCGAGGCAAGATAAGTCCAGAAAATAAGCGTCGCCATCCCGTTCTCAATCCCGGGATTAGTTACGGTGGCCATGACCACCAGGTTGTTCGCGGTGGGAACTCCGGCTTCGATAACCAGCACCAAAGAGGCCAGCAGGCTGGCGGGCAAGACGCCTGAGTAGCGCAACAGCCAAACATAACCGAGGGCGATCGCCGGAAAAATTATTAATTTTATCAGGATAACGCTGAAGATGGTGCGCTTATTGATCACTCCGCGCACCGGCCCGGAGGCTAAACAGCCGCCGAGGAATACCAGGACACAAGGCACGGTCGCCTCACCAATGACGCCGACCGCATTGTATACCGGGTTCAGTAACCCGGCCGGGTAACACAGCATCGCCTTTAACGGCAGGATCAATCCGACTGCCGCTCCCGTCAGCATACCTATAACTGGGGGGGTAAACAACTTATTCAGACTGAAATCCGACAGTTTCCGGCCGCTGATCAGCGAATAACCGACGGTCCAAAGCAGCGGGGAATAACCGAGCAGATATATCGATACAAATGCAATGGCCTGGTCGGCAGCTTGGGGATCATTAACAAAGGCCGGAAAAACAGCCGTTATGGCAACAACCAGCGAAATGGGAATATAGCCGGAATTGTTGAAGGCAATTGCGGCGATAACGCCGGATTTCATTTCCGGGCGCGGTTTGCAAAGCATGACGGTAAGCCGGCCCAACAGCAGTCCCAGACTTATGTACAGGATGCAGGTTACCGGAAAAATCCAGTATTCCCGTAATTGTTCCGGGGATATCGCCGCCGCAATTTTGTGGAAAAGCAAACAGGGCAGAAACAGGTAAACCGCCAGCCGTCCCAGGAGACGCAATGCTTCCTGACTGGCGATTTTACTGCGGACGATAAAGACCCCCGCGAGAGCCACCAGGAAAACTGAAATGACCGCTTTGCCGGAATAGGGTAGAAGTTCAAGAAATTTATCCATAGCCGAATAAGATGAATGAAAAAATAGGGTTATTGCCTTTCAAGTTGTTTTATCTTGTTGATTACGTCATTCCTGTTCAGATCGAAGCAGAATATTTTCAGGGCCAGACGCCAATAATGCAAGGCCTGTTTCCGGTCAGCGAGGGCATTGAAAATATCCCCCGCATGGCTGGCGAGAACGGCATTGGGATAGGCGCCGTCCCGGGCAATTGCTTTTTCGATATAAACTGCGGCCGGTTTAAACCGGCGCAGGCGGAAAAGTATCCACGCCATGCTGTCCAGGTATTCGGGACGTTCCGGTTTTTGACCGCAGGCATAAACAATGAGCTTTTCGGCTTCCGGCAGGTTCCGGTTGAGATCGGCATAAGTATAACCGATCGAATTCGCCACGTCAACATCTTTCAAATCCAGGTTTTCCTTCGCGGTTTTCAGACAGTCCCATTGGGTTTCGGGAGACTGAGTCCGGACCGCGAGTGCCAGCCAGAAAAGATAAAGCTGCTTGTCCACGCGGCGCGGAGAATTCAAAATAAGTGCGGAAAGGATTTCAAAAGCCTGTTTATCGTTGCCTGCGGCACTCAGCACCCGCGCCCGGAGTTCCATGAACCGGGGGGCGTGAGGCAGCATATTCAGCAGTTCCCGGGCAACTTCCGGCTCCCCAAGCTGCAGTTCGCTGAGAATAAGCATGAAAACAATCGGAACCGCCTTATCCGGGGGAGAGGCCTGCAACACCAACCGGTAGTTTTCGACGGCAAGGGAATATAATCGGGCACGAAACGCATTTTCCGCGAGTTTGAGCCGGAAGAGTTCATTTTTCGGATTATTTTTCACCATTTTTTTCCACACCGCAGCGGCAAGCGAATATTTTTCCTGCTTGCTGAACAATTCAGCGAGCGCAACCTGCAGGACAAGTTTTGCCGGTTGTTTCGCCAGTTGTTCGAATAACAGGCTTTTCGCTTCATCGAACAGCTTCAGCTTTTGCAGCAAAGTAAGGTGTTTTATCAACTGTTCGATTCCGGCGGTTTTATTCGATCGCGCGTACAGCAGTTGGAGTAATTCCTGTTTTCGTGCGGCGTAACGGCTGGCCGGACTGGGCAGCAGCCAGAAAAACCTGCGCGATTTATCGGCATCCAGAGCCGCCTGCGCATAGAAAATCACTGCCTGCTGCAGAAAAATATCGTGCTGATAAAGTTTGGGGCAGGTAAAGAGCCGGTCAAACAATTCATCCCCCTTGGCATATTGTTTACGCTGGAGATAAATCGCGCTCAGCATTTTCACCAGCTTATGGAAGAAGTCAAACTGGATTTCGTCAAAAGTATCCGGATCATTAGCGGCAACGCAATTTTCGGCCAGCCGCTGTTTTAAGTCAAGCGTACTGCCGCTTGACGGTTTAACGTAATCAGCCAGCGTCAGGGCGGCGATATTAAGCGGTAACGCCCGCGGATTGACCCGAGCAACGGCGATAAAAGCAGTAAGCTGCCGGTTCGGAACCTGGTAGTTGCGAAAATTCGCCAGCAGAAAGGCCAGAATCCGGGATGAATGCGGATTTTCTGCCAGTGCCGCCAGCAGGTGATCGGAAGCGTGCGAGACGTCTTTTATAAGCAATGAGGCGCCGAAGTGACTTAATCCGGTAATATCCGCTTCCTCGCCAGCCGAGAGCCGGGGAGTTATTGAAGCCGCCCGGGTATCGGCTGGGTCGGTATCGATACCAATTTCCATAGCGGACAGACAAATAACCGAGCTTAAAAAAAACAGATACAGATAAATAATTGTTTTCATCGGTTACCGCCCCGCCTTAACCTGCAAATTGCATGAAATTTTTAAATTTTATCAGTTACCCCTCTAATGATAAATCAGTTACAAGATAAATTTTTACTTTTTTCATCTACTATCACCCCTTCCGGGGGCTTCGGCATTGCGCCGGGCCAGCTTCATTAAGCTGAATTCGCTGCGGTTATCACAGCTTCATTCGCGCGCCTCGCGCCCACGGCACACAGCCTCGTGCAATTTCCAAGTTAAACAAACATCCCTGCTGCCGGAAACAGAGGGATGTTCATAATAAGCGGTCAAACTTATTTTCAGGTAGCATTATTCTTCAAATGCACCGTATTTAGGTTAGAGATACTTTTGCGTTTTAACTTAACAACTATTTGGTCTTGTGCCTCATTGCCTTCAGCAGTTTCTTCCGCTTATGTTTGGCAATCTTTTTGCGGCGTTTCTTTTTCAGGTTACCCATGGCCGATCCTTTGTTCCTGTTTTATTCAGTATCGATAAAAAAATAAAAACCTGCTTTAAACGATCCGGAAACCTATAATTTAGCTCGTAATTGGAAAATTTCCTGCGATGAACCAAAAAAAAACGCTTTTTTATCGATTCGCAGCGTAACCGAAAACAAAAGAATATAGGCCGGGGCGGAAACCAAGTTGCAAATCGGTATTACGTTTTACTGGCAAACCTTTCCGGGATTGAGAATATTGTTCGGGTCAAAAGCCAGTTTTATCCGTTTCAGAAGCTCCATACCCGAATGTCCCATTGATTTTTCGAGAAAAGGCTTTTTGGCATAGCCGATGCCGTGTTCTCCGGAAACCAGGCCGCCCATTGAATCGGCGTGGGCATACATTTTATTGAAAACCGCCTCAAGTTTCTGCACCCAGACTTTTTCCTCCAAGGCGTCTTTGAGAATATAAATGTGCAGGTTGCCGTCCCCGGCGTGCCCGAAATTCATTATCCTGACGCCGAATTCATCCTGCAGGCGTTTGATGTCCTTGATAAAATCGGCGACGCATTTGCGGGGAACAACCACATCGCATTCATCCATGGCGGTGGTGGAGGCCTTGATCGCTTCCAGAAACGCTCCCCGCGCCGTCCAGATCGCCTCGTTTCGCTCCGGGGTATCGGAAATAAATACGTCCAGCGCGCCGTGCCCGAGGCAGATATGAGCGACTTTTTCATAGGCCTGTTCTATTTCTTCCCGGCTGTTGCCGTCGAAAGTCAGCAGCAGATAAGCGGCGGCGGAACTGTCCGGAAACGCCTTGCCCAGAAAATCTTCGGCCGCCAGGATAACTTCCCGTTCCATGAACTCGACGGCGGTGGGAATGGATTTCGATTTGATGATCAGCGGCACCGTTTCGATGGCCCGCGTCAGATCGGGATAAGGGATAAGCAGACTGACGGTCTTTCGCGGCAGCGGCAGCAGCCGCAGAACGGCCCGGGTTACGACCGCAAGCGTCCCTTCCGAACCCACGATCAGATCCTTAAGGCTGTAGCCGGAACTGTTTTTGACGACTTTACCGCCCAGCTGCATGATTTCGCCGTCGGCGAGGACGATTTCCAGTCCGCGGACATAATCGCGGGTAACCCCGTACTTGACGGCGCGCATGCCGCCGGCGTTGGTATTGATATTGCCGCCGATGGTGGCGCTTTTTTCGCCGGGGTCGGGAGGATAGAAAAGCTCACGGGCTTCGACGAATTTCGATATTTCCATCAGCAGAACGCCGGGCTCGACGGTAAGCGTGAGGTTTTCCTGGTCGAGTTCAAGAATTCTGTTCATCGGAGTCAGATCCAGCATTATTCCGCCGTAAATCGCCACTGAACCGCCGACCAGCCCGGTGCCCTGGCCGCGGGGAGTCACCGGAATCCGGCGCCGGTTGGCGTAGCTCATTATTTCTGCCACTTCCCCGGTTTCGGTTACCCGGACGAGCACTTCAGGGTAACGGCTGATGCCGGAAAGCTCGTCATGGCTGAAGTCTTCATTGATCCGGCTACCGCAGCATACCCGGTCTTTACCGCAGACGGCTTCGAGGAAACTTATATCCTCGCGGGTGATTTCAGCGTAATTCATTTGGGTTTCCTGGAATTTTCGATAAGGGCGTTGAGTTCCGGCAGAAGCTCGTAAAGGTCACCGACGATGCCAATATGGGCATATTTGAAAATCGGCGCGTTCCGGTCGGTATTGACCGCGACGATTAACGCGGAATTGCTCATGCCCGCCACAAACTGGATCGCGCCGGAAACGCCGCAGGTAATGATCAGCTTCGGTTTTACCGTTCTGCCGCTCAGCCCGATCTGGCGTTTGGGATCGAGCCAGCCGGTTTCGATCAGCGACCGCGTTCCGGCCACCTGAGCGCCGAGGAAATCCGCGAGCCGGTAGATCAGCGCCAGGTCTTCCGGTTTTTTTAAGCCGCGACCGGCGACGACGATGACTTCCGCATCTTCGATGCCGGTTTCGCGGGCTTTTTTACTGATTTCGAGTACTTCGATGGCCGAAGTCAATTTTGACGTTTCGACGCGGCAGGCGGTCAACCGTCCCCGGGGAACGTTTAATTTTTCCGGGGCGGAAAAAATCTTGTAGCGTACCGTGGCAAACTGCGGCCGGTGGTTAGGGGTATTGATATGCGCCATGATATTGCCGCCGAAGGCCGGCCGGATCTGGTCGAGATCGGTGTCGGCGCGAATATCCAGGAAAGTGCAGTCGGCGGTCAGCCCGGTACGGAACCGCGCTGCCGCCCGCGGCGCCAGCGACCGGCCGACCGCAGTGCCTCCGACCAGCATCACCGCCGGTTTAACCCGGTTGATGAAATCCTCCATAACCGCGGTATAGGGTTCTATTTTGAAATGTTCAAGTTCCGCCTGATCGTAAACGAATACTTCGTCCGCGCCATATTCAAGCACCCGGCGGGCTTTAGCGCTGAGGCTATAACCGGCCATCAGGCAGTATACCGGCTGGCTGACTTTCACTGCGAGTTCCCGGGCTTTGCCGAGCAGTTCGAAGCTGACCGGATGAATCTCGCCCTCGACGTGGTCAATGTAAACGGCGACTCCCCGCCACAAACTCTTGTCCGCCGCCGGTGGTCCGAATTCGATAAATTCAAAGACTTCGGGATATTTTTTCACGCAGATCCGGCACATTTTACAGGCCGCGTTGATTTGCAGCCGGCCGCCGGATGATTCGATCGCGCCGAACGGACACAGTTTAATCATACCGTCATGGCCGGGCGCTTTTTCCTGATGAATTCTGATCACTGCCATAATAATTCATTCCCGGGTTATGAATTTTCCGGTTTCGAGGCATTCGAACAGCCGGGCTGCAAGGTTTTTGCCGTCTCCCTCCCAGAGTTCATGGGCGGTATTGGTCTCCGGGGGGAAAATCCGGCGCACCTGGGTCGGCGAACCGGCCAGGCCGTAACGGGTTTCATCCCGGTCGGCAAAATCATCGAGACCGTACACCGCAACTTCGCGGCCGGCAGTGGCGAGTTTCAGTTTGAAAGAAGGCAGCCGCGGTTGACAGATATCCTTTTCGACGGTGATCAGACAGGGATATTTGACGCGGACGATTTCCACGCTGCAGGGCAGCTCCATTTCCAGGGTAATGTCCTGCTCGCCCACCGCGATGATTTTACGGACATTGGCCACGTGCGGAATATTCAGGAACTCCGCCGTTTCCGGACCGACCTGGGCGGTATCGCCGTCGGTGGTCTGTTTACCGCAGATGATCAGGTCGGGCAGACCGCATTTCCGGATTCCCTGGGACAGCGTATAAGCCGTAGCCAGTACATCCGCTCCCGCGAAGCGCCGGTCGGAAAGGAGAACTCCCGTATCCGCTCCCATCATATAGGCTTCTTTTATTATCTCGATACTCTGCGGCGGCCCCATGCAGAGCACATTGACCTGCGCGTGACGCTCCGCCTTGATCCGCAGGGCGGACTCGACGGCGAACAGGTCGAACGGATTCATTTTCGAATCGACCCCTTCGCGTTTCAGTACTCCGGTCTTTTCGTCGATTTCCACTTCAGAAGTTCCGGGCACCTGTTTAATGCAAACCGTAATGTTCATTTTCGTCCCTGGCTCACGATGACGGAAACGCCATCCGGAATTACCGCGATTGCGGCGTCTTTTCCCTTTAACCCAAATGCTCCGGCAAGGGCTTCCTGAATAGTAAAAGCGGGTTCCATATGCATGGCTTTTATCATTTCGGGATCGTACTGGTCGGTAACCAGGATCACCTTACAGCGGCTGAGAATCCGCGCCAGAATCTGGAATTCCCATTGATCCGGCACGGTTTGATGACGCGGGACTTTGGCGATTTCCGCCAGCAGGGCGGCCGGACTCGCAGCTTGCGCCAGATTATCGAAAAACGATTGCCCGCCGTGGCCGTCGTTACAGGCCGCGACCATAATGATTACGCCGCCGTCCCGAATGGCGGCTTCGGCCGCGGTCATACCCTTCACCGCCTGGTAGATGTTCTGGTCAAGCGGATAACCGCCGTTCGAAGTGAGAACAATGTCAACCGGCGGAACTTCGATTCGGGCGCGCTGTTCCAGAAATGCACAGCCGGCCCGGTGCGCCCGTTCGCAGTCCCCGGCAAAAGCCTTCACAATAGCTTTGTCGGCGTCAATGATCACATTGACAATGAACGCGAGTTTGGCCTGCCGGGCGGCGAAAAGCATATCGCGGTGGATCGGATTGTTTTCCAATATCCCGGTCCGGGCATAGGGGCTGTTGATGAATTCGGCACAGTGATTGGCCAAAACGGTCTGCGCTCCGGCAACGCCGGGAAGCACGCTTTTGCGGCCGCCCGAAAAACCCGCAAAAAAATGCGGCTCGATAAAACCTTCCGCAATCAGCAGTTCAGTTTCAACCGCGAGCCGGTTCAGCCAGAGCTCCCCGCCCGAAGGCAGCGGGGCGAGCTTTACCAGCGCGGTTTTATCGAGGGAATCATGAACGACGATATGTTCATGATTGACGATTTCCTCCCCGAGTTTGGCCACGAGCTCGGCGCGGGTAGTCGCGCGATGAAAACCGGTAGCGACAAGGATAGTTATTCGGATATCAGGGTTGCCGCGCCGGGCTTCCTCCAGAATCAGCGGCATGATGATTTTGCTGGGTACCGGCCGGGTATGGTCGCTGGTGATGACGAGCATGGTTTTCCTGCCTTTGGCCAATTCCGCCAGCCGGGGAGAAGCGACCGGGTTCTGCAGCGCCTGCCGGACGAGCTCGCTTTGGGTAAGGGAACTGTCGTTCCGAAGCTGCCGCGCGGTAAAAACGCCCTTAAGATTCGCATCCGGAATTACTGCTTCCAAATGTGTTTTCGCGTACGGTATCGATATTTTCGCCATGGTATTCCCGGTTATTCGGCTTAATGGTATAATGGTATGACCAATTATATTGAATATAATACTTCATTTTTCCAGATTGTCAATAACGAAATCGAAATGTTTGCGCATGGCTGCGACCGCCGGGGCGGCCTGACCGGAAACGACGGCGTTACATATTTCGCGGTGGAGTTCCGCGAGGATGCTCATTTTTTCCGCTTTCAGGAAGATTTTCCGGGCGTCGCCGATAAATGACTGCATCAGGCTGGAAACGGCGTTGTAAAAGCATTGCAGCAGGTAATTTCCGGAAGCCTCCATTATCCGGAAATGAAATTCGGCGTCAAGTTTGGCTTTGTCTTCTTCCTTTTCCGCGGCCGCCAGTTCTTCCATAACCGCCTTTAATTCCGCGCGCTGTCCGGCGGTTATCTGGCCGGCGGCGAGTGAGACGGCCTCGATTTCGAGCATTTTTCGGACTTTGAATAATTCCAGGGCGCTGCCGTTATGAAGTTTGAACATGATGGAAAGCGGTTCGAACAGGCCGGTATTGAATTCCTTCCGGATGAAATTGCCGCCGCCCTGGCGGCATTCGACCAGGCCGAGAATCTCAAGCGCCCTGACCGCCTCGCGGATCGAGGTCCGGCTGACCTGGAACAGTTCCGTCAGGTCGCGTTCGGCGGGCAGTTTGTCGCCGGCCTTCAGGCGGCCGTCGAGAATCATGGTCTGGATCTGATCGACCACCTGCTGGTAAATCCGTTTGTTTGCCACCGGCTTGAACATAATTTTATCCTTTTTTCCAATAGGGTTCTGTCAAAATCTAGCCACAATTTCCCATTTATGTTGTTAATTATTAGCTCATTGCGTAAATCTTTCCGTTTTCCTCATTTTGCTGACCGAAAAACAAAAGCTTTTTTGTTTTTCAGAACACTATCCGGTTCACTTTATTGCCGCTTTTTTGTCAACGGCCAAAATCGTATAAACAGCGACTGCAAGAAGCGGCTTTATGCCGAACTATAAATGAGGCATTGCCTCCGCCTTGACAAGGAAGTGGCGATAAAGTAACGTTATGCGTTCGAATCCGGCTCGAACGCTCAACATTTTCAAAAAAACACTTCGTTCTTTTTTTGAAAATATCGCTTTTCGAGAGCGGTACTGTTCGGGCGCGGCAAGCCGTGTAATACTTTCGCTCATTGGAAATGAGCGACCAACGTTTTCGGCCGTTGGATCACCGAGGCGTTGCATCCGCCTTTTCATTTTTTTTCATGTTATTTTTGACACACCCCCAATATATTCTCATTTCAGCAGCATGCAATCGCCATAGCTGTAAAAACGCATTTCAGCTTTTTTGGCCATTTCATAAGCGTTTAATATTTTTTCGCGGTCGGCGAAGGTCGAAACCAACATCAGTAAAGTACTCTTCGGCAGATGAAAATTGGTCAGCAGCATCTCCACGGCCCGAGGCCGGTAAGGCGGATGGAGAAAAATATCCGTGCCGCCGGTTTGAGCGATGACTTCGCGGCCCCGAACGCAGCTTTCGAGAACACGGACGGTGGTGGTGCCGACCGCCAGGATTTTGCGGCCGGTCCGGTGAACGGTGTTGATCGTTGCCGCGGCCTGCGCGGAAAGGCTGAAATTTTCGCGGTGCATCTTATGCTCGAGAGCGTTTTCGACGCTTACCGGGCGAAACGTACCCGGCCCGACGTGCAGGGTTACCGCGGCCTGAAATACGCCTTTGGCGGCCACCGCCCGCAGAATTTCAGGGGAAAAATGCAGCCCCGCCGTAGGCGCGGCCACCGCCCCTTGTTCCCGGGCGAAAATAGTCTGGTAGCGTTCGAGGTCATCGTTTTCATCGCGGCGGCGGATGTAGGGCGGCAGCGGCATATGACCGTAAAGCTCCTGCAAGCGGTCGTGGCCGGCAGAATCGAAACGGATCACGTAAGTACCGTCACCGCGCTTTTCGATTACTTCCGCCCAGTCATCGCCCACATTTAGTTTGCCGTCCCGATACAGCAGTCCGATCCTGGTGCCGGGACGCACCCGTTTGCCGGGTTTCAGCAGCGCGTTCCAGGTTTGACGCGCTTCGTCCAGGGGGGCGATCAGCAACAGTTCGATTTCCGCCGAACCGGGCGTACCGTTTTTAAGACCGTACATCCGGGCGCTCATGACCCGGGTATCGTTGAAAACCAGCCCGTCGCCGGGTTCGAGAAAATCGACGATATCCGTAAACGGCCGGATTTCACAATCACCGCTTTGCCGGTCCATCACCAGCATCCGGGAAGCGTCGCGCCGGGCGGCCGGGTATTGGGCGATCAGTTTTTCCGGCAGTTCGTAATCGAAAAGTTTAGTAGCAAGCATCATTTCAGGCTTCCGCAGCCTTTATCGCTGCCGCATCTGCTCCCGAGCCTTGCGCAACGTCGCCATTTCGGCCTCGGACAAACTGTTGATACCCTCCCGCGACACCTTGTCGAGCAGGTAATCGAGTTCTTTCTGGGTTACCGCCGCGTCCGGGTCGCGCAAATGCCGGTCGAAATCGAATTCCGTCTTTCCGGTAAAATAAAGCGGCGGCGTGTTTATCGTCCAACTGCCGCGTCCGGACCGGGAGCGGCTTTTTTGATGAGGAAACAGGAAGCCGAGCGGTTCCCAGGCGATCAGGTCGGAACAGAACAGCCGGATATACAGGTAACCCCCGATCAGACCGCCGACGTGGGCCAGATGCGCGACGTTGCCGGACGATCCCTGGACGGAAAGAATTTCCACCACCGCATAAATCGCCACCAGGGTTTTGGCTTTCATCGGCACCGGAAACAGCAGGATGATGAACTGCCGGTCGGGTTCGAGCATGGCAGTGGCGATCAGAATGCCGAACAGGGCGCCGCTGGCGCCTACGACATAGGCCGGGGAATTCCAGTTGAACGCCAGCCACAGCAGACTGCCGCAGATCCCGCTGAGAAAATACAGCACCAGAAAGCGGACGGTACGGAGATGCGGCGCAATCAGCGTTCCGAACAGATACAAGCCCCACATGTTAAACAGGATATGCATAAACCCGCCGTGCATGAACATGGTGGAGACAATCTGCCAGTACATGCCGGCTTTTATTCCCATTGAGCTGAGCGCCAGGCGGCGGTACAGATCCAGGCCAGGGGGAACCGTGAAAAAAACCAGCGCATTGATCGCGATCAGGATATATACGCACATATTGGGATTTTCTTCATAGTTGACCTGTCGTGGACGCCGTCCGCCGCCCCGGTTCATATAATCTCGGTCTGAAAGCATCGGTAACCTCGGTTGAAATTCAAAAAAATATTGCTTAAGCGCCGGTGTTTTTGGTTTTTCGGGCTATTTTAAACTAATATAATCATTAAAAACAGAAAGTGCAAAATACCCCCGGCAATAAATGGAGCGTAATTTGACGGTTAAACGACGAATCGGACGGATTTTAAGCGCGGCGCCGGAACTCGCCTGCCCGTTTCCCTGTCTGGCCTGCGGCGGGCCGGCCGGAGGCGGCAAGAATCTGTTCTGCGCCGAATGCCTGGCTGAACTGAGGACAATACAATCCCCGCGCTGTCCGGGATGCGGCGGAACTTTGGACGGCGTGCTGGATTACTGTACGAAATGCATGGAATTCGAAAAACGTCCCCGGAACGGGGCTTTCGCGCTGTTCGACCTGCGCGGCGCCGGACAGCAGCTGGTTTACGCGTTCAAGTTTTACGGCCGCCCGGAACTGGCGCGGCCGTTCGCCGCCCTGGCCGCGGAACTGCTGGAAAAAGAGAATCCGGGAATCGACCTGATTATCCCGGTGCCGCTGCATTGGACGCGCTGTTTTACGCGCGGCTACAATCAGGCGGAATTATTTTGCGAGGAGTTAGGGCGTTTGACCGGGATTCCCTTACAAACGGCCCTGCGGCGCATTCGGCGTACCCGGCAGCAGGCCCGGCTGGACCGGAAACAACGGTTCAAAAACCTGTCCGGGGCTTTCGCACTGAAATCAGGCCTTGACCTGGGCGGTAAAACGGTCCTGCTGGTTGACGACGTCATGACCACCGGAGCAACTTTGACGGCGGCGGCCGCCGCCTTTGAAAATTCGGGAGTCAGCGCCGTTTACACGCTGGTAATCGGACGGCGGTAAAATCCGGTTTCCAAGCGGTCAGACGGCACCACCAAAAGTAAGAAAATAACATAGTCCAGAACTTGTTCTGGTCGGTGGTCCAGCGGCCGACTTTGCGCAGGCTGAGACGTAGCGTAGCGAAGTCAAAGCGCTGGTCGCCCGTCTCCAACGGGCGAAATTTATGCGCAACTTGTTGCGCTTGAGAAAGTACCGCGCTCGCTAAGCGATGTCCGGAAAAATCAGCGGAGCGTATTTTTTTCCGGATGTTGAGCGTGCGAGCCGGACGAAAAACACTGTTCTTTCAATAACGGCGATTTTTGTCAGTGTCGTCCGGTCAGCTATTCTGTTTTCGAAAGCCGATTATTAGAGATTCACTTATTGAAATAAGTCCCGGCAGGGATTAAGGTATGACAAACATCCTTCCAATATAGCAATAAGAGGCGGTTATCATGGGCAGTAACCAAAAATATGCGGTTTTGACCGGAGACATCATCGAATCGTCAAAGCTGAACGCCGAACAACTCGCCGCCGCCCGGAAAGCCCTGGAAGACATTGTTGCGGACTTCAAGGCGCTTTATCCGCGGGCGATAATCGGCGAACCGGCGTTTTTCCGGGGTGACGGCTGGCAATTGTTACTCGCCCGCCCCCGTTATTCCCTGAGACTGCTGTTATTCATCGCTTCCGGCCTGAAAATGCGCCGGGTCAACAATTCGCGGATCGGAGCGGCTGCGGGCCCGGTCAAAACCATTAATTACGATAATATCAGTCTGTCCAACGGCGCGGCGTTCACCGAATCCGGCCGGGTACTCAACGCAATCGAGAATATAAAAATAAAAAAAGACAAACCCCTCTGGCGGCTCAGCGACAAAAATATTTACCGTGTCCTGACCTTTGCCGCGCTGACGGCCGTTGCCGATAATTGGACTCCTGCCATAGCCGGTTCGATATACGGAGCACTGAAGGGTTTGAACCAGCACGAAATAGCATCCGAAACCGGCGGAAGCAGGCAAAATACGGCTAAACAGCTCAGACGCGGGAAATGGTCTTTGATTGCGGAGATTTTGGCAGCAGAAGAAAAGCAACCGGCAGAGGTTGCATTTGTAAAAAGCAACCGGCAGAGGTTGCATTTGTAAAAAGCAACCGGCAGAGGTTGCATAAATTAAACTGACAGAGATGTAGCATGGTTTTTTATCACTGCGGTTTCAACATTTTTCTGATTCTGGTAACGGCGCATCTGACGGCGGATTTCGTGCTGCAAACCGACGGGCTGGTGAAGTGGAAACGCCGCAACTCCGGTCTGCTGGTTCATGCGCTGATCCATGCCGGGGTAAGCTGGCTGTTTCTGTGGCAATGGCAGGCCTGCGGGCTGATTGCGCTGGTATTTGCAGTTCATTTTCTGCTGGATCGGGTGAAAACGGCACTGGTTGGAAAACATCATAATCAGGTCTGGTTTTTTCTGGGGGATCAGGCGGCGCATATTTTATCATTATGGGGAATTCTGGAACTCAACGGCCGGTTATTATTCTTTCCGGTTTCGCCCTGCGGGAATTTGAAACTGGCGATCTTCCTGCTGCTCGCCCTGTTTCTTCTGACCACCTGTTTCGCCGGTCATGTCATCGGCTTCATCACCCGGGATATAATCAGTAAAAACCATCTGAAAATAGACGGTCTGGAAAACGGCGGCAAGCTGATCGGTAACCTGGAACGGGCGTTGATCTTTTTCCTCGTCCTGTTCAACATGCCGGAAGTGATCGGCCTGATTGCCGCCGCCAAATCCATCCTGCGTTTCGGTGAGATCAAACAAAACTGGAAAACCGCGGAATACGTTCTGATCGGAACCTTGATCAGTTTTCTGACGGCGCTGGTTCTGGGGTATCTGGCCCGGGCCGCGGTTATCCGGCTCATGCCGGCGCTGCTGAGATAGGACAGACGGATGCAGACGAAGGCTTTACAGGATAAAATCAAGATCATCACCACCGATTCCGGCCTGGGCGGTCTGGCGATCGGCGCAATGCTGGCCGAACGGCTGAAGTCGGGCGGTTATTTCCGGGAAATCGAACTGGTGTTTTTTAATTGCTGTCCGGCGGCGGAGCGGGGTTATCAGCACCTGGCAACGAACGCGCAACGCAGCCTGGTTTTTTCCCGCGCCCTGGATGCCATAACCGCCCAGTATGCTCCGGACGCGATTGTTATTGCCTGCAACACGCTGTCTGCCGTTTACCCGGAGACCGAATTCGCCCGGTCAGGCTCAGTCCCGGTAATCGGGATTATCGAACCGGGAATAGAGGAGATTCGCGCCGCCTTCCGGAAACACCCGGAACTTCATCTGGTGATGTTCGCCACTCCGGCGACAGTCAGCGCCGGAATTCACCGGAAAATCCTGACCGAATCCGGTTTTCCCCCGGAACAACTGCTGTATCAGGAATGTCCCGGCCTCCCCCGGGCCATCGATTACGGCGATCAGGCGGAAATAACCGGTAAAATCGAAACTTTCACGGCGGCGGCGGTGAACCGGCTGAACGGGAAAAAATTCGGCATCGCGCTGTTCTGCACCCATTTCGGTTACGTACGGGAATATTTTGCCCAGGCGGCGCGTCGGTATGCCGGTTTCAGCGGAGAAATCGTTCACCCGGATTCCGCCCTGGTCGATCTGGTCTTGAGCCGCTGCCGGAGCGGCCGGTTCAGTTCCGGCAGCCTGAGCATAAAAGTCGTAAGTCAGGCCGGACACTCGGAGCAGATGAAAAATTCGGTCATTCCTTTTCTGGCAACCCGCTGGCCGGAAACAGTTCAAGCCTTGCAGAACGATATTCATCTGCCGGGGCTTTTTGATTTCAACGTTTAAGTGTAGTAGCAAAATTTTTATGAAAAAATGAAAAGAAGGCGGATGTAACGCCTCGGTGATCCAACGGCCGAAAACGTTGGTCGCTCATCTCCAATGAGCGAAAGTATTGCGCGGCTTGCCGCGCTTGGACAGTACCGCTCTCGCAAAGCGATATTTTCCCCAAAAGAACGAAGTGGTTTTTTTTGAAAATGCTGAGCGGTCGAGCTCAAGGTGCGGTGCCCAGTACTTTATCTTGGTTCTTGGTCAAGGCGGAGGCAATGCCTCATTTATAGGTCGGCAAAAAGTGGGGGATAGCGCAGAACTCTCGTAACCAATCAATAATTAAGCATATAAATCAAAAAGTGCTCGGAATTTTTGACAAAACAACGTTTAAAATAAAGGATGGTTTATGGCGGAAAATATTTATCGGGTATCCTTCGATAAGCTGGAAGCTTTTATGCGGGACGTTTTTGTCGGTCTGGGCGTACCGGCGGCGGACGCCGCGGTGTGCGCGGAAGTGTTGATCACGGCAGACAAGCGCGGCATCGATTCCCATGGGATCGGCCGGCTTAAACCGATCTATTATGACCGGATCAGACTGGGCATTCAGAATCCGGTGACGAATTTCGAGATTGTTCGCGAAGGCCCCACTACCGCGGTAATCGACGGGCATAACGGCATGGGACAGGTCATCGCCAGACGCGCCATGCAACTGGCGATCGACAAAGCCGCCGAATACGGCCTTGGAATGACTGCCGTCCGAAATTCCACCCATTACGGCATTGCGGGCTATTACGCTCTGATGGCGGCGGAAAATGAGATGATCGGCATTACCGGGAGCAACGCGCGGCCGTCGATCGCGCCGACGTTCGGGGTCGAAAACATGCTGGGAACGAACCCCCTGACTTTTGCCATCCCTTCAGATGAGGAATTTCCGTTCTGCCTCGACTGCGCGACCAGCGTTTCGCAGCGCGGCAAGCTGGAAGTCTACGATCGCGCCGGCGAAGCCATTCCGCCCGGCTGGGTCATCGGGCGGGACGGTCGAAGCCGCACCGATACCCATCAGATACTCCGGGATCTGGTGAACGGTACGGCGGCGCTCGCCCCGCTGGGCGGGATCGGCGAAACCGGCGGCGGGTATAAGGGGTACGGTTACGCAACCGTGGTCGAAATTCTGTCGGCGGCGCTCCAGCAGGGAGCGTTCCTGAAAGGTCTGCTCGGTTATGATCCGGACGGTTCCAGACGTCCTTACCGGCTCGGGCACTTTTTTATGGCGATTGACGTGGGGGCTTTCGTCGAACCGGCGGAGTTCAAAAAAACGACCGGCGACATTTTGCGCGCCCTGCGCCATTCCCAAACCGCTCCCGGCTGCGACCGCATTTATACCGCCGGGGAAAAAGAATACCTCGCCGGGCTGGAACGCCGGGAAAAAGGCGTACCGGTAAATCCGCCGCTGCGGCAACACATCCTGGAAATGAAAGCCGAACTCGGTTTGAACCAATATCACTTTGACTTCGAGGACTGACGGAGTTGTTTGAACCGGCGAATTATTGTTCCGCCTGATGCAGTTCCCGGCTGCGGTCGGCGTTCAGATCAGCCCGGTCGAAACCGGGGCGGGATTCGGGCAGCACCAGGAAGAACTTATTGGAACAGTCGATTTCGACGACGGCCCCCGGCAGCATCCGGAAACCGAGCATATGACCGCCGCGGCGGCGGTCGGCAGTGATGAAATGCAGGTGATAACCGGGTACGTTGATTCCTTTCACATAAGCGGGACAGCGGAAGCCGACGACGGTTCCGGAAACGTTTTTCAAATTGAATACCGGCTGAGTTTTCACGACCTGCGCCAGCGGCGGGAACGGCTGCTGCTGGCGCGGCACCGAGCGGGTCCGCACGGCGGCAAAGCGGCCTGTAATCCGGAAAGCATAAAACAGGTTCCGGTGCGGAGCGGCCCGATCGAGAAACCGGGTCAGGGCGGGATAATCGAGCCCGGAGCCGGTAATCAGCCGGGTTTCCGGCCGGAAATTGATCACCGCCGCAAACGGGGTAGTAATATCCGGCGGCGGCGTGTAAATCCTGCCGTCCGCCTTAACCTGGTAAACTTTGCCGTTCAATACGATCATTTCCCCGTCGAGACTGTCGAAAGTACCGATGCCGGTATCGCCCCTTGCCGTCAGTTGGCCGAGGGTGATTTCCCCGTCGTAAACCCCGGCCAGCAGGGCGTCGATCGTAGATACCTGGGACAAAGTATTTTCCGGCGGGGAAACGCAGCCCGCCGTTACCAGTACCACCGTTACCAACATCACAAAAAGATTAATCACCGGTTTCAACATGATTTCGGTTATCCTTATTGTTATTTACAGCCGGTCATATTATATGGTATCAGCTTTCCTTTTGCAACCACCTGCTTAGTAATCAGTAAATAAAACCTTGACTTTAACTTATCCGGGTTTATTTTAGGGTATCAATAAAACAGGAGAATGTTCAATAAGCAGATAAGTTATTAATTTTATTGAAACCGACGTGGTTTCCAATAACGTTTCGTCTGAAAACCGCCAAGTTTTTAAACCAGAAAAACGAAATTGGAAGCGCGTCCGCACATATACTTGTGGACGCGTCTTTCATATTTTCTGGTAGGTGCTTGGCGGTATCCTCAGGCGAGTGTGAACGGGCGCGTCCTTTTTTACGCTCTCTTTCCCGCTCCGGAACGTCTTTGGAAATAACCGGCAACCCTTAAACAACAGGAGTGATGAAATGGAAGATGTTGCAGCCCGGATTGAGGAATTGGAAAAGGATGTCAGGAAAATCAAAGTCTTCTGCAGTTTTGTCGCTGTGGAGCACGACCACGTTCCGCAGTTAAAGCGCATCTGGAGCCGGCCCGCCGGCAGCCTGGTCTATCCGCTGAATACCGCCGCCGATGACGTGTTCGCGGTGAAAGCCGCACTGGTGAAAGCTATTATGAAACTTGAAGATCGGCTCAGCCGGTTGGAAACCAAGCGAAAAATGAAGCATTAGACGACCGTATAAGGTGGTTAACTGAATCAGTCGGGTTCATCCGGCCGGGCAAAATCACTGTTGAAAAAAACGGAAAATCTTAAGTAACATCTTATAAAAATATACAGGGAAGATAATTCCGGGCCATTTTTCGGCTTTTTAATAGCTTTCAACTCATTTAACCGCCTGACCGCTTGTGCAGGTGGACGGAACCATCAAAAGTACAAAAAAAATAAAAAATGGCGGATGCAACGCCTCCGTGGTCGCGGCGGAACACGCTGGTCGAGCCTCCCGGAGGCTCGAAATTTTAGCGCAACTTGTTGCGCCTGAAAAAGTACCGCTCTCGCTAAGCGATGTCCGGAAAAAATTAGCGCATTTTTTCCGGACGTTTGAGCGGGCGAGCTACACGAAAGACGTTGCATGCCAACTTTTGGCGCCCGCGTTTCACATGACGGCAGTCTCATAACGGATTTTACTTGATTATTTTGAGCTTAGCTGAGTTCAGATTTTTCTTTAAAATGTAGTCAGAATAATAATATTAATATATTTTGATTTTATCTATTGAAATATAATTATTTATGTGCTATAC
>JAQULZ010000021.1 GCA_028718375.1 Victivallaceae bacterium | reverse complement strand
CCATCCCTGCCAGATTTTGGCGGATTTGTTTACGGTCTACGAGTACAGCGGCCGCGTTGAGGGCGTTAAACTGGTGTATGTCGGCGACGGCGATAATAATGTGGCTAATTCGCTTATTCTTGCGGCCGGGCTGACTGGTTTGCAACTGGTTATTGCGGCCCCGGAACAATACCGCCCGAATGCCGAATTAATGCGGCGTTTTCCGCACGTGAGCTGGGAAAAAGATCCGGTGAAAGCAGTCCGGGACGCCGATTATCTCTATACCGACGTCTGGGTGAGTATGGGATTTGAGAATGAAGCGGCGGAACGTTTTGAAGTATTGCGGAATTATCAAGTCAATGCGGACTTGGTTGCGGCGGCTTCGCCGAACGTAAAAATTCTGCATTGTCTGCCTGCCCATCGCGATGAGGAAATCACCTCGGAAGTGATGGATTCGGACCGGTCAATCGTTTTTGATCAGGCGGAAAACCGGTTGCATGTTCAGAAAGCCATTCTCGCGTTACTGTTCGATAAAGGGCTGTAAGGTTTTGTCATATCCGGATTTAAGTATAATCGCGTTCAGTGTTTCGTTAGACGCATTCGCCGTTGCGCTTTGCTGCGGCCTGGTCAATCGCGAAAATGTATTCCGATCGGCTTTGCTGCTGGGGCTGGTTTTCGGCGGTTTTCAGGCGGTAATGCCGTTGACCGGTTGGGGAATTTTATATCCGTTTGCCGCGTATCTGAAAAGCGTCGGCCCCTATGTAATGCTGATTTTGCTGAACATAATCGGCGTCTATATGATTTATGAATCTTTTTCCGGACATAAAGTTGATGAACGCGCCGGAAAACTTACCCTCCGGTATCTGCTCCTTTCCGGTATTGCAGTCAGTGTTGACGCTGGGGGAATTGGCGCTTCCTTGGCGGTGAATCAGCAGAGCATCGTAATGCCGGTGATCTTCATGGGCGGTTTTACTTGTGGAATCAGTGCCGGCGGCTATTGTGCCGGCCGCTTTCTCGGGCATCTGTTCGAGCGTAAACTCGAGTTCTTGGGCGGAACCGCAATCATCCTTATCGGCTGGAAGCTGTTTTTTGAAGCGTTGGGTTATTTTTAGTCATATCGTTTCGTTTTGATATGGCCGCAGACATTTGCAGTAAAATGGCAGGAGCGACGGGAGCCCTACCCTTGCCAATTTTTCACTCAAAAAATCTTTAATTTTGACTTTTTAAGCTCAAAAATGTCGGATTTAGTTATATCCATGTCAAAAAAATAACCTTTGAAAAACGGCACTTTTCGGCACTTTCAGGTCTTGAAACGGTACCAAATGGCACCTTCCTAAAAAGCCTTTTTAGACCATCTTTCCGACCTTATAAATATAGTATAAAACGAGCTTAAATCAAGCATAAAAACAAAAAATATTTCATCACACTGTTAATAATGCAAAATGACATACATCAAGACATAAATATTAAAATAGTTGTCACTGAAAATGTGGATATTTCACGAGAAGGAAAAACTTTTTGAGTAAAAGTTGTTTCCCTCTCGTGCTCTCCCTTTTCAAAACCTCTTTGAGTACTTTAAAATATTGCTCCGCAATAAGAGCGCAAGAAAGGGCGAACGCCCTGAGTAATTTCCTGATGTTGAACCCGCATCCGGCCAATATCACATTAAGCTGATCGCCTTCTTTACCTTTCAAACGATTACGGCTTAATCTGTTTTCTTCCTTGGTATGTCCGATGACCGGTTCAATCGCAGATCGCCTCCGCCACCAGTGTCGCATTGATTCCGGCAGTCTTTTGCGGAAGCGATTGACTATTTGAATATCACAGTCCCCATTATAGTCGTGTCCCCGGTACCCCAAATCACAAGTAGCTTGTTTGGGTTCAAAACCGAATAAAAAATTTTCTGCCGTTCAGGCTATCCCCGATGCAGAGCATGCGGGGTATTACGCCCGAACTTCCACGCCCTGCCGGGCGGGCCGAAAATTTGGTCCGGGTGGAACGCCCCAGAGGGGCGGGGAATTACACCCAGAACAGATTAAATTTTCTGTTTGTTCTAAAGCTTCGTTCAAGGTATGTCCGTCATAGGGATTTCCATGGAAAGCCAAGGCTCCTACAATCCAATTCGTCGCTGCCGTGGTCACAAAACCGGCTTTACAGCCGAACTCATAACGTTTGTGAGCTTTGCCATACCGCAACGAACAAAACGTAACGCTGGCATGTCCGTCCAATCCTTTTGCTGAAATGCGGATGCAGGATATATCAGGGCATGTTGACGGGAATTTGGAATTTAAAGTTCAAACTCAAACAGTCAACGGGGTAATTAAACGCACCAGCAATTTGAAAATCACCCAACCGGAGATTAAGCCGGAACACATTGAGGAAGTCCGCAATCAGTTAGACACCTGGAGCGCGGCGACATCAAGCCCGGTTGCTGTGCCGCAAATGAGATAGAGATTTATAAAACCCGATAAATAAGAGAAAATGATACAATATAATATTACAGACAAATAACAGTCAAAAATCAACCGGATTGTCAGATGGTATTTTGACTTCTACAATTTATGCAACTTAGCTTATTATCCCACAACACACCGAATTTTTCACAGATTCAGGAAATAATATTAACTGAATTCCTATTGATTATTTCAGGTTTTATGATGATTTTTTCGGGAACTTTTTCTCCTTTTATGAGCTGGAGGAGAATTTGAACGGCAGTTTGCCCGATTTCTTCGTTCTTCTGGTTGACTGCGGTAAAACGCGCCCCGCCAAAGTCCAGCAAAGAAATGTCTTCCGGAATCTTTCTGTCAGTGGAATTTATTCCTTTTGCGGCGCCTTCGGAAAGGTCAGTATTGGCACACAAAATGGCAGTAATCTCAGGAAGCGTCTCAAGCACTTTGGTTGCGAGTTGCTGGCCCGATGTCGCGCTATAAGTACCATATTTGACGTATTGTTCTTTAACGGCAATGCCGGCTTCATTCAGGGCCTCTGAATAACCGGCCAGGCGCTCGGGGGTGCTGGACAATTCTTGCCGTCCAAGTATCAGGGCTATATTTTTATGACCTTTATCAATTAGATATTTTGTCGCAATATAGCCGCCTTCCTTAAAATCCGTTCCGACAAACGGTATATCAATACCGTCAATATAATTATCGACAATAACACCTGGGCGTGCTTCTGCGGCAAGCTCTTTCAGATGCGAGGGATTTTCGCCAAGACACGGAATTATGATAAGCCCGTCAATATAGCGACTAATCAGATCATTAATGAGGTCCGCTTCATTTCGGGAAGAGCCTTCGGAAGACGCAAATACAGCCTGATAACCGTTTCCCTGCGCCGCTCTCGTGACGCCTCGGGCTATTTCGACAAAAAATTCGTGTCGCATTTCGTGCATCACGACTCCGATAAGGTTGCTCTTCTTTATTCTCATGGCCCGGGCAAAACGGTCGGGAGTGTAATTAAGTTTTTTGGCGAACTTTTGAACTTTCTCTTTAGTCTTTACGCTGACATCCGAACGATCATTCAGCGCCTTTGAAACCGTTGATTTTGACATCCTCAGTTTCATGGCAATATATTCTATGTCAACTTTTACCACTGCTTTTCTCATAAGTAATCAAACACCTCCGGTATTGCGATCATTTATCCAGATTCTGCCCCTCTTAATTCACCTTCCGGCAAACCTCCCAAATTCGATGTTTTACCGATATTATAACGAAATCGTTTTATCTTGTCAAGGAAAAACGATAATTATGGGACATTTTTCTCAAAAAACTCAACTGTCGAGATAAATTTGTTTGATTACACCTCTTGACAAATTGCTGCTTTGATGTTATCTTGATAAAAACGAAAACGATTTCGAAATATAATTATTGGTAGTGTCGAAAATAACATGAAAAAAAATGAAAAAAGGCGGATGCAACGCCTCGGTGATCCAACGGCCGAAAACGTTGGTCGCTCATCTCCAATGAGCGAAAGTATTGCGCGGCTTGCCGCGCCCGAACAATACCGCCCTCGAAAAGCGATATTTTCAAAAAAGAACGAAGTGGTTTTTTGAAAATGCTGAGCGGTCGAGCTGGATTTGGACGCATAACGTTACTTTATCGCCACTTCCTTTTGCAGTTGCTATTTATACGATTTTGGCCGTTGACAAGGAAGTTGGCGATAAAGTAAGACGGGAGGTGTTCTGAAAAACAAAAAAGTTTTTGTTTTTCAGTCAGCAAAAGGGGAAAACAGGGAAATTTACGCAATATATTAATAATCAATAACATAAATAAAAACTTCGCCTAGCAGTCTGTCGGACTGAGGGCTTCGTAACGAGAAAATCATCCGGCAAAGCCGAAATTCAGGGCGAAAAAGCGCGAATAGCAGCGCTATTTAAGCATTTTTCGACCAAATTACCGGCAAAGTCGGGGATTTTTCGCAGTAGAAGGCATAAGTCCGACAGGCTGCTAGTGTCGAGTCAAGCCTGTAAGGTCGGCAAGACCGAGGGGATTTGTGCAGAGCTGTCGAGCGTTGTTGGCGCAGGGCGATGTGCCCATCGGACAAACCGGCAACGCTCGACAGAATGCACAACCCCCCGGCCGCAAAGCGGTTGCGTTCATCCGCCCCTGGATTTCGCGACTCTGACCAAGCCGTTACCTCGGTAGCGGCGTGTCAGATTCGAGACCATCCAGCATCCGGATGATTCGCAATCTTGTTGACCTTACAGGCTTGACTTGACACTAGAATTTTTGACAGAACCTAATTATTTTCAAGGACTGAAAATTATGAATTCCAATTTGAAGCTTATGATCCCGGGGCCTACGGAAGTCAGCCCGGAGGTCTGCCGGAAACTTTCGGAACCGATGCGGCCGCATTACGGACCGGAGTTCTGTAAATTGTATTTTGAGGTTGTCGAAAAACTTAAAAAAGTCTATCAAACCCAAAATGATCTTTACATTTTGGCCGCCACCTCGTCGTCAGCTATGGAAATCGCGGTCAGCCACGCAGTTGAACCCGGAGGAAAAATGCTGATCTGCAATAACGGCGTTTTCGGCGACCGGTTCACCGAAATGGCGGAGGCGTACGGCATAAAAGTCGTTACCACCCGGAGCGAATACGGCCAACCGGTCAATGCAATGCAGGTGAACCAGGCATTGGAAAGCGATCCGGAAATAACCGCGCTCGCCTTGGTTCATAACGAATCTTCGACCGGAGTGGAAAGCCCGCTGGAACCGATTATGGCGGCGGCCCGGGGAAAAAATGTCCTGAGTATTGTCGATACGGTATCGAGCATGGGCGGGGTGAACGTCAAAACCGATGCCCTCGGCATCGATTTCTGTGTCTCCGGCGCTCAGAAATGTTTCGGAGCGGTGGCCGGACTGGGTTTCATCAGCGTCAGCGACCGGGCCTGGAAACGGATAAACGCCCGGAAAAATCCGGTAGGTTCGTGGTATCTCAACCTCAGCGTTCTGAAAAACTACCGGGAAAAATGGCGGCAGTGGCATCCGCAGGGGCCGAATACCGCTCCGGTCTCACTTTATCTGGGGTTGAATCAGGCACTGGATGAAATTCTTGAAGAAGGTTTGGAAAGGCGTTTCGAACGGCACGTCAGAGCTCGCGATGCGTTCCGGAACGCGATGCGGGCGATGGGGTTGAAGCTTTTTGTTGAAGATGAATTCGCCAGCAAAACCCTTACCGCGGTTTGTCTCCCGGAAGGGATAGACGGCGGCAGGCTGCGGGAAAACATTCAGAAAAATCATCATATCCTGCTTGCCGGAGGACTTGGAAACACCGCCAATACGGTTATAAGGATCGGGCATCTCTCGCGAACGGCAAGCGAAGACTACCTCGTTCCCACCATCGCGGCAATTGAGCAGGAGCTTACGGCTTTGGGCGCGGAGGTCTGCCCCGGCAAAGCCGTCAATGAATTCAACCGGGAGTTCGAAAAATGAAGAAATTGCGAGTCGGGATAGCCGGCCTCGGGGAATTCGGCGAACTTCACACCCTGGTATTTTCCCAACTTCCTTATGTGGAAGTGAAGCGGGTGTGTTCGCGTACTGAAAGCCGGGCCCGGGAGATCGCTGACCGGTATAAAATTCCATCGTTCTGTACCAACTACGACGAACTGGCAACCGCTGATGACCTCGATGTTATCAGTGTGGTGAATTTCGGCAAAAACCATAAAAGAGTGGTAATTCCGGCGTTGGAATCGGGCAAGCACGTGCTGGTTGAAAAACCCATGGCGGATAAAGTTGAGGATGCCGAATTGATGGTAAATGCAGCCAAGACCAGCGCGGGTAAATTAATGGTGGCACACATTTGCCGATTCATGCCTCAGTATTACCGGGCAAAGGAACTGGCGAGCTCAGGCAGACTCGGAAAAATTGCTCTGATCCAGACTCAGAGAAACAACCATTATTCAACTCTTTCGCCGGGCCGGAAAAAGAATCCGCTGCGGGAGACGGCCATTCATGATATCGATCTGGCACTCTGGATAACGGGAGGCCGGCTGGAATCGGCTCACGGCTATAAGCAATTCAATAATTCGGATCAAGAAGCCGATTGCTGCGTGGCGACGGCCAAGCTGGACAACGGGGTGATCTGCACTTTTGCCTCTTCCTGGCTCCGCCGCGACGCGCAGCCCGCGGGAGTTGATGCCCGAATGGACATCATCGGAACGGGAGGGGAACTGCATATAAAAATGCCGCCGGACAATCTGGTATTTATCGATGACCATTCGCATTCTCACTTCAATCCTGAAACTTCCCTCAGTCCGGTAACTATCCGGCAAACTGCTCTTGCGGGGGAGATCGAATACTTTCTGAAATGCGTGCTGCTTGATGAAACGCCGGAGGTAATTACCCCGGAAGCAGCCCTGGAATCCTTGAGAACGACGATTAAGATCGATGAAAGTTGCAGTGAAATAAGATGAAAATCATTGACACCCACATTCATATTTTTGAAAAGCCTTATTCTGATCTTTTTAATAATTCGCATATCCGAGACGGAATGGAAGGTGAACTCCATCTCTATGAAGAATACCGCAAAAAATACGCTATCGAAGCGGCATTTGTGATTTGCTATGACGAAGGGCATTGTCCCGGGAACAGCGCCTATGTAAAAACGCTGACCGGGAGCAGACCGTGGATTTATTCCTTCGGCTATGTCAAGCCGGGAATTCATTTCGGGGCCGACTCAAAAAAGATTATCGCCGCTGGTCATTTCGGAATAAGCTGTTATCTGCAGCGGGATGATCCCGGTGTCTGGCTCAAAACTTCGGACTTTTCCTGGCTGCAGGAAAACAATATTCCGTTGAGTCTGACTGTCTGGCCGCACCAGTGCGCCGCATTATACGAATTGCTCCGGGAACATCCCCGCCTTGCGGTTCTTATCAACCATCTGGGCAGGCCACAGCTCAAAGATGGAAAACTTGATATTGAAAGTTATAAACAGGTTCTTGCGTTGTCCGGATTTGAGAATGTTTATGTAAAACTTTCAGGATTCTATGCGTTTTCTGAAAAGGGCTGGTCTTTCCCCCAATCCGACCTCTTTCCGGTATTGGACCTGCTAAAGGAGAACTTCGCAGCCGGAAGGCTCATGTTCGCGTCCGACTTTTCGCCGGTACTGGAGTTCAATACTTATAAACAAACCCTGGAAATGCTCAGGGATTATAATGGTTTCTCGGAAGAAGAATTGAGCAATATTTACTGTTCAAATGCCAAAAAAATAATTAGGTAGTGTCAAAAATAACATGAAAAAAAATAAAAAAAGGCGGATGCAACGCCTCGGTGATCCAACGGCCGAAAACGTTGGTCGCTCATCTCCAATGAGCGAAAGTATTGCGCGGCTTGCCGCGACCGAACAGTACCGCTCTCGAAAAGCAATATTTTCAAAAAAGAACGGAGTGGTATTTTTGAAAATGTTGAGCGTTCGAGCCGGATTCGAACGCATAACGTTACTTTATCGCCACTTCCTTTTGCAGTCGCTGTTTATACGATTTTGGCCGTTGACAAAAAAGCAGCGATAAAGTGAAATGGGTAGTGTTCTGAAAAACAAAAAAGCTTTTGTTTTTCAGTCAGCAAAAGGGGGAAACAGGGAAATTTACGCAATATATTAATAATCAATAACATAAACAAAAACTTCGCCTAGAATTTTTGACAGAACCAATAATTAAAAAAGGGGGAAAATTATGATTGTTGAGAAGCTGGCAAATTACCGGGTTGTCGACTTGAGCAAGCCTATTGATCCGGCAACTTCAACGCGTTTGTGCAGGGTGGAGCGCTTCTTTCAGGAGTGTTCAAAAGATTATCATTCCAATCTTGAAGTGGAATCGCATCTCGGCACCCATATCGAAACCCCGTATCACTATAACGACGACTGGAAAGACATCCTTGATCTTCCGGTCACGGCGTTCATAGGCCGAGCGGTGCTCCTGAAACTTGCATGCGGGCCGGGCGCGCCGATTACGAAAGCCATGCTTGATAAGGCTGACGGCGGCAGAATCCGCAAAGGCGATGTCGCGATTTTGACCAGCCCCTATCATTGTGAACCGTTCAGCAATGACCCGAATGACCGGCGGCCTTATCTCTGCAAAGAATCCGGCGCGTGGTTTGCCGAAAAGCAAGTCAAATGCATCGGTTTCGGGGATTCGGCGGCCATTGAGCACAGCGTCAGGGACGCCTGTGACGTTCATGAGGCGGTAATGCCGCATGATATTATGTTCCTGGAAGTTATGCAGAACCTTGACCGGCTTGAGTCGGATATCTTCCTGATTATTTATCAGCCGATGCCGATCAAAGGACTGGATTCGTGTTGTGTCCGTGCCGTAGCGATCGAAGGAATACCGGGATTCTGTGAATGAAAAACGTCGTTGACATTTTGCAGGATTTGATCGCGATCCCCAGCGTGAATCCGATGGGGCGGGATGAGCTTGATTCATCCCGGTGCGGCGAAGCGCGAATCAACACATATCTATCCGATTTTATTGAGAAAGCCGGATTGATACCCTTGGTTCAGAAGACGGCGATTGAACACCGCGACAACGTCGGGGCAATGATTTACCGGGGAGAAAAGTATAAAACAATCATTCTGCAATGCCACACCGATACGGTCGGAATCGGCGATAATGAAAAGCTTCTGCTTCCTGCCGAAAAGAACGGGAAAATATACGGCCGCGGCGCCTGTGACTGCAAAGGCGGACTTGCCGCGATGTTTGCAGCATTGGCAGAAGCCGCGACCCGCCCGGAGCAGGTGAAAAACAATGTCATTGTAATGGGCGTGTCGGATGAAGAATATTCATTCAGGGGAAGTCTGGCACTGGGTGAACAGGAGCCGACAAAAAATGCGGATTTCGGCATTATCGGCGAACCGACCGAATGCCGGATTGTCAACGGTTTCAAAGGCGTTGCCCGGTGGGACCTTTCCGTAACGGGAAAAGCGTTTCACAGTTCCGAGCCGGAAAAAGGGATCAATGCGATTTTCCGGATGGCGAAAATCGTAAACCTGATTGAAAAATATCAATCCGGCTTGAACCATGGCGAAACCATTTCGGTTGGAAGGATCAAAGGCGGCGCGGCAGTGAATATCGTCCCGGATTCCTGCACGATTGAAATTGACCGGCGGCTGACCAAAGCCGCCTCCCCGCAAGATGCGTTTAACGCGCTGAAAAAGTATTTGAGCGAACAGCTGGATTTCGCCTTTTCATTTTCGGATTTAAAAGACGCCCAGCATGCGGTATTGGTTGACGGCCGCTATCCCGGCGTTAAAATGCTGTCCGCAATCTGCGCCGAAATGAATCTGGATGCAATTCCCCGTCAAGTGGCTTTCGGCTCCGACGCCTTCCGGATGAACGCCGCCGGCATTCCGACCGTCCTCTGGGGACCGGGATCAATTGCAAACGCCCACACCGACAGCGAATTCGTGAAAATCGATGAGCTTAAAAAAGCAAAAGATTTCTATCTGAATATAATGAAAAATGATCTAAGAAACCATAATTGATTCAGCACGAACAACCAGGGCTATTCATACCATCAGTTCCCGTTTGTTGATCCGGGATGAATGTTCAACATCTTTTGCAATAAAGGAACATCGATATTAACCGGAGAAATATTTTGTTTTACTGCCAATGCTGCCGCTGTTCCTGCAGCTTCTCCGGTAACCACGCAACACGGAATAAACCTCACGGACGCCAAAGCTTCATGAGTTACGGAAATACAACGCCCCGCCATCAAAAGATTGCCCATATCTTTTGAAATCAGACAACGATAGGGAATGTCATAGGCTTTTAAGCGTACCCAGTTCTGTTTGCCTTCCGGCGTATGGATGTCAATGGCGGTACTGTTGCGAGCAACAACATCAGCGAAAGATCTCTGCCCGACAAGGTCATCCTGGGTGAGAATATAGTTCCCGATAATCCGTCGCGTTTCCCTTACTCCGATACAGACTGAGCCGCGATCTCTTCTTCTTGCTTTTTCAAAACCCGGAACATATTTTTTCACAAACGAAACCATTGAGGAAATCTGCCTTATGGAATCAATTTCAGCCCTGGTCAGGTCTTTTACCTCCGTGCCGCTTACGTCCGGAACAAATGAGCCGCTTAATTCGGCCCAGCCTTCATCTTTCTTTCCATTAAGCCAGATAGTGTTATAATCGAGTTTCAAGTCACCTTTTTCCCGGGCATTTTTTATCATGCTGACGAATCCGCTCATTGCAAAAACATTTTCTTCATCGATGAATTCCAAAATTTCTCCGGGATTGGTTTTTTTGTATTCTCGGATAAAACTTAAAAGTTTATTTATATCGACTCCATCCATGATTGGGCCGTATAAAGTCATGGCCTGGGTTTTTCCGTCACTTTTGCGTCCTACTTCGAACGCTGCCCCGGCCAATGCGGCAATGTCCCCGTCGCCGGTCGTGTCAATAACAACTTTCGCCAGGACTGCCTGACGGCCGGATTTGCTTTCAATGATAATTCCGGCAATTTCCTTGTTTTTGACCATAACCTCACTTATCCAGGTATGGAAAAGAATATCGCCGCCGGCATTCAAGATCATTTCCACAGCTATTTCCTTCAAGACGTCCAGGCGGACTTCTATCATCTGCCCGCCAATAACTTCATTGTAGAATTCCCGGTTAACGCCATCATTCTTTCTCAAAAGTTCAATTATCTCGGTCATGATCCCGGTATGGACTTCAGGATTATAACCGCCGACTACCGGCATCGGACATGAAACCACTGTTCCTCCGAGAAACCCGTACCGTTCAATGATAAGGGTTTTCGCGCCATTGCGCGCCGCCGCAACCGCCGCCGCAATTCCCGCTATCCCGCCGCCGGCAACTACCACCTCATACGAACCAATTACCGGAAGTTCCCGACTTTCTTCTTTTATTTTCTTCTGCATTCTAATTTTATCCTTTTTTTTAACTATTAAATTTTTCTTTCAAAAAAGAAAACATTTCTTTTTCGTAGAGAAATTGCACATCTTCAGTTTTAAAATGGTCTGCTTCGGTTAATGTATGACCACGTCCTTCAGCTTTCAAGAAAACGCTCTCAATACGGTTGCCCTTTAATGCTGCAACCATTCTTTCAGATTGAGACACCGGAACCACATTATCCTCTTCGCCATGCGCGATCCAGACTGGAGGAGCCGCCTGATGAGCATAGTTGATCGGAGAAGCCGTTTTATATCTATCCGCCCGTTCAGCCGGAAAGCCGCCGATAAAGTCGGAAGTCATGGACGAATGCCTTATTGTTTCATCATAAGCCCACTGCGCTTCCAAGTCCATAATACCGCAATAATCTATCAGGGCTTTTATTTTCACGATCAATTCAGGTATTTCCTTGGTCGCCCGCAACCCGGCAAGCATGACTAAATGTCCTCCCGACGACCCGCCAAGCAGGGCACAACGCTCCGTATCCAGGCCGTATTTATTGCCCTCCCGTTTCAACCATTTGAGGACATTTATTATATCATCGAATTGCGCCGGATGATGAAATGACGGGGCAAGCCGATAGCTGCACAAAACAAACGCTAATCCCCGTTGTTTAACTCGCGGCCAAAAATGCCGGTAGGAGCTGCGATCCCCTTCGCGCCAGCCGCCTCCATGAATGCCCAGAATGAATGGATATGGCGCTTCGGTTCCGGGCAGATAAATATCAATCATACCGCGTTCACCTATTGCCGGGTTCGTTTGCAGATCAGGATATGTTGGCAACATGTTTTTTCCCTTTTTCCAGATAACGTTCTGTCAAATTTTCTGGCTGGCATTTTTTGTTTATCTTCTTGTGTTTTTCTTCCTCTTTTTTTGGTGGGCTCTTCGCCCCCCAAACCCCCTCCGCGCCTTCCGCCGGCGGCCGCAGGGCAATGCCCTGCACCCTTATGTTTCCTTTGCCTTGATCTGTCCGCGTTATACCGGGAAGCCCCGGCTGCGCCGGACACTTCCCGGTATAACGCGGGAGAGCAAAAAATCTTCGCTCCCGCCCTGCGGGCACTGAGCTCGATTTTAAGATTATGATTCTTGCAGTACCTGCCGCGTTGAACGCTTTATCCTTTCAAATATTGTGATAATTCGACTGCCGTTCCCTGAACAAATACCTTATTCACTTAACTGATTGATTAGAGTCCTGGTACTCTCGGCTTCGGAAGCAGGAACTATGAAATCAAGCCAGTATGGAATACCTTTTAATTTCTCAAAAGTATATTTGATTTTATCTGAAAGGGTTTTGCCGTGCGGCAAAAGCCCGCCTTTTAAAAATTTTTTTCCCGGCAAATTTTTCATATATTTTGACCGGGTCAACGACCTCGCTGCATAATTCAAAGCAAGCAGCCGGCAGGTCTTTTAAATTTTCTATATTATGTTCGAATTTACCGCAATTATGGATAATGCCCCCGCCCATTTGCTTAAACAATTTCTCCGCATAGGGGAAACCGAATTTCCTGTAAACTGATGCTGATGTCACGGCAGCAAAATCCTGAGTTGCATAGATCCCTCCATTTCCTTTCGGGATATAATAGCGGTTAAAGCCGTAAAATTCATTCAATTCCTGCCCGATGATTTCCTTTTGACATTTTATAAAATCTATGATGGTATCATAACATAACGCAACGAGATCAGCTGCTTTTTCCGGCTCCAGAAGCGTTGCGGTCAAAAAGTTTTCATATTTGCATACCTGAAAAGCCGCTTCTACGGGAGCCTGAACATCACAAATCCCAACTGGTAAACTATGGCCGGTTTTTTCTTTCAAAAAGTGGAGACAGTCCAAGACATAAGGCATAAAGCCGTCTTTATAAAAATCCGGTTTACGCAGTTTGCCGACATCATTAATATCATCAATGGCATAATCAATAATAGCCGGCCAATCATGAGGAACAAATGTCGCTTTGCTGCCAAAGCCGGACGGTATTGTCACTACGCCTAAGTCCGGCCATACCGACGGACAGAACGGGCATCTGTACTTCTGGGATGTTTCAATGATGCGCATTTGCGTCTCAAACATAATCTGTTTGTCGGTATGGTATTTTAAATGATCTATTTCTTTCAACAGGTCAATTTTATAACTGGTGACCACATGCCCGGGATATTTCCCGGACCAAAGCATATCCAAATCATGTTTTAAACGTTCAGCTTCAAAATAATCATTGCCTGACATTGTTATATCTCCTTAATGGCTCAGTTGATTCTGTCAAAACCTCTTAAGCCGGTTCGCATTTATCTTGGATGAAGGTACATTCTCCATTAAAGATAATACGCTTTATGGGACAAAGTACTAGTATTTTTTAATTTTAATAGTGAAGCTCCGCTAATTATCAAATAATATATCCCATTTATTATATCTGCTATACTGTTATAACATATAAAATACAATAGATTCATTTTTTGTCAATATCCTATTGGATAAAATTTTAATTTTTTTGACTTGTTAAATGCTGTTTTTATTCCCAATTGGTATGAAAGGAACAGCCAATAAAAAGCAGGAATCCGCTGGTATTTTTGCCACCAAAAAAGAAAAGCAGACTGAAGCACAATATCCAGAAATGAGCTTTTACGCAAGATCGGACAACTGAACGTAGAGGTTGATTTTCTGCGAAAGAAGTACTCGGATTATCTCTTGAAAAACGGAAAAAGCTGATTGAGAGAAAACGAATATTTTTCGCAGCGGAAAAGCAACGGTATTTCAGCCGTATGGAGTATAAATCCCCGAAGGGGCGCGGCGCAGCCGCGTTTTTCGACTTTACTTTATGACGGAATGGGATAGTGAGAGTTGGTCTTTCCGGGTTTTCGCTTTTTGAACCGGTTCGTGTCATAAGCCGGCGAAGAACCCCATTTTTTGAGTTTTTCCTGGCCGCGGGGCTTTATCTGTCCGGGTTTTCGCTGTAAAGTAACCCGACGAATTCATAGTCCCGAAGGAAGAACCATGAAAATAACTTTTGACTGTATCCCGTGCCTTATCGGACATGCCGTTCATATCGCAAAAATGGTCAGCGAAGACGACAATGTCCGTTATGAGATCATCCGCAAAACGCTCGCCGAAACCGGGGAACTGGATCTGACCCTGAGCCCGCCGGAACAGGCCGGGCTCATTCACCGGGTAATCCGGGCGGCTTCCGGGGTCGATGACCCGTATTTGACGGAAAAAGACAATTCCACCGCATTCGCCCTGAAACTGCTGCCGGCGGTACGGGAAAAAATCGAGGCCGCTCCGGACCGGTTCGAAGCAATCGTCCGGCTGGTGATCGCGGGCAACATCATCGATTACGGCGCGATTCGGGATTTTAAACTCGCCGACGCCAGGAAGCGCATTTTCGAGGTGTTCGACATGCCGATCGACCGGGAAGCCGTCCGGCTGCTGAAAAAGCGGATGGACGAGGCCGAAACGATTTTTTATATCGCGGACAATTGCGGCGAAGCGGTGTTCGACCGGCTGCTGATCGAACTTTATCGCGATAAGATTACCCTGGGGGTGCGCGGCGGCGCCATTCTGAACGACCTTACCCCGCGCGAACTGAAGGCTTCCGGGCTGGACTTCGTCCCGTACGTTCATACCGGAGACGTGACGCCGGGCGTTTCCATGCGCTATTCCAGTAAAAAATTCCTGGATGAAATGCGCCGCGCCGACCTGGTAGTCGCCAAAGGCCAGGGTAATTACGAGACCATGAACGAATACGGCCGGCCGATATTTTTTCTGCTGCGGGTCAAATGCCGGATCATCGCCGACCTGATCGGCAACGTCAACTTGGGCGACCTGCTGGTCATCCCCAAAAATCTGTAGCCGCCGTCAGAACTGCAGTTGCGGAAACAGCAGCAACACCGTCAGCGCGATCGCGTTGTTGAACGAATGCATCAGGATCGCCGGGTACAGCGAACCGAATTTCAGGTAGATGAGCTGAAACGCGATTCCCAGGAAAAACAACGCCGGCAGACTGTACAGCGAAAAATGGATCACCGCGAAAATTCCCGAGGTCAGCACCAGTGCGGTAAGGAAGCCGCAGCGCGGCGCCAGGAAACCGAAGATAAAGCGCCGGAACACCAGTTCTTCGGTAAGCGGCGCCAGCACGATGATCCCGAAACTCAATCCGGCCAGCGATATGCCGCGGCTGTTTTTCAGGATCGCCTCGATCGCCGGGTGCGGGGCGTTTATTTTCAGCAGCAGCAGCAACTTATGATAAAAATTGATGATATCCGCCATGGCAACCAGTAAAACCGCCGCCGCCGCGAAACTTACCGGAATATGGCGCGGGTGCCAGTCGGTCAGTTTCAGTTTACGCAGCAAATTCCCGCGCCGTCCGGCAAAAAACAGCGCGGCGGCGAGCGCCGGCAGCGTAATCAGCGCCGGCAGCAGTACCTGAAGCAGCGGGTGCAGCCGGGGCACTCCCGCGGCCCGCAGCAGGAGCGGCAATACCAGGAACGTCAGCAGGATAATCCCCAGACTGACCAGAAACCCGATATTGGTGACCTTATCTTTCCGATTAAAACTGTTTTTTTCCAGAATTAACATTGCTTATGCCGCGATTAATATTATGTTAAAACAATAATCGGGAAAATTTATCTTGCAACTCCCGAAGTTGACGGGATAGGTTTTCAGGTTAAAAAAATATTGTCGATGATGTCCAAGGAGTGTTCAGATGGAACAACATGAAATTCAAAAATTGCAGGAGAAAATACGGGAAGTTTCAGCATTCCTTCAACCGCTCAAAACCGAAATCGGCCGGATCATCGTCGGCCAGGAATATCTGATCAATCGGCTGCTGCTGGCGGTTATCGCCGACGGCCATGTTCTGGTCGAAGGCGTGCCGGGCCTGGCGAAAACCCTCGCCGTAAAAACCCTGGCTCAGGCCATCGACGGCCGTTTTTCCCGGATTCAGTTCACCCCTGACCTGCTGCCCGCCGATGTAATCGGCACCCGGATTTACAACGCCGACGAACATACCTTCAGCACTAAGCTCGGCCCGGTGGTCGCCAATCTGGTGCTGGCGGACGAAATCAACCGCGCTCCGGCCAAAGTTCAGAGCGCCCTGCTTGAATGTATGCAGGAAAAACAAATGACCATCGCCGGTGAAATCTTCAAAATGCCCAAGCCGTTCCTGGTCATGGCCACCCAGAACCCGATCGAACAGGAAGGCACCTATCCGCTTCCGGAAGCCCAGGTAGACCGGTTCATGTTCAAACTGCGCATCAGCTACCCGAACCGCGACGAGGAACGCACCATCGTCCAGCGCATGGCGCATCCGGAACTGGAAATCAAGGCTATCGCCGTGGCGGCGCTGGAAGATATTGAAACCGCCCGCGGCTGGGTGGATAAAATCTACATTGACGAAAAAATTGTCGAATACATTCTCGACATCACCGTCGCCACCCGCCCGGAACATCACGACCAATTGTCCTCGCGCCAGTCGGCCGCCCAGCTCGGCAAACTCAAGGATCTGATCGAATACGGGGCTTCTCCGCGCGCCGCCATCGCGCTGGTGGTGGCCGCCAAAGCTCTGGCCTTTGTTTCCGGCCGGGCTTATGTCGTGCCCCAGGATATTAAAGACATTGCCCCGGACATCCTCCGGCACCGGATTGCCGTTTCCTATGAGGCCGAGGCTGAAAACCTCGATTCCGACGCCATCATCAAAATCATTCTGGATGAACTGCGCACTCCGTAAACCCCGTCAATTCAATTACAGGAGCGGTTTATCATGTTGTCGTCAGAATTGATTGCCCAGGTAAGGAAAATCGAAATCCGCACCCGGCGCGCGGTCGATGAAATCATCGGCGGCGCTTACCACAGCGTTTTTAAAGGCCGCGGGATTGAATTCGATGAAGTCCGCGGATATTCCGACGAAGATGATTTCCGCGACATTGACTGGAACGTTACCGCCCGGATGGGCGAGCCGTATATCAAAAAATACGTCGAAGAACGCGAACTCAATGTCATGCTGCTGGTCGACGTCTCCGCTTCGGGAGCGTTCGGCAGCGGCGACAAATCCAAACGCCGCTACGCCATCGAAACCGCGGCGCTGCTTGCGTTCAGCGCCATCCGCAATCACGACCGGGTCGGGCTGACTTTGTTCAGCGACCGGACGGAATTATACTTGCCGCCGCGGGCGGGGCGCAAACACGTCCTGCGGCTGATCCGCGACCTGATGGCGTTCGAACCCGAACGCAAACAGACCGACATCGACCTGGTGTTGCGCGAAACCATCCAGACCCTGACCAAAAAAACCGTGGTTTTTCTGTTCAGCGACCTGATCGACGATCACGATTTCCGCCAGTCCCTGCGGATTCTCAACCGCCGCCACGATGTCATTGCGGTGCGGATTCTCGACCCGCTCGAACTGGGCTGGCCCGCCGGGATCAATGTGGTGCTCGAAGACGCGGAGAGCGGCCGGACAACGTTTTTCAATGCCCGCAACCGCGGTCTGGTGGAGCGCTTCGCCCAAACCGCGGCAGACTGGCATGAGCGGAGCAAAACCAGCTGCGATCAGGCCCGGGTCGATATGATCGAAATCCGCTGCGGCGAAGATTTGATCAAACCGCTGATTAATTTCTTCAATAAACGCCGGCGGCGGCGTTAGCTGAGGAAAGCATGATGGTTAAAAGAATTATAAAGATTTCCCTGATTGTATTGGCCGCGGTGCTGCTTATCATTGGCGGAACCGCCATTGGAATTTATTATTACGGGGTGCGGCAGAACCGGTCGATCGAAGCCGTCGGCAAAGTAGAATTGACCCCGCCGGACGCCAAACTGGGTCAGTTGGTCACCGCCGCGGTTTTGCTGAAATGCCCCTGGCACCGCAAACCGGCCGAGGCCGCCGCTCTGACCGGTCAGGGCGCCGCGCTGTTGGACCTGCCGGAAATCAGCCGCCGGAACATCGGCTGGGGATACAACATCTGGAAAGTCAGCGTTGAATTCAAGGCTTACCGTACCGGCAGTATTCCGGCCGGAAAAATCGACGTTACTTACAACCGTTACGATGACCGTACCACCGATTTGAACGGTACTTTTATCATTCCGCCGTTCAAATGCACCCCGCTGCCCCTGGTCAAAGGTCAGAATCCGGCCCTGGCCGGCGCTATTGCGCCGGCAGCCGGACCAAGTAACAAACGGCTGCATATAATCCTGGCGATCGCCGCCCTGGCGCTGATTGCCGGGGTAATTATCCTTCTCCTGCGCCGCCGCAGGGCCAAAGCCGTGATTTTGCCGTTGTGGGCCGTGGCGCTGAATGATCTGCATTTACTGCGCAGCAATATCCGCTCCGGCAGCGTTTCCCTCAGTGCCGGTTTCATCGTCTTGACCGACATTGTCCGGGGTTACCTGGAAAAACGCTTCCGACTGCCCGCTTCCAAACAGACTACCGAGGAATTCCTGCTGCAGATGAACCGGGACGGCAGTTCGCTTCCCCCGGTTCAGCGCCCGTTTCTGCAGGAATTCATGCAGGCGGCCGAACTGGTGAAATTCGCCAAATTTCCCCCGGATGAAAATCTCCTCAGCCAGGCAATCGGCAAAGCCGAAACCCTGGTCAACGAAACCCGCCCGATGGAAAACGAAGCCGGCGAACCCGAAGGAGGCGAATCATGACCTTCGCCTACCCCTGGCTCTTGTTCCTGTATCTCCCGCTCGCGCTGCTGGTCTGGTACGTGTGGAGTAAGCGTCTCCTGCCCGCGCTGAAGATTTCCAGTACTAAACCGTTCATCGAAGCCAAAGGCGGCGACCGCAAACGCACGGCGCATCTGCCGCTCTTATTTTATCTCGCGGCCGCCGTAATCCTCGTGCCGGCGCTAGCCCGGCCGCGGGTCGGCAGCGAAAAAGTTATTTTCCGGGCCAAAGGCATCGACATTATCCTGGCGATCGACCTTTCCGGCAGCATGCAGGCGCTGGACATTCCGCGCGACGTCAAAACCGAAGTCCAGTTGACCGAGGCGCTTAAAAACGGCGAGATCAAGTCCCGGCTGGAAGTAGCAAAAGAGGAAATCCGGAAATTCATTAAAAAACGCCCGAATGACCGGATCGGACTGATCGGTTTCGCTCAACTGCCCTACAACATCTGCCCGCCGACCCTGGACCACGGCTGGCTGCTCGATAATCTGAAACGTCTGAAACCGGGCATCATCGGCCAAGCCACCGGGATTGCCGGCCCCATCGCCAGCGGCGTTCACCGCCTGGATAAATCCGATTCCAAACGCCGCGTCCTGGTATTGTTCACGGACGGCGCCAACACCGTCCAGTCCCGAATCACGCCGCGTCAGGCCGCCAAACTCGCCGGCGCCTGCGATGTCGTCGTCTACACGGTGGGAATCGGCAGCAACAACGCTTTGATCGAAGACAATTCCATGTTCGGGCGCAGTTACGCGCCGGCCGGCGGAACCTTCGACGAGCCCCTGCTGAAAGATATCGCCAAGATTTCCGACGGCAAGTATTACCACGCCTGTGACGCCAAGGGGATGGCCGAAGCGATGAATGATATCAACAGGATTGAAAAAACGACGGTCGAACAGCCCAAGTATATTGATTACAAGGAATTCGCGCCGGCGCTGGCGGGTTTTGTCCTGATTCTGCTGCTGCTGGGATTTTTCTTGGAAAACACCGTTTTTCTGAGCATACCATAGGAAGCCTTTTGCTATTTTTACTTTTTACTCAAAACGCGGCGGTTCACCGTCAGATACTGGCGCGGAGTCATTCCGAAATTACGGTTGAAGCACTTCAGAAAATAAGCATAGTTATTAAAACCGCAATCATCCATGATATCCCAAATATCCTTGCGGGTATAAAGCAGTTCCTGCGCCGCTTTCCGGGTACGCAGCTGATTGATGTAAGCCGTGGGGGTTTCGTGATAATATTTCCTGAACGACCGGGTGAAATGTTCCTGAGTTTTTCCGGACAGTTGAATGAAACGCTTAAGTCCGGCCAGGTAGTTTTCCTCCAATTGCATTTGTTCCCGGCTCTTCATCAACCAGCCGGGAATTTCCGGGTCCCGCATTCCTTCCGCGCTGGACAGCAGCAGCAGAACATCATTGAGCAGGCCGCGAAACCGGGCCCGTTGTTCGGATAAACTGGATTTGCGGCTTTGAAACTGAAGCGTAACGGCTTTATTGACCAGCACCTGCCATAAAGCCGGAGTAATGCTCCGGACGATCCCCGGCCAGTGTTCGGGCAGTACTTTAAGGTCATTTTTAAGCCAGCTTTCCGAAACCGCCAGAAAACTTCCGGAAAAAGTACAGTTGATGATATGTACTTTGTCGCTTTTGGCGGAATTCCGCAACGCATGTTCGTCTTCAGGATAAAAAAAACACAGGGTTCGGCGGTCCAGCGCGGAACTTTGCCCGTTCCTGGTATGAATAAGTTCCCCCTCGACAACCAGGAAAAACTCATAATAACTATGGGCATGCAACCGGAAACTTTCATTGCCGTAAAAGATATTGCTCGTCACAGAAAATTCCTGGTTCGGCCAAAATAAATTTCCCAATATTTCTTTTGTCATGACCTCATTTCCCGATGTTGATCAGCATCTGTTTTATTGACCGGCGATATTCACCTCCCGATTCCGCGGAAAACGACGATACGTTCAGTATCGTACTGTTTTCCGCGGAGCAAATCGGTATAAGGGCGTTACGGCTTCGGCGGCTCGATGATGATGTTTTTCACCCAGCGGTGTTTTTTGCGGTAGATATGCGACAAGGCCCCGAGCCGATCCAATACGGCGATTCCCGTACCGTTTCCCGGCAAGCTGATTATCTTGAACAGTTTGCCGGTCGTCGCCGGCCGCAAGGTACGAAATCTGAACTGGATTTCCGGGGTTTCCGGGTTTTGAGGGTTATATACGGCAATAACGGATTTCTGCGGCAGACCGATCAGGAGACGCCGCTCGGAAATACTCCAGTTAATATCGGCGTCCGTGCAATTGCACAGTTTGACGAAGCGGCTGCCATTGTAAAAATAGCTCGGCCCGCCGAAAACCGACACCAGGAACTGCGCCGCGTCAGCCGCGCATAAAACCAGCTTGTCCGGATGGAAAAACGCCGGCAGTTCGAGCGTTTTTTCGGGCATCGGTTGCTGTTGAATATCAAAAAAGCGAACCTGACTTGAACCGGCGGCCACCAGCGTCCGGCCGTCGGCGCTGCAATTCAGCGCGACAGGATCAGCCACGGCTTTAACGGTCGTAAAACCTCGGGAAAGTTTATTCGCTTCATAAACCCGGATTTTATCGGAGTTGCCGAAAGCCGCGAAAAGCCTGCCGTCACGGGAGCAGCAAAAAGCGACCGCCGGAGTCTTCAACCAGGGAGAAATGGAAACGCGGCTGCCGCTGTGGGTATCAATGGTCTGGAAGCGGAATTTCGGTTCGGGCTCATATTTGTCGTAAGGCGCTTTTATCAGGCCGACGATATTCCGGGAAAACGGGATATAACAGAATTTGCGGACATCTTCGCCGGTCATCACCAGGTAATTGATCAACTGCCGGTTATAAAGATTCATAAACACGATTATCGAACTGGTGGGAGCGCCTTCCTGGGGCAGGGTTTCAATTATCCCGAAAACGCTTTCGTCGCCGCTTTCCAGGGCAAAGGGCAAAATAGCTCCGCCCAGGCCGATGAAATTCCAGCGCGGTTTCCAGTCAAAGCGATAATTGTCCACAGCCAGCTCCCGGGCTCTTGAGCCCGCGGGCGCAGTTTGGCTGTTCCGCAGTCCGGGAGCCGGGGTCCGGCCGAACAAACCCGTGGCTTTTACTTCGATTTTCGGGGTATCGTCTTCCCATTTTATCGTGTCTTTCGCTGCCGCCCGCTCCGCGGTCCGGAACAGGCTGCCGACCAATAAGAGCATACAACCCAAGAGATGCCGCATAATTACTCCTTTTTCTCCGTTTCGCCACTCGGGCTACCGCCAATTAACATCAGGTCGATAATACTCCAGGCGAACAACGCCAGAAACAATACTATCGGCCGGAGTGCGGTCACAAAGTCCGGTACGGGAAATTTACTGTTGACGGGATCGCCGGCGTAAAACCTGATGAACGGCAGTATCACCTCGGCGGCGAGCCATAATACCGCACCGAGCGAACCGAATAACTGGACTGTTCCCCGGACATAGCGTTTCGCAAGCAGTTGACCGGCCCCGGGAATGATCAGGCTCAGCCCGATATAGACCAACTTGTTTTTCATTAAATTCCGCTCCCGGGAAACCGATTATTCCGCTTGATACTACGATATTGTCTTTTTCAGAAAATTCAATGGATGCGGCTTTTTTTCTCCGCGGACTTGACATCCGCGCCCGGCAGTGTCAAATTTTGGAAATGAATTTTAACGGTGTGGTATTATTATGGCATTGAAAATTAAAAAAAGTTTTCTGGACCGGTTCATCGAGCGGTTAGACAGTATCGACGCCAACAGCTTGCAGGCCTATATTCTGCATCTGTCCCGGGAAAAGGGATTTTTCGAGACCATTTTCAATGCGATCGAAGAAGGGATTCTGGTCATTGACCGCCGGTTGCGGATCCGTTACCACAACCAGGCAGCAAAGGAATTGCTGGGGCTGCCGGACGATCTGGAAAATATCCGGCTGGCGCAGTTCCTGCAGAATATCGACTGGTACCGGATTCTCAAGCAGGATGAGGATGAATGGACTCGCATGTCCCGGCAGGAAATCGAGATCATGTATCCCAAACACCGCTATTTGCAGTTCTATCTGGTGCCGCATTCCGAAGACGCCGGTTTCGCGACGGTAATTCTCCGCGACGTGACCGAATCGCGTCAGCGTACCATGCAGGAACTGGAAACGGAGACCTCCAATTACGTTTCGATGCTCGCCGGAGAAGTAGCGCATGAAATCGGTAACCCGCTGAACAGTCTGTACCTGAATCTGCAGCTCCTGAACCGCATGTTCGAGGCGGACGAACCGCCGAACCTCGAAGAGGCGCGCGAAATGCTGCATGCCTGTCGCGGCGAAGTCGAACGGCTGGATAATATTATCAATCAGTTCCTGCACGCTATCCGCCCCGGCGAAACCGCCATGGTCAATCTCGATCTTAAGGAAGTAATCATCGATACCCTGACCTTCATGCAGCGGGAAATCGAAGCCAGAAACATCTCCGTCAAGTGCAGCTGGCCCGAAATCCTGCCGAAAATTTACGGCGACGTCGGACAGTTGAAACAGGCGTTTTTCAATATTCTGCGCAACGCGATCCAGGCCATGCCGCAGGGCGGAAAAATCGACGTCAACGGTTTTTACGATGACGACTATGTGATCCTGGAATTCATCGATTCCGGCGACGGCATCAGCGCCCATAAACTCAACCGGATGTTCGACCCGTTCAAATCCTTCAAAAAAGGCGGCACCGGTTTGGGCATGATGATCATCGAACGGGTATTGCGCGGCCACGGCGCCGAAATGAGCGTGGATACCAAAGAGGGCGAAGGCACCGCAATCGTCGTAAAATTCCCGCGCCCCGGCCGCCGCATCCGGGTACTGAACGCCGCCGAGCCCACCGACTGGGATTAATTATAAAAGCCCCCTTTTTAAGTAAAAGGTAGTGTCAAAAATAACATGAAAAAAAATGAAAAAAGGCGGAGGCAACGCCTCGGTGATCCAACGGCCGAAAACGTTGGTCGCTCATCTCCAATGCGCGAAAGTATTGCGCGGCTTGCCGCGCTCGAAGAGTACCGCTCTCGAAAAGCGATATTTTCAAAAAAAACGAAGTGTGTTTTTGAAAATGCTGAGCGGTCGAGCCGGATTCAAACGCATAACGTTACTTTATCGCCACTTCCTTGTCAAGGCGGAGGCAATGCCTCATTTATAGTTCGGCATAAAGCCGCTCCTTGCAGTCGCTGTTTATACGATTTTGGCCGCTGACAAAAAAGCAGCAATAAAGTGAAATGGGTAGTGTTCTGAAAAACAAAAAAGCTTTTGTTTTTCAGTCAGCAAAAGGGGGAAACAGGGAAATTTACGCAATATATTAATAGTCAATAACATAAATAAAAACTTCGCCTATAATTTTGCTTCTTCACCAGAATTTATGGGTTATATATGCTCAGATTGAGCGAAAATATTTCGGTGTTCAAAAAAATCCGTTATTTCAAATATGGTATGGCGGCGCCGGCCCTCCTTTTTTTGGTGGGCCCTTAAGCCCCCCAAACCCCCTCTGCGCCTTTCGCAGGCGGCGGCAGGGCAATGCCCTGCACTTTGACGCTTCCTTTGCCCTGGTCTGTCCGCGTGATACCGTGAAGCCCCGGCTGCGCCGGACACTTCCCGGTATCACACGGGAGAGCAAAAAATCTTCGCTCCCGCCCTCCGGGCACTGAGCTCAATTTTAAAAGCCGAGTTCCTTATACCAATTCGCTCTCATTCATAGACATTTCGATGGTTCTTTTGAGCCGATTTTTGCCATAAATCCTCGCGCGATACTCTGTATCGCTCTGCGGTTTATAACCAAAATCCGTCTCAAAATCCGCCATCGCCATTATCTATGACTGATCGCTCATTAGTATTAGTTGCCTGCTTTATTATTATGTTTCAGGGAAAACAAACCATTGTTTTTCCCTGAAAGCAAAAAACTTTACTTATCAGGTTCCTGGCCTTGTCAAGCTGAATCGAAATAAATAGCGAAGCGGTTTATGTCGAATCCGAGCTTGACACAATACTGTTCGTTTAACGCTTGATTTAATGTATAAATAGCTATATATTATGCCGTGCTGCAACAACTTATCAGGAGGTTTTAATGGCGCGGTCAAAAATGAATATCAACGAAAATCTTAGAGTGA
>JAQULZ010000020.1 GCA_028718375.1 Victivallaceae bacterium | reverse complement strand
AAATCTACGAGGCTTTCGGAATATTCGCTCCCGACAGCATACCATCAAAAGCCTGGGTGTCCAAGCAAAAACACTCACAATCGCCGTCTACCTGAACATAGTTATATTTTTACGGGAATCCAGATTAAACGGTTACAGTCTCTTTTGTCCATACTCTTCGTTAGTTTCAGCTTCGCGTACGCCTGTACGCGTCAGCTTCACTGCCTCGATTATGAAACAAAATAGACTTTTTCAGTATCGACTATTTTATAAAAAATTTTGCCTTTTCATGGCGGAAAAGAACCCTTTTTAGCCGCTGTTTTGAGCTCAGTCCAATAAAATTTGATAAAAAAACCATAAAATTCTCAAAAATAGTTGCATTTTCATATTTTGCCAGCTATACTTAAATTAAAATCACACTTAATTTTATTGCGGTGCTTTTAAGTGTTTTAGTGGGGAATGAGGAGGAGAGAAGGTTATTTTATCAATTAATTATTTGTCATAATGAGGAGAATGGCAAATAATGTATCATTAGGTTTACTTCAGGTAAACTTAAACGTCGATCCGCAGGGATTGCGTTTTAAGAGGAGTGTCGCTGCGGAAAGATTCTTTCAGGGAGAAGGGGCCCGGCATAATTATTTATCGGGTAATCATTTTCCAAATGGTTACGGAGGAGACTGATAAATAAGGAACAGACTTAGGTCAATAAGTCAAGTCGTCGATCTGCGGGAATTGCGTTAAAAGAGGAGTGTTCCCGCAGAGAGACGCTTTCTTTTTTCTCGCTGGTCAGGGCGCATTGCGGTCGCTGAACACCCTGATCAGTTTGACTCCGCAAAGCATTTCATGCAGACCGCGACGGAAAATATACACGAACAGCGGTGACAGAAGGAAGCAGAACGGGTAAAGCAGGGTAAAAATAAAGGCCCGGAAAAAATACACTTCCGCAATTTTCTTTCTGGTGATGAAGAGGCCCCAGAACCACATGCCGAAAGTCTGCGCGTAATATCCCAGGCAGAACGCATTTAAAAGCAGCATGAGCCCGGCCCAGGCGGCAACGCAAAGGGTTATTATCTGCGTCAATTCATCCACCCTTATCCAGCGCGCCGCTTCAATTTCCCCGCTCAAACAGACATATTTCCGGTTGGCCGCGGTATCCAGCCACAGCGAACCGACCTGATAAGCGGCGTTCTTATCCGCCAGCGTGTAGGGCGGACAATCGGCAGTTAAATTATTTTCGTGCAATACCGCCCGGATTTCCGCATTCCGGCGCTTTTCCGCTTTAACCGCCTCCGTAAACGCTTGCTGAAGCTTGTCCAGTTCTTTTTCGGTTTTTCCCAGCCTGAGCGCCTCGAAGCGTTGCTCTATTTCCCGCATCCGGGCTCGTTCCGCAGCAGCGATGGGAATCATCATATCGTCTTTTTCGGCGATCTGTTTTTTAGCATCATCCGTATGTGAAGCCGGATACCAATAAGCGTAAACCAGCGCCGCCCCAACCATGACCGCTCCGATCAGCAGCGTCAATGCCAGATCATACGAACCGGCCAGCAGCCGCGGCAGCAGCCGGGCATCCAGGGGGGCGTGTTTGTGTTCGAATGTGGAAGTATGCTGCGGCGTGAACCTGGCTGTCAGGCGCTGTTTGACGTCTTTCAGGACCGCTCCGGATTTTTCCGCCATCGTCGCGGCTTTTTCGCGTCTGACCGCCTGTTCCGCCAGCCGTTCCGCGAGAAACGGCAGTTCCCCGGCCTTCCGCCAGTTTTTCACCAGTGAACTGCGCACCGGGGTTTCCGCCGTAATCCGGTCTTCTTCAACCCATTTGTCCAGGGTTTCCGCATCGACCGGCCCGTATTCCTCACCGTTTATATCTTTGATGATATATTGCATTTGTGCCGTCCGGGAAATTATATTTTTCCTAATAGCTTAACTCCCCCCGGGATTTTTTCAAATGGAAAGCCGAATAATAAAGCAACGTCAAACCATTTTTCGTAATCGGTCAATCGGTTTATTTGGGGGAGAAGGGGCAACTTTTTGAAAAAACTTTCCCCTTTTCTCCCAAACCCCCAATTCTCTTTGAAAAACTTTTTGCCCCGCTTTTGTTCCTATTATTAAATCATACCAATTCGCTCTCATTCATAGACATTTCGATGGTTCTTTTGAGCCGATTTTTGCCATAAATCCTCGCGCGATACTCTGTATCGCTCTGCGGTTTATAACCAAAATCCATCTCAAAATCCGCCATCGCCATTATCTATGACTGATCGCTCATTAGTATCAGAAACCGCTCACACACCATTCAGCGGAAGGGGTGCAGGGGCACGAAGGGTGCCCTGCCAAGCGATAGCGCAGTAAAAAACCGCTGTTTTTGATTGTATCGCAATCAAAAACCATCAAGAATCAGTCAAGGACTTTGTCCTTGCGCCGCCTGCGGAAGGCGCGGGGGGAGTTTGAGGGCTGGAGGAGCCCTCAACAAGAGCCGTTAGCGACTGACCGATTACCATTTTTCATTCGGAATCAGCGGCTGAAAACCCTTCCTGGGCATGCAGCGTGTCCAGCATGGCAAGCATATTTTCCACCGGGACGTCGCCTTCGACGGCATGGGCCGGCGCGAAAATAAAGCCGCCGGGCACCCCGGCCTCGATAAGGGCCAGGCACTCGCGTTTAACCTCTTCCGGAGTACCATAAGGCAAAGTTCGCTGGGTTGAAAGTCCGCCGTGGAAACAAAGCCTGCCGTGATATTGTTGCAGCAGGGCATGGACATCCATAACTTCGGGCTGGAACGGGTTGAAACTGTTCAGGCCGATCCCGATCAGGTCGTCGAACAGTTCGTCTACGTCGCCGCACGAATGGATACAGACGAACTTTCCGGCTTCCACGCCGACGGCGTACATGCGTTTGAGTTCGGGATAAATGAATTCCTTCCAGAGCGGATAACCCATGATCAGTCCGTGCTGCTGTCCCCAGTCGTCGCCGAACCTGAGGCTGTCGATGTCGTATTTGACGGCCTCGCGTATTTGGGTGATATTGTAATCGGCAATAGCCCGGAGCAGGTCTTTCACGAAATTGCGGTTCAAATGAAAATCCATTAACAGGTCTTCCATGCCACGTAGAGTCCAGGCGCGTTCGAAAAGGGAAAAACCAAGGTCGAAAATCCGGAACCGGTCACCGTGTTCCCGAATCGCGCGGTCAATATTGCTGAACAAGCGGGGATGAACCGGATCGGGGAATTCATACCCGGCAAGGGTTGGATTTTTGAGCAGTTGTCCTTTGACGATGCCGATGTCCTTGTCGGCGGAACGGTCCCATATTACCCCAAACCAATCTTCGACGCAATTATTGCCAATATCCCTGAAGATGTCGTTGGCTACTCCCGCAAAATGATTGTCCAGCACTGACTCGATATCTTCCCGGCCGAAATGCTCCACCAGTTTTTGCCGGGCTTCAATGGTCAGGGAAATATTCCACGGCACATAAGGCACTTCCTGATGGGTCATGGCCAACTTAACGATTTCTCTTTTTGTCATAATATTCATTCCTTTTGTTTGCCAGGGTTCTGTCAAAAATTCTAGGCGAAGTTTTTGTTTATGTTATTGATTATTGATATATTGCGTAAATTTCCCTGTTTCCCCCTTTTGCTGACTGAAAAACAAAAGCTTTTTTGTTTTTCAGAACACTACCCATTTCACTTTATCGCTGCTTTTTTGTCAACGGCCAAAATCGTATAAACAGCGACTGCAAGGAGCGGCTTTATGCCGAACTATAAATGAGGCATTTGCCTCCGCCTTGACAAGGAAGTGGCGATAAAGTAACGTTATGCGTTTGAATCCAGCTCGACCGCTCACCATTTTCAAAAACACACTTCGTTTTTTTTGAAAATATCGCTTTTCGAGAGCGGTACTCTTCGAGCGTGGCAAGCCGCGCAATACTTTTCGCTCATTAGAAATGAGCGACCAACGTTTTCGGCCGTTGGATCACCGAGGCGTTGCATCCGCCTTTTTTCATGTTATTTTTGACACTACCTTTGCCAGCCTGATTTTTTAACTTTATATTTTAATTATATTCTCAAAAACGGATTTTCGTATGGCAAATAAAAGCAATAAGATTCGAAATATAAGCAATATTCCGGGCGAATGTCAGGAAAGTTATTTTGATCTCGCCCCGGGTGCCGCCGGGCCGCTGGTTGTTCACGGCATAACTTTCGCCGGGGTGAGCCGGCTGGTTCCGGGGTACCGGATCGGTCAGGCACTGCCGCCCCGCAGACATATGATCATCATTACCTGTGCCGGAGCGGGGACGCTGGAAACCGCATCGGATTCATATTCGCTTGGACCGGGTTCGTTCATCGCAGTTCCGGCGGGAATCCCCTGCGGTTGGGCGGTTGCCGGCGACAACTGGAAGATCGTCTGGTTTTATCTGCAACCGAAACCCTGTTGGCGGGCGTTTGAATCCGGAACGATAATCAGCAAAGCCGCCTATGATTTCAGGTATATCGAATCTGCAGCCGAATATTTCGTCGTCAGTACCGGCGGCGACCCGACGCTGGCGCTGTTTTATGCACAAATCATGGTTCATCTGCTGTTGCGCGAACTTGGTCAAGCCGCTGTCCCGGTGTTGCCGGAACCGCTCACCCGGTTATACGAGGTGTATAATGCGGTGAAAGCCCAAGTACGCCGCAACTGGAATACGGATTCGCTGGCTCTGCGGGCGGGAATGTCGAAATCGACCCTGCAGCGACTGGCGTTGAAACATTTCGGGATGACGCCGTGGCAAATGGTGATCCGGCTGCGTATGGAGCAGGCCGCACTGCTGCTGACGAAAACCGGTTATCAATTAAAAAGCATCGCCGCTTGGTGTGGTTATTCCGATCAGTTTATTTTTTCGACGGCGTTCCGCCGGCATTTCGGCGTGTCGCCTTCCGCGTACCGCGCCGCAAAGCCGCCGGGACCAGCAAAAAAACGTTAGGTCAAGAGGACAACGGAGGAAAATCAAATTCATATTCCAGCAGGCCGGCTATTGCGGCGCAGGCTTTTTCCTCATCCGTACCTTCCACCCGCAACACAGCTTCGTCGCCGCACTGCAAACCCAGCGAAATCAAACTCAGGATGCTGTTTAACTGGGTTTCGGGACGACCATTGGCGGGGATCAGGGTAAAGGCGGTATCCGGAAAATCACTTCTTATTTTATTCAGAATTACGCTCGACGGCCGGCAGTGGATGCCCGCTTTATTGCGAATAGTGACTTTTTTTTCGGTCATAGTCAAATTCTGCACTGTTAAAGTTGAGAATATAATACTATCTTACTTTTGACGTTTTTCAATCCCGGGATGGTTTATATTGTGAAAAGAGCCGTAAAACCGCTTATGGGTATCTGCACTCTGGTACTGGGGGCCGTAATTGTCCGGGTAATCTATCTGCATCAGTTCAGCGCTTCTCCGTTATTCAACGTTCCGATCGGCCCCGACGTGGAAGAATACGACAACTGGGCCCGGGAAATCCTGGCCTGGGGCCTGATCCCCGGCAAGCCGCACATTCATGCCCCCCTCTATCCGCTCGGCCTGGCCGCCTGGTATGGGCTTTTGGGATTTCGAATGTTCTGGGTCCGGCTTTTTCAGTCGCTGCTGGTATTGGGAGGGTTCGGGATATTGTCCTGGACGGTGGCGCGGATTGTCGCGCCCGGCCGGAACCTGGTGAAATGGCTGTTCCCGGCTCTGGCGGCGTTTTATCCGTTATTGTGGTTTTACAGTTCCGAACTGATCTGCGAAACCCTGCTGCTGCCCCTGATCTGTCTGACCGTGGCGCTGCTTTACCGGAGCGAAGACCGCCTTGCCGCAAATGATTACAGAAAGAGCGCCGTCCTGATCGGCGCCGGCGGATTCTGCGCCGGGCTGATGGCCATTACCCACCCGCTCAGCTTAATGTTCATCGCCGCCGAAACTGTTTTTCTGGCGGTCGCGGCCTGCCGCCGCTTTTTTGCGCGGAAAACCCGTTCCGGACTACTGCTCCCGCTGGAGTTCGTACTGCCGGCGGTACTGGTTATCGCCCCGGTCTGCATTCATAATTCCCGGCTCGCCGGGCGTTTCGTTCTGATCCAGGAAAACGGCGGTTTCAATTTTTATCTCGGCCATAACCCCGCCGCCACCGGCACCTGTTATCTCCGGCCGGGGCCGGCCTGGAACGGCTTGCACCGGTGGGCGGAAGCCGCCGCCGCCCGGCAGGGGATCGGCAAGGATGAGTTCCTTGCCGGTAAAGTTTTTGAGTTTATTCGGTCAAATCCCGGCCGGGAACTGGGTCTGCTGGTCAAAAAAGCGTTTTATGTCTGGAATTTCCGCGAACTGGCGTCCGGAGCGGACGTCGCGCCGCTGGTGTATTTCACCGGGATGGTGCGAAGCGGTAAATATCTGTTCATCCTGCTCGGTTCATTGAGCTTGAGCGGCCTCGTCCTGGTTCTGCGCCGCCGGAAAACCGCCTGGCAATACCGGCATTTCCTGCTGCTGCTGGCAAGCGGCTGGATGGCGCAAATCCTGACCGTAACCAGCGGGCGCTATCGTCTGGCGATGTATCCGGCGTTGTTCGTACTTGCGGCGTTTTCAGTGGAATATTTCGTGCGGCACGTCAAAAACCGCCGCCGGACACTGGAATACAGCCTGATCTTCCTGTTCGGTTTTTTAGTTGTAACCCTTCCGGTTCCGCCCGCAGATATCCCGGCCGAACAAGCCGAAGCGGCCTCCTTACTCGGCGAAGCCTGGTTCAGACAGGGCAATTACCGGCAAGCGGCGGCAGGCTTGCAGGCCTCCCTGAAATATCATCCCGCGGATGCGCGCGCCTTTAATTTGCTCGGGATCATCGCCGAAAAAAGTTCTCCGGCCCGCGCGGCGGAATATTACCGCCGGGCAGTGAAAAGCGCTCCGGATGAAGCCGAAGGCTACCTGAATCTGGCCATCCAATATTCAACCCGTAACGAGCTCGCCCCGGCCGCGGAATATTTTGCCGCCGCACTGCGCCGCGGTCCGGACAACCCGGAAGTATTATATAATTACGGCTGTTTCCTGCTCAAAAAAGGACAAACGGCGGCGGCCGCGGAATATCTGGAGAAATGTCTGCGCAAAGCGCCGTGGAATGACAAAGCCCTCAATACCCTGGGTGTAATCCGGATTCAAAACGGTCAACCGGCCGTTGCGGTCGACTATTTGCGTCGTGCTCACCGGCTGGCGCCAGACAAAACCGGCATGATGTTAAATCTGGCGGTTGCATTATATCAAAACGGCCAGAAAGCCGAAGCGATAACCAGGCTGAAAAAAATCATCGCTCTCGCTCCCAGCTTCAAACCGGCCCGCCTCCTTCTGAACCGGTGGGGTGGAAACAGGGAAGAAAACCCTGGGGTTCAAAACCACCGATGACAAATGCGGCCGATAATCAAACCGGGTGCTCTCCGTACCGGGAAAAACAGGCTATTTCCGGTTCCGGAACACTTAATTACTTGAAATTAAATATATCCTGTCTATTGTACCTAAAACATTAAGGGCCGATTTAATTTATAACCACATTTCAAGGTTGTACCCATGATGGAAGTAAAGACGCTTCAGGATGTCACTGCCGCGGTACGGGAATTGTACAATCGCGCCACGGCTGCCGGCAGAAAAAGGAACTGGGATTACGCAATTGAACTGCTCCTCAGCATTCTCGCCAAAGAACCGGCGCTGATCCCTGCCCGCCAGGAATTGCGTAAATATGAAAGCGAAAAATCCGACCAGATGGGATTCTTCAAGCGAACGTTGGTCCAACTGAAAGCTTCCCTGAAAATGCCCCAAATCAAAGTCACCGCGAAAAAAGATCCGTTTAAAGCCATCCGGCAATATGAAAAACTGCTGGGCGAATATCTTTACAACAAACTGGTATTGAATGCCTTGGCCGATGCGGCAGTTGCCCGAGAGGCATTTTTCATCGGTATTGAAGCTTTGGAAATCGTCCGCAGTAAATTTCCGAATAACGAAGCCAACTTGCGTAAACTGGCCGAGTATTACAAGGAGACCAAGGACGGAATGGCTTATCTGCGCATTTTTCAGGAAATAGCCAACCGGCATCCGGGTAATCTTCAGATTGAATCGGAATTACGCGCTGCTGCCGCGTTTTCCACCATGCATAAAGCCAACTGGGAAAAAGAAGGTTCCACTCAGGAAAAAGTAGTGGACCGGGAAGCCGCCCTGGCGGAACAGATTGCCGAAGGCACGCTGCACGATGCCAACCAGGCTGAAGTACTCGTGAAAAAATATACCAAGGAACTGGAGAAAAGGGAATCTTCCGACACCCGCCGCAGGCTGGCTGAAGCCTACTCCATGCTCAAGCAATACGACAAGGCGATCGAACAGCTTAATCTCATCCAGGAAAAACTCGGCGTCATGGACCCGGCGATTGACAAGCTGATCGAGACCGCCTATCTCGCCAACATCGATGCCGGCATCAAAGAACTTTCCGAGCGTCCGGAGCAATATGAAACGCCGGAAAAACAAATCGCGGATTTACGGGAACATCGCGCCCAATATCGTTTTAAACGCGCTTTTAACCGGGTTGAAACTTATCCCAATGACACGCAATTGCGCTATGAACTGGCGCTGTTGTATTTTGAACGCAACGATTTCGACCATGCGCTCGAAGAATTCCAGAAAGCACGCCGCAATCCCCAGCGAAAACGTTCCTGCATCGTCTACATTGGCCGCTGCCTCGAAAACAAGAACCAGTTAGATATGGCGGTCGATCAGTTTACGGAAGCGCTGGCGGAGATGCCGGAAATGTCCGGCGATAAAATGGAAACCCTGTATTATCTGGCCCTGGCTTATGAAGCTCTGGAACAGAACGATAAAGCTTTGGAATGTTTCAAGGACATCTACCAGACCAATGTCAACTACAAGGATGTCGGGGAACGGATAAAAAAACATTATCAATGAGATAAACCCGCAAATTATTTGTAATCTTCCGGTTAACAAGTATAATACTAGGTTGGGAAATTTCAGCAGTCCCGCAGGTATTTTGAGATTGAATTGACGGCAATATGGGAAGGAGCTAAAATGACAGACGATCCGCATAAAACCGATTCGGGCAATATTTCCGACGCGGGCGATACCAGGACTCGTAAGACTCTGAAGCTTAAACCGATAACTAAAGCCGAACAGCCGGCCGCGGCCTTGGGGGCGGTCATTGATCCGCTGACCCAGCGCAACACCGACACCGGCCCGCTCGGAACGCTGCGTGATACCCGCACCCGCAAGACCGTTAAGCTTAAGCCGATAACTAAAGCGGCGGAGACCGGAGAGACTGAAACGGTTGCCGGCAGTATTGCCGATCCGCTGACTAAACGCAATACCGACACCGGCCCGCTCGGCGAGCTGGATAACACCCGTACCCGGAAGACCGTCAAACTTAAACCGATAGCCAAAACCGGACAACCGGCCCCGGATTTGGGAACTGTCATCGATCCGCTGACCCAGCGCAATACCGAAACCGGTCCGCTCGGCGAGCTCGACGACACTCGTACCCGGAAGACCGTTACGCTTAAACCGGTGGTTTCCAAGGGAGAGGAGCCGGCTGCGGCAGCTCCGCCGCCGGCTGATTCGACTGCGGTAGTCGATCCGCTGACCCAGCGCAATACCGAAACCGGTTCGCTCGGAACGCTGGTCGACACCCGCACCCGGAAGACCATCAAACTCAAACCGTTGAAATCTACGGCCCCTATCGAAGCCCCCGCCGCCGCACCCGCCGCACCGGCGGAAACGGAAAATGCCGGAAAAACTTTGCCGGATACCAACACCCGCAAGACATTGAAGCTAAAGCCGCTGGTAAAAGAACCTCCTGCAGCAGCAGTTCCCTCGAGCCCGCCGCCGCCCGCGACCGAGCTTCCGGAAGCCGAGGGCGATACCCATACCCGTAAAACCGTCAACCTATTTCCGGCTGCAAAAGCCGACCAAAAAGCTGCTGAAGAGCTATTGAAACCGGTTGAGCCGGAAACGGCCGAAGCCGCCGAAGCCGCGGCTGAAGGTCTTGACGATACCATTAAAATCCAGCGCCCGCCCTCCAAAGCCGGAGCAATACCAATGCCTTCGCTAGGCGTCACGATGGCCGCCAAAACGGTCAATAACAAAGCAACGATAAAATTGCATCCGACGGAAGCCGCGGCCGAGGATAAAGCGGCGCAAGCGTCTAAACAAACCGTTAAATTGTCTCCTCAGCCGCCGCCGGAAAAAGCTTCGGAGGCCCCGGAAGTTCTGGAAGAAGTCGAAGAAGTCGAAGAAATCGAAGAAATCGAAGAAGAAGCGGAAGAAAAAAAAGCCGCACCTTCCGTGAATCTGAAACTCAATATGGGGGCTTTAAAATCCAAACTGGTTATCACTAAGACCCCGGATTCCGATATTCCCCCGGAAGCTGAAACTCCGGCTTCGGAATCGAAGACCGGCAGGCTGAAATTGCAGGCTATGAAGCCTAAAATCGAAGCTCCCCGGACCGTAACGGATCAGGAAAAAATCCTGGAACTGAAAGCCGCTAAGCAAAATGCCGCCGCTCCGGCTTCGGCGTTTTATACGCTGGTTGCGCTTATTACTATTGTCTTAGTGCTGTTCAGCGCTCTGGTAACTGCGGTGCAGTATTTCAATATCTGGAATCCGCAGGCAACCGGGGGGCAAAAAATTGAATTGCCCTACCTGAAAATAGTCAAATAAATTTCCCTTCGGGCGGGAAATAATCGATGCAGATGAATTTCAAGGGACTGATCTTTGACTTGGACGGTACGCTTACCGTACCGCTCATCGACTTCAGACGGATCCGGCGCGAACTGGAGGCGCCGGAGGCGCCGGAGGGGCCGGATCTGGCGGAACTCATCAATTCCTGGCCGGAACCCCGCCGCACCCGAGCCTGGAAAGTAATCGAAAAACACGAACTTTACGCCGTTGAAAACAACCGGTTCCAGGAAGGTCTCGAGCTGGCGCTGGAACGGTTTGCCGAAGCCGGTATCCGGCTGGCGGTCATTACCCGCAATACTGCCAGCAGTACGGCGGTGCTGCTGGCGAAACTCCCGGTCGAGTTCGACCCGGTACTGACCCGGGAATTCCCCCATCTCAAACCAGCTCCGGAACCGGTGCTGCATATCCTTGACTGCTGGCGGATGATGCCGCCGGAGTGTCTGATGATCGGGGATTACATCCATGACATTCAGGCGGCCAACGCCGCCGGGGCGCGATCCTGTTATTTCAAAAATCCCGACGTTACTCACTAGGATGAACACGCCGATTTCACCGTCCGTTCCTATCGGGAACTGGAAAACCTGGTGTTCAACTGAATTTTTCGGTGCCGGTACCTTATCGGGAGTGGCGACCGAAGGAAATAACCGTTTTTCGGTTGAGCAATACCTCCGGTCGCTTCCGGATTGCCCTTCTATTTGATTTGAAACTGGACGCAACTTGGTATTATACTATAGAATAGCAACAAAACTACTTGTAATTATATTTATTATTTTGAGGCCAATAATTGATTGTTTATTACAACAGATTAAGTTTCGGAGCAATAATGAGCGATCAGTCATAGGTAATGGCGATGGCGGATTTTGAGATGGATTTTGGTTATAAACCGCAGAGCGATATAGAGTATCGCGCGAGGATTTATGGCAAAAATCGGCTCAAAAGAACCATCGAAATGTCTATGAATGAGAGCGAATTGGTATTAGCTTCATCAGGTGAAAGATCATGAAAAAACTGCTGCTTTACGCGTTGATGCTTCTAGGAACAGCGGCTGCTGGCGAAAAGCCCCTTTTCGTGCGCGAAGTTACGGTCACCGGCATCACCGACGCTGACCTGACCGTCAAACTGGAATTCTTCCTGCCCGCCTCCTGTTCCGGTTACCGGCTCATGAACGAGCACAGCCGGGAATACGCCCTGCACGAATATTACCGGCGCGGCAGTCGGGTCAAAATCTTTTTTTCCGCCCGGTCCGGCAAAAAACTTTACCTGGTGTTCTACAAAAACCCGGTAAAACATCCGGAACAGGAACAAACTTCCGGCGTACTGCGTCAAGTCAAAGCATTCGCCGGGGAAAATATCGGGAGTTTGGCGCAATTCCGGGAACTATGGGAACGGAATCCGCCGGATGTCGGCCGGTTTGAATCCCGGATTTTTTCCGGCTGGAATCCGTTCGGTCCCAAACGCAATTCCCTGCACTGGTATTCCGCTTTCATCCGGATTCCGCAAAATGGGAAATGGATTTTTTATTCCGCCTCGACCGATGCGTCGTTTTTCCTGATCGACGGTAAACTCGTGGTCAACGCTCCCGGCCGCCGCTGGGTGCGTCCCGGTCAGGAAGGCAAAATCAACGGCGCGATCCCGCTTAAACCGGGTATTCACCGCCTGGATTACCTGCACGCCAATTACCACTCGGACTATTGTTATGCGATTGCGGCGTTTCACCTTCCCGGTGATAAGGAAGGCCGTTATCAGGTCATACCGGAATCGTATTATCTGCCGGTATTGACGGCGACGGCCGGGCCGCTCCAGACTTTTCTGCGCGAGCCGACTGCCGATTTTTCCTGGGAGCTAAACGATATGCTTGAAATCGACGGACGGCAGATGTATGTGGTAAAATTCACGACGCCGTTCAAAAAATTTCTGTCCTGGAGTCTGGGGTACAAGGAACCGGAATTCAATTATTTCTACTTCAAACCCGGCGAATATCCGGTTTCCCTGGAATGCAACCTGGGCAAAATCGGCGAAAAGGTGACTGTTGATTATCAATATCTGCTCAAACCGATTGAGGAAAAAATGGTAAAGAAATATATCCGGGAAGCGCTCGAGCAGGAACGGCTGCACGGAATTCAGCCCGAAGGGTACGCTTTCCTGGCAGACGCCCTGATCAAATACCGGATGGAAGCCGCCGCCAAAGCATTTTACGAGCGGCTGTTGACCCGCCAGCGTTCGGTCCCGCCGGAAATAATTTTCAAATTGTTCGACGATCTGGTGCTGGGCGAGCTGCTGCGCCGGGAATGCTACGAAGCCGCGGAAAAACAACTGAAACTGCTGCTCGGCATCATAAAAACGCCCGAATTGCGTTCGGCCGCCAGGCTGACCGGAGCGGAACTGCGGTTTTACGGCCTCGGCGATACAACCGGGGCCCGGCATTATTTTGCGGCAGTCCGGCGTCAGGAACTGAGCTCGAACGCGGCGCTCCGGCGCTACGATCTCCTTCGGGCCGACTTGGCGCTGATGACCAAAGGCATGGAGGCCGCCGCCGAATTATATCAAAAAATCAAACCCGCGGCCCCGGAACCGGAAGGCCGGGCACAACTGCTGACCGGCGGTATGCTGATTGCCGCCCGGAACTGCTATATTCTTAAAAAATACGCCGACGCGCTGGAGCATGCCGAACTGCTGGAAAACGCTGGTCCCCGGATTCGCCTGGAACCGTCCTATCTGCTCCTGAAGGCGAAAATTCTTAACCGGCTGAACCGGCCGCGCCGGGCGGCGGGAATTCTGCAGCGGCTGTTGAAAACCGAGGCCGGGGCCAATATTGCCGCCGCGGCCAATTGGCAACTGGCGCAGTTTTATTTTGAACATAAACAATATTCGGCAGCGCGCCGGCGTTTAATTGATATACTTAATAACGCGCCGCGTTCCCGGGAAGCGGCGGAAGCTCCGGCCCTGCTGGAAAAAATTGAGAAGGAATTGCGGTTATGAATAAATTGATGCCGGTTTTGACAGCATTACTGCTGGGATTGAATTGCTTCGGCGGAGAAGACGATTTTCTGCGGCCGGTCGGTCAGCCGCCGCCGGCCAAAGCTCAGCGGCGGCAGGGCGGAGAAGCATTTCCGCCGCTGCCGCTGCCGGTGACGCCGCTGCGCCGCACTGAAAAGAAACGGCCGCCGTCGCCCGGCGTCCTGATCGGCAAAATCATTTGGGGCGACCATCTGGATTACAAGTGGAGTAACGGGGTGGTAACGCGGGTGTTCGACTGGAACATGGTACCGGCGGATTGCGCTCAGCTGTTGCGCTTCGTCAAAAGCTATCTGAAAATGGAATACAAGGTGCAGACTCTGGATTTGAAGGTGTTCAGCGGCAATCCGGCGGAAGTGCCGGTACTGTTTTTTTCCGGCGGCCGGAGTCTGCGTTTCACGCCGGCGGAAGTACTCAAATTGCGCCGGTACCTGCAGGAAGGGGGCATGATCTGGTTCGATTCGGTGGCAGGTTCGCCATATTTTTATAAATCGGCGGTCGCCGCGATGCGGCAAATTCTGCCCGACTCCCCGTTAAAACCGCTGGCTCCGGATCATCCGGTGTTCCGGATAATTAAACCCCTCACCGGAGCCGAAATCAATACCGGCAAATATATTCTGCCGGCGCTGGACGGATTTTATCTCGGTTCGCGGCTGGCCGCGGTGATTTCGCCTTACGGGCTGGGCGGCGGCTGGGATAACACCTATCCCCGGCTTATTCCCCAGGCCAAATATTACCGACGTCAGGCCGCGGTGGTTATCGGCGTCAATCTTGCGGCTTATGCCGTCGGCTGGGCGGATCACGGCCGCCGTTATGCGGCCCGGGAAAGTTTCAGCGGCGGCGGCGCGATGAAAAACCCGGACCAACTGGTTTTTGCGCAGTTGTGTTCCAACGGCATCTGGGACGCCAATCCCGGCGCCGCCGGGCGGTTCATGCGTTATCTGGCTAAAAACGTCAATATCAGCACCGGCGCCGAACCGGTTTTCGTCAACGCCGCCCGGGCGCCGCTGGAAAATTACCCGTTGCTGTATTTCACCGGCATCGGCAATTTTGAATTCAGCCCGGCCGAAGTCCGGAACCTGCGCCGTTATCTCGATAACGGAGGCGGTCTGTTTATCAATGACGCGCTGGGACTGAACGAATTCAATTACAGCGTCATCCGGGAACTGAAAAAACTTTATCCGGACGCCGAACTGGTCAATATTCCCAAATCGGAACCGGTTTTTACTACGGCGCCGTTCAAATTCACCGCCAGCGGCTTTTCTCCCGAAGCCGCGCAGAAATTCCCCGGCCAGTCGCAGCCGCTGCTGTTCGGGTTGAAAAGCGGCAGCCGCTATAAAATCATTTACAGTCCGGTGGATATGGCCGCCGGCTGGCTCGGAGCCACTGCTCCCGGCAGCGTCAGTTACGCCCCGGACACGGCGCTGCGGCTGGGAGCCAACGTCATCACCTATTTTCTTACCCATTAAATATAAGGAATCTTACTTATGGAAAACGATCCGCTGCGCGACCTGGAACAATTGCAGACCGCTTTCAGCGCGGTGAAAACGGAATTGTCCAAAGTCATCGTCGGCCAGGAACAGGTCATCTGGCGCATTCTGATCGCCCTGCTGTCGGGCGGTCATTGCCTGCTGCTGGGAGTGCCGGGGCTGGCTAAGACCCTGCTGGTGCACAGTTTGGGCGAAGTGCTGAATCTGGAATTCCGCCGCATCCAGTTCACTCCGGATTTGATGCCGTCGGACATCACCGGCACCGATATCCTCAATGAAGAACCGGGCAGCGGCCACCGCGAACTGCGCTTCGTCAAGGGGCCGGTTTTCGCCAATCTGCTGCTGGCGGACGAAATCAACCGCACTCCGCCGAAAACTCAGGCCGCGCTGCTGGAAGCAATGCAGGAAAAACACGTAACCAATGCCGGAGTCAAATATTCGCTGCCGCAGCCGTTTTTCGTGATGGCGACCCAAAATCCGATTGAACAGGAAGGTACCTATCCGTTGCCGGAGGCTCAGCTCGACCGCTTCATGTTCCTGGTCAAACTCGATTATCCGGCCCGGCACGAGGAAATTGACATTCTCCGTCAGACTACCGCCAACCGCGAAGTCGTCCTGGAAAAAATCCTGGACGGCGGCCGATTGATTTATTTTCAGCAGGTGGTCCGGTCAATTCCGGTCAGCGACCACGTAACCGCCTACTGCGCCGATCTGGTACGGTTTTCACGTCCCGAAAACCCGGAAGCGCCGGATTTCGTCAAGCGCAATCTGAATTTCGGGGCCGGGCCGCGCGCCGGGCAGTATCTGATGCTGGCCGCCAAAGCCCGGGCCGCGTTGAACGGCCGGTTCAATATCTGCTGTGAAGACGTGCGCTGCTGTGCCTATGAGATCATGCGGCACCGGATGGCCTGCAATTTCCATGCGGTCGGCGAAAACCTGACCCCGGATTCCATTATCAAACTGCTGCTCGATCACGTTCCCGAACCCGCGGCTTAGAGGACTTTACTGTGGCTAACCGGACGACTTATCAGTATCTGCCTCCCGAAACGCTGGACTCATTGCGCAATATCGAACTGGTGGCGCGCCACCTGGTGGAAGGCGCGATGCTCGGGCTGCACCGGTCGCCCTATCACGGTTTTTCCTCGGAGTTTGCCGAATACCGCAAATACACTCCCGGGGACAGTCTGAAGTACCTGGACTGGAAAGTGCTCGCCCGCACCGACCGCTATTATCTCAAGCGCTTTGAGGAGGAAACCAATCTGCGTTCCTATATTGTTCTGGATCAATCCGCGTCGATGGGCATGTCCGATTCGGCGGCCCCGGTAAAATTCAATTATGCCTGTTATCTCGCGGCCGCGTTCATGTACCTGATGCACCAGCAGCACGACGGAGTCGGACTGTTCACTTACAGCGATGAAATCCGCGCCGCGCTGGACTGTAAAAGTTCGCGTACTCACCTAATGGACTTGCTGAAACTGCTGGAAAATCTGCGTCCTTCCGGCCGGTCCGACGCCGAACACTGTTTGAAACTCATCGCCGAACGCATTCCCAAACGGTCGCTGGTGATCATTTTTTCCGACTTTTTCGATTATCAGCCGGATTTTCTCGCCGCGCTGCATCACCTGACTTTCAAGGGTTGTGAAGTCATCCTGTTTCAAATCCTCAATGAACTGGAAAAAAAATTTCCGTATAAGGGGCTGATCGAGTTCGAGGATATTGAAACCGGCGCGACGATCGACCTCGAAAGCGCCGCCTGCCGGGACTATTTCCTGAAGGAGCTGGAACGGTACAACGCCGGACTCAAAAACTTCTGCGACGCCCGCAAGATCGCTTTTGAAACCCTGACCACCGCCACGGCGTTCGAAAAAGCCCTGCTGGCGTATTTCAGCAAACGCGAGGAATTATTCTGATGGATTTCGGCAACGGCTTATATTTATGGGGTATCCTGGCGGGAGTGCTGCCGGTGCTGCTCCACCTTTATTTCAAACGCCGCAAACACCGGGTGCAGTTTTCGACTCTGTTGTTTTTCGTCAAAAAAGAACGGTTGTTCGCGTTCCGGCGGAAACTTTACGAATTGCTGCTGCTGGCCCTACGGGTACTGCTGCTGGTACTGCTGGCTTTGGCGTTATCCCGGCCGTTTTTCAAGCGCTTCAACTTTATCAGCGGCGGCAGTACCGCGGCGGTGATTATCATCGATGATTCGCTGTCGATGCAGCGGCGGCTGATTTCCGGCGGCACGGCATTCAGTTATGGCTTGAAAGAGGCCGAAAATATCCTGAATTCGCTGGCCGGGGATGATGAAGCGGCAGTCATTTTCACGTCCGGCGCGGCCGGGGTGAATTTGACCCGGGACAAGAATCTGGTGCTGAAAGCATTGCGGCAGGCCGCCCTTACCGCCGTTCCCGGATCACCGGGCGCGGCTTTGGAGCTGGCCGGTTCCCAGCTTCGCCGGTCGCCCGGCGTCAACCGCGAAATTTATTTCATTTCCGATTTCGCCGCGGCAAATACGCCGCGCCGCCAGCTGAGCATCCGCGGACTGAAAAACTCCCGCCTCTATTGCCTGCCGTTGCGCGGCAGCAATGAAAATGTTTCGGTCAGCGCCGGGCAACTCGACGCCGCACCGAAGAGCATCAACCGCAGCGTTGATATTCCGTTCACCCTGACCAATCACGGCCAACTGCCGCGTCAGATTACGGCGCGGCTCGAAATTTCCGGGAAAACCGTCAGTACCGGCCATTTTTCACTGGCTCCCGGAGCGGTGCTGAAAGAACAGTTCGTCTATGTTCCGCCGCGCCCCGGCCGGGTACAGGCCGCCGTGACGATCGATGACGACCATATTTCCCTGGATAATCGCACCTGGTTCAGTTTTGCCGTGGCCGATGAACTGAAAGTATTGCTGGTCCGCGGGCGCGGAACGCGCGGCGCCGATCCGTTTTACTTTTTCCGGCTGGCGCTCGATCCCGCGCCGGCCGCGCCGCTTAACGGTATCCGTTGCACGACGCTCGACCGGGGCTTGCTGACTGCCGGAGAACTGGCAGCATACTCGATCGTCTGCCTGGCCCTGGATACGCCGGTGGATACGAAAACCGCGCGGCTGCTGGTGGATTACCTGGCGTCCGGGGGTACGCTCCTTACCGTCCCCGATGCAGGTGCGAAAGCGAATTATTGCGCCGAATTAGTCCGGCAGCGCCGGTTGCCGTTGCGTCCGGTTCCCGGTGAAGTCATCGCGGTCGCCGATCACGGCGTGAAATTCAATCCGCCGCTGCGCGAACTTAACGACCTCCTGGAATTGAATTTGATCCGCTGGCGCAAACTGGTCAATTCCGGCTCGTCCCCGGCACGAATCCTGGCGGCGACCGCCGCCGGGCGGCCGCTGATTCTGGAACAGCGCGCCGGGAAGGGCAAGTGGCTGAATCTGAACTTTGCCCTGCGCCGCAATTTTTCCGACTGGCCGGCGTTGAAGTCTTATCCGGTGGCCATGGTGGCGCTGATGAACTACGCCGCCGGTAATCGGGAAAAAAGTGTTGCCGCTTACTGCGGGGCCGAGGTCCGGCTTGAGGGCGAACATATCGTTTTTTCAGGTACTGACGGGCGGAGCGGAGTTTTAACCGGAACTCTGAAACCGTATTCCCGGCTGCCGGGAATCCTGACTTTTTCGGGGGCAGACCTGGAGGCCGCGGTATTCAACCCGAACCCCGACGAAAGTAAAACCGCCGGAGTCGATGACGCCCAACTGCGGCGATGGTTCGACGCCCCGGTTACAATACTGAACACCGGCGGTGAAATTACCCCCCAGATCGTAAAATTCCGCAAAGGCAGCGATTTGACCGGCTGGTTTTTACTGCTGCTGGTATTATTGTCGGGACTGGAATTCATGCTCGGCAGAAACAAAAAATTAAAACTGAATAACGTCGAATGATGAATTTAAAAAACTTAAAACTTAAAAGTTAAGCCATGTTTCACTTTTATCCGTTAATTGCGGTCTGGCTGATTTTATCGGGCGGGTTGATCGCTCTGGGAGCGGTTTATTTTACTTACCGGCGGGGGCTGGACTTGTCCCGGTGGAAACGCCGGTTGCTGGCCGGCCTCCGGATGACGGCGATCGGGATGGTGCTGCTGATGCTGTTGTGTCCGGGCCTGATAGTCCGGGAACCGGACCGGCAGCGGTCAAAGGCCGTTATTCTGCTGGACGATTCCGGTTCGATGGCGGTCCGGGACCTGCCGGGGAAAATCAGCCGTTACCGGGCCGCCCTGGCTTTTGCGCAACAATTGCGGAGCGTTGATTTCAGCGGCTGCCGGAAATATTTCTATACCTTTGATACCGGGACGGAATTGATCCGGGACTGGAGCGTCCCGGAAATGTACGGGGCGCAGGGCGGCACGGATTTCGAGCAGGCGTTCAACTGCGTCAACCGGGACGCGGGATTGTCCGGCATCGCGGCAGTGATACTTTTATCCGACGGCCTGGATTATTCCGGGTTTAGCGGCGATAAGTTCGGCGTACCGGTGTTCGCGGTTAAATTCGGTTCGGATCTGAGCGGCGTGCCGGATTTGCGGCTGGAGGAATTTTCCGTTCCGCAGACTTTATTTACCGGCGAAGAATTCGACTTGTCCGTACCGGTAACCCTGAATGGTTATGACGCCGAAAAAACGCCCCGGATCACCTTTTCGGCGGACGGTCGGGAGGTGAAACGGCAGGAGTTGAAGCTATTGCCCGGACAAACGGTCGAGGTGCCGTTCAAACATGTGTTCACCGAACCCGCGCTGCATTTCGTTAAAATAAAACTGGATCGCCTGGCGGATGAAGTCAGTTACCTGAATAACGAAACCGAACTGATACTCGAAGTCCGTCCCGGAAATAATTATACGGTGGCTTATTTCCCGGTGCTGACCAACAGTTTCCGGCCGCTGGTGCGGCAGCTCCGTTCGGCCGGGCATAAATTTACCGCGGTTTACCGGCTGCGGCGGGATAAATTCAATCAGATCGGAACCCGTACCGACTCCCGGTTCAACGGCGGCATCCCTCCGTCCGCCGCCTCGATGAAGGACGTCGATATTTTCATCCTGGCGGCGACCCGGCCGGGACTGCTGACCGGAGCTCAGGAAAGTATCCTGGAGCAATACGTCGCCGGCGGCGGGACGCTGGTGCTGCTCGGCGGCGAAAAATCATTCGAGCCGGTTCCGCCCTCCTCACCCCTGGCGCCGCTGATGCCGGTGAAGACCCGCGAATCGTCCTTCACGCCGGGCCGGTTCCGGATCGTACCGGGCAGCCAGCCGCAGCGCAGCCGCTTCGCCGAACGCCTGGCTGAACTCGAAACCGGGGCGGAAGCGGTAATTCCCGCCCTCAATCTCGTCGAGTCGGTCAAGGAGGGCGCGGAAGTGCTTTTGTTTGCCGAGGATAGCGGAAAATATCCGTTGCTGGTCGCTTTGCCTTACGGGCGCGGCAAGGTGGTGGCGTTATTGACCAATTCTCTGCAGCTGTGGGGACAGGGACGGCAGCGGCAGCGTAATTTCGGGACGTTTTGGGAACAGCTGATCGATTATGCCGGTCGCAGCGGAAACGTCGGGCTGCGGGTGGCGCTCAACAAAAACCGGCTGCCGGCAAACGAAAACCTGAAAGTCAGCGCGCAGGCCGATTTCCCGGACCAAACTCTGGCGTCACCGGAATTCAGACTGGAGAGCGCGCTTTACCGGCTGCATTCCGACCGCGCTCTGAGGATAAAACAACTATCTAAAACGGGCGTTTTTTACCGGGCTGAATTTACCGGTTTGAGTTCCGGGCGTTTTTTGCTGGAAACGACCGCCGCGCTCGGCAAACAGGTATTGGCCAAACGCTATAATCTGGTGGTGGTCGGCAGGGAAATCAACGAAAGCGGCAATCTGAAGGCGACAGCGGAAAATTTTCTGAAATTCTGCCCGGAAGGGCGGATTTATGATCCCGCCGAGCGCGCGCAATTATTGGCTGATCTCATCCGCACCATCCGCAAAAACGAACTCGAACGGGAATGGTATCCGCTGTTTGAAACGCCGTTTTTCTATTTCGGGCTGCTGGCGCTGCTGCTGGCCGAATGGTATCTGCGGCGGCGGTTCAATCTGTGGTGAGTACAGGGGAACGGACACAACCTACCTTGAAGGTGAAAAGATGAAACGGTTATTGGCAGTCATTATGTTATTGCCGTTGACGGCGGCGGGGCGGCAGGCGGCGGAAATCGAATTTTCGGACGGCAAAGTCATTTCCGGAAAACTTGAGTTGATGGGCAGCCGCCCGCTGATCATCACCCCGTCCGGCGCGAAGCGGCAGCAGCGCCTGCGGCTGGATGACATCGTTTTCCTGAACCAGATCGTCCGAGAACAAAGCCTGAACCGCCCCTGGTTCTACCGGGAAGCCGGCAAACCGGAAAAAGCATACCTCGAGGGCCGGTATCCGTTCATCAATTTTACCACCGAAATCGGGTTGACCAACGGCGAGGTCATGCGCGGCGACATTGTTTCGACGGTATTCAGGTTTACCGGACCGGGCGACCGCAAATTGTTCCTGACCCGGCAACTCAAGGGCGAAGTCGGACAAAAGTTGAGCGATCTGGTCTATCCGGTGAGGATTAAGTTCGCTAACCGGAAAACCGCCGTACCGCCGATCAAGATCACCCTGCTCAACGCTGGGAAAATCGAATCCGCCGCGGCGCTGGATAACCAGCGCGAAGTGGTGCGTTTCGGCAAAGTCAGCGGAAATACGATTGTTTTTGACAATTTGTTCGCCGCCGATTATGATATTTATATCCTGACCGACCGGGTGGTGCTGGGCGGGCTTTCCGCCGCGGCCCCGGCCGACCGGCAGGGCGATGCCCTGCCTCCGGACACGATGACGGAACTGCAGAAAGTTTTTCCGCTGGCGGACGATTTTTTCCGGGACCGCCGGATAGCGGCGCTGAACGGCAAGACGGACTTCTGCAAGACGCTGGTATACAAGCGGCGGGAAACATATTACGCTGCTGATCGGCATACGCCCGGCGGCCGGGTCTGGCATCTGGATATCTGGTCGTGGCACCGGGCCGGGAAGGAGTGGAAAATCGACCGGCGCTATATCCTGATTCGGCATAAACAGCAGCGCGGCGAACTGAACCGCCGCCTGTTCCTGGCCGGAGCGCTCGGCGCCGTCCGCCCCGGAGCGGAATTGAAACTCGATTTTAACTCAGGGCAAAATCATGACAGCAGATTTATCCGGCAGCTTGACTAAGATCAGACGCCTGAACTACCGCCAGACCATGGTCAAAAGTTTGGGACAACTGGCGGCGGTCGATCTTTTTGCGGTTACGGCGCTGTTCATCCTGGACAATCTGACCGCGTTTTCTGTAGACTTGCGGCTGACCGCGCTGGTGGTTTTCATCCTCGCCAACGCGGCGGGGCTGGTAAAATCAGGCCGCGACCTGTATAAAGCGCGGCTTACCGACCGCCAGGCGGCACTGAAACTGGAGCAGTTGTACGGCATCCGCGATAACGCCTTGATCAATGCCGTCTGTTTCCGGGCGGACAAGAATATTTCCCCGGAACTGCGGGCGGCGTTTCTCACTGCCGCCGACGCCCGTTGCGCCAGACTGAAGCTGGCCGGTATCTGGCATAATAAAACCTGCCGGCGGGTGTTGAGAATCCTGCTCGCCGCGCTGACGGTCGCGGCGTTATATCTGGTAACGCTGCACCGTTACGCCTGCAACGCGGCGCGGCGGTTCGCTAATCCGTGGACACAACTGGCGGCACTGAATTTTACCCAGTTTGACGTTGCCCCCGGCGACGTCCGGCTGGCCGCCGGCCGGGATTTGCCGGTACGGGCAACCGCTTCCCGCGCCGGGCAGCAGCTTACCGACCTGAAAATCCTGCTGACCGCCGGCGGCATTTCCACGCTCTGTCCGATGCGTTACCGCGCCGGCAGCGCGGCGTTCACGATCAGCAATATTACCGGGAACATGACCTACAAAATCCTGGCCGGCAATGATTCTTCCCGCGAATTCAGCGTCAAAGTCGTTCCCGCGCCTCGATTCAGCAGTCTGGCGATTGAAATCGTTCCTCCGGCTTACACCCGGCTGAAGCACGCCGTTTACGATCTTCGAGCCAGTGAAATCACTGCTCCGGCCGGCTCCGAAATCCGGATAAGCGGCCGCGCTGCCGGAAATAAAATCGCGCTGACGCTGGATAGGCGGCCGGAAAGCTGTTCTCTGCCGTGTTCGTTCAAACTGACTGAAGACCTGCTCGTCCGCGCCGCCATCCGCCGGGACGGGATAGATTATCCCGACGTCTGGCGCTGCATTTTTCACGCGAAAACCGACGCCCCGCCGCGGCTGCGGTTTCTGAACCGGCAGACCAATATCGAAGCCGGGCTGGGACAAACCGTACCGTTATATATCCAGGCCGAAGACGATTACGGGGTAAGCGCCCTGCGGGTGATCGTCGCCAACCAGGGACGGAAAGGGGTTTATAAATGCTTTGACTACGGGCCGGCGCCGTTCCCGGTCGTCCGGGAAGCGGTACTGTTGAAACTGACTCCGGAAATGGGTTCGGCGGATACGGTTCTGGAAGTGGCGCTCCAGGCGCGCGACTCCCGGCGGCCGCCTCAGACCGGGAACAGTGAGGTGAATTTAACCATCCATATCACGGATTTAGTGAAAAAATTCAGGGAAAACCTGCCGGCGGATGCCGATTCCGGACTTTATCAACTGCTGTTCAAAACCATCGCCAGACAGGAAGAAGTGCGGAACTGGCTTGCCGTCCGGGTGAAAACCCTCCGGCGCTGGGAAGTAAGTTACCTGGTGAACCGGCAGCGCGAGATCAAACAGCTTTTGGCGGCGGCTCGGGACAAGGCGGAAAAACTGCACAAGGATTTCGTTCCGCGCCTCCGGCAGATAGTTGACGGTCAGGCGGAATTGCTGGTCGCCGGCGCCGGGCGGCTTTTCCGGGATGACCGGACCGGAATGGAACGGGAAGTGAATCAGCTTATCGACGGCCAGAGCGCCCTGATCCGGCAATTGAACGCGCTCCTGGGAACCGCCGCCGGCGCGGAACTGCGGAATAAGGCCCAGCAGCAACTCAAGGCTGAAGCCGAACAGGAAAAAGACTTTTTTGCTAAACTCAAAAAGCTGCGCGGCAAATTGGATGAGTTCATGCAGGCGCAAACGAAAATCATTGCCGAAACGGAAGCGGTCGACCGGAAAAAACCGGAGGACTGGACGGATAAAGAGGAGAAACTGCTGGGTGACCTGGCCGCGCGGGAATTGGACTGGTCGCGATTTTTCCAGGCGGCGTTCAATGATCTGTCCAAACTCCAGCGCCAGGACTTTTCCAATTCAGCGATGGCTGATGAATTCGTTGAAATGTATGAGGAACTGCAAAAGGCCGCCGCCGCCCTGGCGAAGAAAAAAAGCCTGGAAATCGCCACTTTGGCGGAAGACACGGCCCTGAACAGTTCGCAGGCGGTAGCAGCCAACCTCGACCGCTGGCTGGCGGACAATAAGGACAATATCAAATGGAACGCCGAGGAAAACGGCGAAACTCCGGACATTCCCTTGACCGACCTGCCGGCGGAACTGACCGACATTATCGGCGACCTGATCGAACAGGAAACGGATATGACCGATGACTCCCAAGATTCGACCAATTCTTTCAGTTATTCCAGCGATGAAGGTTTAGGCTGGGGCGTCAGCGACGGCAATATCGACAGCATGCAGGCTAAAGGCATCACCGGCAATATCCTGCCCAATAACAACGAAGCCGGGGGGCGTTCCGGGGAAGGACGTTCCGGAAAGTCTTCCGGGCAGTTCGTGGAAAAGACCGCGACCGGCAAAGGCGGCCGCAAAACCCCGGCCCGGCTGACCCGGTCGCCTTATGAAAAAGGAACGGTGAACGACACTTCCAAAGATGCCCAGGGCGGCGCTTCGGGCGGCGGAAAACAATCCGGAATCGGGGGGGAAGGCCTGATCGGCGTCACTCCGGAGCAGGATCCGGAAATAAAAACGCGCCTGGGGGGCAATCAGGGCGAGTTGCGACAGCGTGCCGAAGCTTTATTCCGCAAACTGGGCGAACGCCAACTGCCGACCGGCGAGCTGCGCGAAGCCCTGAACAAAATGGCGCTATTGCAGCAATTGCCGCCGAAAGGCCGCGAAACTGAAGTCCAACAACTGAAACGGGAAATCGTCCGCGCGGTGCGCGACGCCCGCACCGCTCTGCTGCTGAGCATCAATGCCAGCCGGGAAAAAGTAAGGCGGCAGAAAAAACGGGATTTCACGGTAAAATATCAGCGGCGGGAAAAAATTCCGGCGGAATTCGAGGATTGCGCCGGCGCCTATTTCAAAGCCCTGGCGGCCGAAGAATAGTAATACCGAATTGTAAAATGATTAAAAAGTTGGGAAAAAGACAAGAACTTTTTGGAAGATGACACCGACAAAAATAATAAACGGCGGATGTAATACCAATTTACATACAAAAAGAGGTTCTTCACAAAAATCTGTATCAATGTCGAAAATATTTTTCCGAGCGGGTATTTTTCCTTTCGGGTTACAAGTCAAGTCGAAAAAGCCGCATAACGGAGCTGCGCTCCGGCCCTTCGGGCCCTTATAGGCTTTTTAACTTGACTCGACGCCCCGGCAAAAGAGCTGATAAACAGTTCAAAAACAAAAAAACAATTTTTTTGTTTTTGAAAACAGTGATACTCAACTCGGGACTGCATTTGCGGCCTTAACGGTTTGCGTTCCATTACAGATTTTTGAGAAAAACTGAAATTTTTCATCACCAATGTGAGTTGGATTGTTATATGGTCCAAGTTTGTGTTTGTTTTAGAATTTATAAATTACGCTTCAACAAGTTTATAACCCAATTGACCGGCTTGTCTCCTGATATTTTTCAATTTCCGTTCCATGTATAA
>JAQULZ010000019.1 GCA_028718375.1 Victivallaceae bacterium | reverse complement strand
GCTGCAAGATCAAACTGGCCAGTTTGCTGAACATCGATAAAGGCAGTACGGACGAAACCGAGTTTGAAGTCGATTATGAAGTGACCAGCCCGAAGTTTGTCGAAATCGACGGCGTACCCTACGCCAGCCAGGAAGAAGCGACGACTACCAGCGCGTCCAGTTAAAAATTCAATTCAACAAAAAGGAGGTTCTCACATGGCTGAGAAAAAAGTTACGCTGCAGATCGGAGGAAACGACTTTGCGTTCAATGTCACTACCGGCGATTTCAACCGTTTCGTCAATGAAACGGCTCCGGACAACAAAACCGGCCCGGCGGTCGCGTTTCTGCGCCGTGCCCTGGTTGATAAAAAACAGCGCGAACAGCTCGACGAATTGTGCGATCGCGGCGCCGCGTTGAACATTGCCGCCAAACTGATCCAGGAATTCCAGGGGGAAATCGAGATCGAAGTAAAAAAGTAGAACGCCGCCTGCAGCAGTTGAAAAAGGACGAAGGCAGTCTGGAACTTCTGCGGGTGTACGCGCACAAGTATTTTCCCGGACGGCCGCAGGATACGGACTGTCTCGCGGAGGCGTTCTTCCTGGAAAACGAATTCTGGGAAAAAATGGGGAAGCTGCTGGGCGGTTAATACGGTCAAGCCGGTTTTCAGCAGGATTTTCTCCGGCAGCGGTTCTTCAGGGCAATGCGGCGCGGATCGTTCATCGGCGTGAACAGGACAATATAAACGTCCCTCGCCATGGCCGGCAGGCAAAGCAGCAGCAACAGAGTTAAGACCAGTAAGACGATTGCCATAAGGTAAATCCTTTGTTTCTATAACAATATAATATTTAACGGGTAAAAAAGCAAATGACTTCCGGAGCGATTGAAAAACTCTATTTTTCGATAGGACTGATCGACCAGTTGACCGGTCCTTCGAAAGGCGTTGCCCGATCGATCCAGAAGATTCAGCAGACGGTCAAAACCGGCATCAAAGATATTGTCAAAGGCGGCGGCGCGGTCGGCGGTATGACGTTTTCCCTGTTGCGGGCCACCGGTGAAGCGCGCGATTTCGATAAGGCGATGAAGGAAGTGGCCGCGCTTGATGCGCCGCGCCGGGAAGTGCTGGCGCTCGGACGCGCCGGCAAGCAGTTCGCAATGGAATTCGGCGGCGCCGCGGCGGATGTGGTTCGCTCCGGATATGATATTCAGAGTTCGATCCAGGGGCTGGACAACGGCGAACTGGCCAGGTTTACCTATAACTCCGCGGTACTGGCTAAAGCCACGAAGGCCGACGCCGCGACGATTACCGGTTACATGAGCACCATGTCCGATATCGACGCGGAAACAATGGCCAGGATCGGCAAGGCAAAATGGGTCGATCAACTGACCGGCAAGACCGCGAAGGCCGTGCAGATGTTCCGTACCACCGGCTCGGAAATGCAGGCGGCGTTCGCCCGCCTGGGATCGGTCGGGGTGGCGCATAATGTCGGTCTGGATGAACAGATGGCCATCCTGGGCATGCTGCAGCAGACCACCGGCAGCGGGGCAGAGGCCGCAACCCAGTACAAAGCTTTCCTTACCGGCCTGAACAATGCCGACGCCATGTTCAAGAAAATCGGCATCAGCCTGACGGATGTGGAAGGCAAGGCGCTGCCGATGGCAGATATCCTGGATAAAATCCGCGGCAAGTTCGGCGATACCCTGAACGAAGCGGAATTCGGCGCACTCAAGCAGGCTTTCGGTTCCGATGAAGCGGTCAAGGCGATCACCGGATTGCTGAAAAAAACCGATGCGCTGCGCGGCAATGTCAAAGAACTCACAAAAATCAAGGGCATGGACCTGGCGCTGAAAATGGCCGCGGAACAGACCGATCCCCTGGAACGCCTGGCCGGCGTCGGCAAAGTTCTCGCCATTACCTTCGGACAAATCCTGCTGCCGGGCATCAACCTGGTACTTGGCGGTATTGCCCGCCTCGGTATCGGGCTTAACTGGCTGATGGAATATTTCCCGCCGCTGCGCTGGCTGATCGGACTGGTTGTCGCCGGTGTGGTCGCGCTGACGTTCAGCTGGGGAATTATGAAAATCGCGATCGGCGCCATGGGCCTGTGGAACGCCCTGATTCTGAAGCTCCGCCTGGTCAACGCGTCCTTGTGGAAAATGAACGTTATTACCGGGCGGATGAGTCTGACGCAGAAAATCGCGGCAACCGCGAACTGGCTGTGGTCTAAAAGCCTGGGCAGCGCGGCGCTGTGGAGCAAACTGGCCGCCGCCGCCACCTGGCTGTTCAACGCGGCTTTATGGGCGAACCCGGTTACCTGGATAGTGGTGGGAATTATGGCGCTGATCGGGGCGGTCGTCGCGCTGATCTATTACTGGAAAGATATCTGCGGCTGGTTCGGCGTTGCCTACGACTGGTGCGCCAACGCCCTGCCGGCGGCATGGAACTGGCTGATCGGATTGTTCAAATCAGCCTGGGGTTGGTTTTCCAAAGCCTGCCCCAACCTGGCAAACCTCCTGGAAAAACTTTTCGCCATCTGGTGGGCCGGCGTAACGGCGGTTTATCAACTGTGGAAAGGCGTTTTTCTGGGAATATTCACCGCGCTCGGCGCCTGTTTTTCCTGGATCGGCGATCTGGCCGCGGGGGTATGGGACGGGATTACCGGCGGCATCGAGAAAGTTTACACCTGGCTGGCGGATATGCTGCTGCCGGTAGTCCAGGCGGTCGGGAATATGTTCGGCTGGCTGGGTGACCTGGGCAGCCTGATCTGGAGCGGCATTACCAGCGTCTTTTCCGGCATTGACGGCTTTATCGGCAGGATCCTCCGGACCCTGGCCAGAATTCCCGGGCTCGGTTTTCTGGATCCGGATGTCAAGGTCAACCAGACCGCGAAGATTGAGCAGCCGGTGGTTCCCAGTGTGGCCGCGGCGCGTAAAACCGATGTCGCCGCCGGCGGCGTCCGGAACACGAATAACAATAAAATCAATAACTGGGGTGGCGTGACCATCAACACTTCGTCGCGCCTCGGCCCCGGCGAAATAGAAGATATGTTGGCATTGCAGGCATGAGTAAGTATTTCGACATACAAATCAAGGATGACGACCTGGCGGTAAGCGGAAACCAGGCGGTGATCATTACCGACCTGGACGTGATCGCCCAGGACTTGATCCACGCGATCCGCGAAAGCGGTTATTTGGTCGAAATGATCGCCGAGCGGTCGGACGAACGGCAAAAGCTGTTATTACTGAAGATCGAACTGCTGGCTGAAGACGACGAACGCATTGTTCCCGGAACGGTAACCATTACCGCATCCCCGGATAATTTCACCGGCGGCCGCGGCCGCTGGACACTGCACGCCCTGACGTATGATTTCGGCGATTTGGCGCTGAGTTTGGAGGAAACGGTATGAGCGAAGATTTAAGTTTGGACAACCTGACGGCCGAACAGCAGCTTTTCGCTGATGCGCTGGAAGCTTCCGGCGTACCGGTAACGGAAGCGGATATTAAAACGGAGCTCCAGCAGCTGGCCGACGACGCCCACCTGGAAATCGCGAATGACAACCAGTATTCGGCGTTCTGGTGTTTCTGCGTCTCCGCGATCATCGATCCGGCCAGATGGCTGATCGCCTTTCTGATCAAAACGGTGGTTCCGAATCTGTATGTAAAAACCGCCTCCGGAACGATGCTCGATATTCTGGCCTGGGCATACGATATCGAGCGCAAGGCTGCAACCAAAGCCCGGGGCAATCTGACCTTTACCAGAACCAACACCGCGCAACAGTTGCTGATTCCCGCCGGCACCCGCGTCCGGACGATTCCGATCAACGGCCATACTTATAAAATGCTGACGCTGGAGGCTGCGGTAATGGAAGTTGGCCAGGCGGAAATTTCCGTGTTGTCCGAAGCTGAAAATGCCGGTACCGCTTACAACCTGGGCGCGACCTATTATTCGATTATGGATTCGGACGTGCCGGGAATAACCGAGGTTACGAATGCTGCCGACTGGCTGACCGTACCCGGCGCGGATGAGGAAAGCGACGCGGAACTTCGGCTGCGCATCCGGAATCAGTTTTCGGCGGTTTCCGACTGGCACACGGACGCCAAATACAAGGCGATGATTGCGGAAAAGACCGGGTTCAGCATCGACCGGATTTATTTTGACCATAATATTCCGCGCGGGCCGGGGTCGGCGGACGCTTATATCCTGTTCGACGCCGGTACCGTGCCGACGGAATACCTGAATACGATTAACGATTTTATCGCTGCCGGCAACCACGGCCACGGCGATGACCTGGAAGTCAAGGCGCTGCCGGAAACACAGCACGATGTCAGCGTCGAGGTTACCTTCAAGGCGACAGTTGCCACGGCTGAAAAAGCCGGACTGCTGTCGGAGATCGAACAATTTATCCGCTGCGCGTTCCGGGAAAACACCGATTATGCGGAATTCGTTACCCAGACCGCGCCGTTTGCGACGTTCAGCTTCTCGAAGCTGAGTTACGATCTGCACGGTTATTTTCCGGAAATAGAAGCTCTGGCCTGGGGGCAGGGCGATATCGTCAGCGATTTTGACGTGCCGCGCCTGAACACCTTGTCGGTTACGGAGGCGGAATGATGGAAGAACGAGATAAAATCGAACTGCGCTTCTGGCAGTCGGCGGATCTGCTGAACCGGATTGCCGGCGCTGCGGATTCCTTTTATGAACTGGTGCAGACCTGGCTCGAAAAAGTTTCCGGAACTGTCGATGCGGAAAGCGCGCCGATCAAACTGGTCGAACTGCTCGGCTGGGAACGCGATATCGAGCGCTTTTCCGGGGAAGATGACACTCTCTTCCGGAAACGCGTGAAATATGCCCTGGTCAACGCCCGGGACGCCGGCAGCAAAGCCGGATTCGCGCGGATCTGGGAACGGCTCGGGCTCGGGAACCTTGAACAGACCGAACGGTTCGACGCGGAAAACTGGGACGTGATCCGGCTGCGGATCGATGAGGAAGTATTCGGCAAATACGCCTGGCTGCTGGATACCCTGGTCAGAATGTACGGACGCACCTGCCGGCGCTATGAACTGGAATCGCTGGCAACGGCTCAAGTCGGAATTCGCCCGTTTAATTTTGACCTTGAAACAGAATGCAGTCTGGCAACCTTGGAAAGTTAAATATGGCAAAAAAGAAGACAAACAAGACCCCAAACGACAGTAAAAACCTGGTTGAATTGCCGGACGGATCGATCGCTTCCTTTTCCTTCGGGGATCCGGAGGCCGTTCATAACGAGCGGATCCTCGATTACCTGGGAACGTTCCCGAACAGCGCCGGCGAATATTACGAACCGCCGATCCCGCTGTCCGGACTAAGCAGAATGCGGCGGGCAAACGGCCATCACGGCAGCTGCATTCTCTTCCGGAGGAATATGACCGCCAACGCCTACGCCGGCGGCGGCCTGACCGCCGGAGAGTTGCGTTCGGCGGCTACGGATCTGCTGACGTTCGGCAATGCCTATATTCAGACGCTGCGGAATGCTTTCGGTTACATCGCTGCCCTGCGCCATATCCCGGCGATCAACATGCGGGTCCGGACCGATAATAAAGGATTCCGCCGCCTCCTGGTCAACGGTACCTATCAGGATTTTACGCATGACGAAGTGATCCAGATCACGGAATACGACACCGACCAGCAGATCTATGGGCTACCGGACTGGATCGGCGGACTGCAGTCCGCGCTGCTTAACCAGGACGCGACTTTGTTCCGGCGGCGCTATTACGTCAACGGCGCTCACCTGGGCTATATCCTGTACACTTCCGACCCGAAAATGGACCCGAACCTGGTAAAGCAAATGCAGGAAAAAATCAAACAGGGCAAAGGCATCGGGAATTTCAGAAGTCTGCACGTTCATATTCCGAACGGCGTGGAAAAGGCGTTCCAGATCATTCCGATCGGAGAAATCAAGGAAAAAGACGAATTCCTGAACATCAAAAATATTTCCGCCGCGGATGTCCGGGAAGCGCATCGGGTACCGCCGGTGCTGATGGGAATCGTTCCGCAGGGTACCAGTTCCCTGGGCGATCCGGAAAAGGTCGAACGGGTTTACATCCGCACCGAAGTCCGGGCAATGGCGCAGCCGTTTATGAACATCAATGAACTGCTGCCGTCAAAATTGCAATTGAAATTCAATTTTAAAACCGAAACCGAGGATCCAGAATAATGGGAAACGCAGTGCTTACCACCGCCGGCGCCGCGCTGATCGCGCAAAAACAGGCGAACAGTGAAATTTTGAATATTGACCAGTTTGTGTTCGCCGATATTCCAGGCCTGGACACCAGTCTGCCGCCGGACCCGGCAACCGGCATGCCGGCACCGGAACATATTGTTTTACAATGCGATGTGCAGCAGAATGGTCTGATTGACGCCCAGACGGTGGTTTACTCGAAAATAATCGATGCCGCCACCGGCGATTTTTATATCAATTTCATGGGCCTGTATGCCAGCGAAAACGAGGTGCTGGTGGCGGTCTGTTACACGCCGCGGCATTTGAAATATGCCACCAACGGTCAGCGCCTGGGAAACACGCTCTGCAAAAACATTGCCTTGCAGATCACGGATGTTTCGGATTTGACCGGGATTACAGTTACTGCGGAAACCTGGCAGTGGGATTTTTCCGCGCAGATCACCAATATCGCGGCCGCTGCGGTGGCGGAGCACAATGAAGCGGAAAATCCGCACCCGGGTAAGTTCGACCCGAACGGCGCCGCGGACGATGCGCTTGCCGATCATCTTGAGGCCGCAAATCCGCATCCGCAGTATTTGCAGTCGGTACCGGGAAAAACCATCACGGTTTACGGCGTGGTTTCCGCCGGCGGCGCGAAACTGAACGGTTCGGATAACTGGACGGTGGCGAAAAATGGTACCGGTTCTTATCAGCTCAATATTACGGATGCCGGAAATTACCTGGTAATGTTGGGAAAAGCATATCCGAATGCGACCGGCTCAATGTGGACCGCGGTACACGATTCCGGTACCGGAATTTTTCAGAACAACACCAGCGGCAATATAATTTTTCAGGACCGGCATGAGGGCGATGCCGGAGTCGATACCGAATGGGCGTTTTTCGCCGTTAAACTGTAGGAGCGCAGCACCATGATCACAGCAATCGTCAACGAGGAAGTAATCGTTCTCAACGAAGTACCGGAAAATACCGGCATCGCCGCAGAGCAGATTACCGAATACGAAGGGAAAAAATACTTCAATCCCGATAGCGCGATAATTGTTCCGGACGCTCCGGCCAAACCGTCACCTTATCATCAATGGGACGGTACAGCCTGGATCGCGGACGACAGCCGGAAACAGGAACTTATCGCGGAACTGGAAGTGCGGACCAACGCGGATACGGACCAGAAGATTTTAACCGGTTTCAGCTGGAACGGCAACAGTTTTTATTTATCGCTCGAAAACCAGATGAATTTCAAAGCCTTGAACGATATCCGCGACACCTTGACTTATCCGGTCAAGGTAAAACATCAGGCCGGTTATACGGAAATAGCGTCCGCGGAAGATTATCACAGCTTTTATCTTGCCGGCATGGCGTTTATCCAGTTGAAAATCACCGACGGCTGGGCGGCAAAAGACGCCCTGCAGGAAAAAACCGCTGGGGAATTGATCGAACTCCTGGAAGTCCTGTGAAATGAAAGCGGCATGAAAATAATAATCTTTATCAACAGTGGAGAAAGTGCATGAAAAAAACGATCAAATACGGGAACGCCATAGCTAACGATTACCGGCTGATCGGAGTCGGCTGCATTGTGCTGAGCGATTTCTGCATTTCCGTCGGCACCAGCAATATTGTCGGCGGTTATGCGTTCAAAGCCATTGACTATAACGCGGAAACCCGCGAGTTAACGCTGGCGGACGGGACCGACATGGACAAATTCCAGGTCGACTACCATGCCTATCTGGCCGGCGGCAGCGATGACGACAATTCTCCGCATGAAGTTACGATTATCGGTGTGGATCCGGAAACCCGCAAACTGACGCTGGCATCGGATCTGGTCATGACCGGCGCGGGAATCAGTCCGGACAGTCCGGCAATCGGCGCGATCCGGGACGCTTCCAGGGAGGCTACCGCTTTTTCAAGCGGCGATTTCAATCTGATAACCGGTGAATATTCAACCGGCGGCGGCACGCTGAATGTTGAATCCGGGCTCGGGAACCGGGTTCACGGCGTCATGAACCGGCTGACCGGCAATATGTCCGATATCGATGGCAGCAATAACATCGGAGACGGAGACAACCTGTCGATCAAGGGCAACAATAATAAACTCATCGGTATGACCGGCAACATTGCCGGTTTTTCCAATACCGGCATCGGTGACAATTTATCGCTGAACGGCGCCCTCAACGATTTTCAGAATTGCAGTCATGTTACCGTTAACGGTTTCTCGAATCACGGCTCTAACTGCAATATAATTCACGTTTCCGGCGCCCTCAATACGATCACCGCGGATTATACGCAAACACACGGTTACCGGCTGAAAAACCATGCCAAATGGGGAATTATGTTCGGCCGGGACGCCGAACTCGAAAACTCCCCGGAAAACGAAGGCGCGTTCGTTGTCGGCGGCGGGGAGATCAATAATCCGCGCCGCGCGTTTGAAGTTCGTTCCCGGCGTAAAATCGTCAACCCGCTGTACAATCCGGCCAACGATCCGGACGGCGACGGGATCGATGACGCCGGGGAAAAACAATATCTAAACCAGTTGGGATTTTTTACCAGGTATCCGGGCCATCTGCTGAGTTCCTGCAACATCCAAACCGTGAACAATGATTCCGGCACGGTCTTGAACGTGCCGCTCGATCATGATTTTTACGGCCGGTGGAAAATAACCCCGACCGGTTCCGGACAGATCACTTTCAACTGCGACAACTGGGAAGACGGGGACTTCGGCATCCTGACCGTCTATGCCGGGGCAGGAAAAGTATCCTGGCCGGCGGCCTGGAAATTTATTACGGTAACCATGCCGTTAATAGGTGAGCTCGGCGGACCTCCGGATATGTCTGCCAGCGGTTATGTGTTCATTATCATGTTTAAACATGACAATGATATTTTCTGCCTCCCGGCGATCACCAGCGCGGGTGGAGTTGACATTTAAGACCCTAATATACAGGAGATGGAAATTATGTCGGAAGAAATCGTACTTTGGAAGTTAAAAGACCTGATCGGCGGTGCGGAAATGGATATCAGAACGCCGTTCATCGAACGCGAAATCCAGGTGGTTCAACAGGCAAAAGTGCCGTTGTATGTCGACGGCGTGCTGATCAGCGATGAAAAGCTGGCGGCACTCAACCTGGAACGGGTCGGATATACCCAGGCGCAGCTGGACACAATCTATTACGGCAATCTCTACCAGGCCAATCCCGACTTGGCGATCCGGGTAAGACAGTATAAAGGTTACCTGGACGAGCTCGGTCTGGCCCACACCGCTACAATGGATGGAATAACCGCCGCAGTCACCGGCAGCGAAACCATAGAGGATAAAGTGGCGTTCGCCCTGCAGTGCAAAACCGTATATGACGCAATCGTCACCAATATGGAATATTGCGGTTCCGAAACGCCGCTGAAGGACACCTGCGAATCGATCGCCAAACTGATCCAATATCTGCCGGAGGTTACAGAATAATGTTTACGTCATTTTCTTTAAGCAAGAACCGGCCGTTGACGGAAGAGCAGAAACACCGGTTCCATGAATTGCTCGAGGTTTATTCCCACTCCCGCCAGGGACAATGGCTGAGCGACATACCGTTTCATCAGTTTGAGATCCGCTGGTGTGACGCCATGACCCCGGACAGCGGCGTCATGGGGGCGTTCGTTCCCTGGCTGGGACGCAAAGTCTTTTTGATGCCGACCGAACCGCCCCTGATCAAAGGCATGGCCGATCCCTGGCCGGAACAGATCGCTCCGACTCTGGTGCACGAACTGAGACACGCGTGGCAATATCAGAAATATAAGATTCTGTACATTTTCTGCTGTTTGCCGGGACTCAGGGAAATCACACTTGAACGGGATGCCTGGAAAATTACCAATGACGCGCAGAGATTTTTCAGCGAATGCGAAAAAACGCGCTGCGCCGCGAAATTCGCCGCCAGGCAAAAGGAAAGGAAATGAAAATGACTGCAGCGGAAAAGGCGCTTATTGACATTAATCGCCAGCTTGGCGGAATTGAATCCAGTGTTGCCGACATGCGGAAGGCGCTGTTCGGCAATGGTCAACCGGGCATGACGAAACGGTTGACCGATCTGGAGCATTCACATGAAAATCATTTGAACCAGCACAAAAAAGAGGAAACGCGGCAAGGCAAAAGCGTCGACCGGAAATTCGCCGGCGTTGTGGCCGCGATTTCAGCGGGAATAGCGGCGATCGGCGCGGTGATCGGGCCGCTTGTTTATGCTCTGGTAAAAGTCTATGTTGCAACAAAATGGGGAGTAAAACTATGAAAATGCAGATCAGCAAAGTGGTTGCGGAAACCAAACGCCTTAACCTGCGGATACCTTACAGCTATCAGCTGGCGCTGTACCACCGTCCGGAATTAATCGACCAGGTGGCTAACGGAGTCGGCTCCGAGACTAATGAATTGATCTATCATCTGACTCCGGATACGGTGTGGGGGCTGAATATCAATCCGGTAAGCCACATTCATGATTGGATGTATACTTTCCCGATGGTATTCTCAGGCGTCGCGGAAGGCCTGGTCAGGCTGAGGCTTGCGGATCACTGGTTCGATCTCAACTGCGAATGCCTGTTTAAAGACGCCGGCGGCTGGTTTAAACGATTCCGTATGACGCGGCTCGATGAATATAAAGTCGCTTTGAATGTGGGCGGCAGCGAAGCCTTCTGGACAAATAAACCCCACGAGCTTTTACCCGGGAACTACCTGGATTATTACCGTGCCATGCCCGAAATCGATGCCAGTGCAGTTGCAAAATACCGGCAGGTATGGAACGAGGTGGTTGATATTGAGGCGCAGCTCATCAGTGAAAAAATCATCAAAACCAAGCCCCAACTTAAAAAATTTTAACCCCTTAAGGAGGTCAATATGAAAAAGATGTTTTCGTTTGTTGTGTTGGCAGCATTGATTATGCTGTTAGCGGCCGGATGTAAATCAATGTTTGCAAACATTGAGCAAAAAAGTTATAATGCCGCCATCTCCGGGTTAGGCGGGAAATTTACCACCGCCGTCGATCCTGCAACTGGTACGCCATGTCCAAGCGTTGATTTCGGCAGCCTGGATACTTCCGTTATGTCCCATAAGCCCGGAGATGGAACCCAGGTGAATTTCACTACCCAGAAATCTTTCTGGGGCTCGGAAGTCGGCAGTCAAACTTGCCGGATCAACTGCAAGAGCGGTATAAAATCAATGATAATTACCGCAATGCCCCGGGGACAGACAGTAGTATCCCTCGAGGAATATGACAGCAGCGTTACTATCGATAATACCGGTAAGAAATTCTGTTCTGAATTGACCTCCATTATCGGCAAAAATCCCGCCGGAATCAATGTGAAAATCAAGGCTATGCTGGCCAAGGCGCGGGAAGCGGACGCCGCGAACTCGAAAACTAAAGACCGCTTTGTGCAACTGGCCGCCATGTCCGACGCGGAATTATCTGCCCTGAAAGCCGGCAGTGACCTGGTTGACAACAGACTTATCGGCAATGAAGTTTTATGGCGTGTGATCAACCGGAATAATACCGCTGAAACGGACACGTCCGACCAATCTGTTTCGCCGGAGGTGTCCGTTGCTGCCGACCCGGTTCCATCAACTGATTCCGGAGACGTAAAAAATGAGCAGCCTTAAAGTACAGAATATCCGGCTCGATGCCGGCGATCTCGTCGAAGTTGAAAATCAGAATCCTCATCCCGCGGCCAATAAGGCGTATTACGCCGCATTGCTGATCGTCAACGGTGAAAAAAACAATATGCTGCTGACAGCGAATGAAGTTCGGCGCGCCCTGCAGCGAGCAAAGAAAAATCCGGAAGATTGCCCTCGGGAAAGTTTCTGGAGCGGATGGTTTTAAATGATTATTTCCGGGAACGGCAGCGAGATCACGCTGGAAAGCGTGGGTAAAAACATCAAGGTTCGCGGTACTGCTGATTTTGACCGTAAGGATTTAAGCGGGCAGAGCAGCAGCACCGCTTTTGCCGCCGCCGGCAACAAGCCGAAAAAAGTCAGCGTGTCGCTGCTGATCCCGATGGATAAACCGGAGGGATTGACCACGCTGCTGGAGATGGCCGAGGCGACCGATGACAAATTGATGCCCGCGGTTTACACGATAGTCGATCGCTTGTGCGCCGCGGCGAAAATACGCCAGGTTGTCTTTGCCAACAGCGTCCAGTTCAACGAAAGCGATTCCCTCCGCGCTTTCGAGGTTTCGTTTACGCTCCAGGAATACAAGTCCGTTCCGGAAAAGAAAGAAGATCGCGAAAAAGCCAAAGCCGCGAAAGAAACGTCCCAGACCGACGGCGAGGAGAAGATTGCCAGTACCGACCCGGGCAAAATCAACGAGGCGGTAAAAAAGGCCAAAACATGAAATACCTGAAGTTTCTCTCCGTAAACGGCAAGCCGGTAAATATCGTCAGCGACAGTTGGATGCTGGAAGCGGGTTCGCCCGGACGCGCGATTCTTGCCGTAAACAGCGAGCAACTGCAGGATGGCCTGGCAACTTTTGACCTGGGACTCGACGGTGCCGCCGAACGTTGGTTTACCGGTTACGTCGAACAATGTCTCCGGATCGATGCGCGGCAGGTCCGGTTGACGGTCCGGGAGTTGGGCGCGGTACTGGCCGCCAGGTGGCCGCTGTCGATGCGCAATGTTACCGCCCGGGACATCCTGTCATCCCTGGCCGCCAAGACCGGGTTGACATTCACTTTGGAAAACGCCTCCTGGACGGCGCAAAGCTTTTCCCATTTCATTAACATCGGCAGCGGTTACGAAGCGCTCGACCTGCTGGGCGCTCACCTGGAAATCGACCGGTACCGCTGGCAATGCCAGCCGGACGGTTCCATTTATGTCGGCAGCGCCGCCGGCACCGCCGCGGATAAAAAAATCATTGCCCTGCCGGCGGAAATTTTTACCGAAACTTCAGCCGCCGGGGCCGCCTGCGCCCTGCTGCCGGCATTGCGTCCGGGACAGCGCATCCGGATCGGCGACGGCGATACTGCACAAATTAACAGTATAACCGTAGCCGGAGAGATAATGAGGCTGAGCTGGGCATGAGTATGAACCTGAAAAGTGTGGTGGAAAAAATCGTCAGACGGCTCTGGCCGGAACTCGACAGCAATACGCATTTGCCGTTGCTGGGCGTGGTTATGAAAGTACCGGACCCGCCGGCAGGCGGCGAAGCTCACACCGACGCGCGGCCGCGGTATGCTGTTGATGTGCGGCTACTCAAGCCGGACGGTAAAACCATTAAGGAGGATATGCCGCTGCTGCGCGATATTCCGGTCGCACTGCCGGCAGCGGCGCCGGACCGCGGCTTCGCCGGCCTGCCGCAACCGGGAACAATCGTCGAAATAGCATTTGCTTTCGGCCGTCAGAGTTTGCCGTTCGTCAGGTCGGTTTTACCTTTTGGCTTGAAACTGCCCGCTGTCGACGCGGAATCCCAGCGCTGGCAGCAAGCTGCCGCGTCTTATCAGGAAGTCGACGGCGCCGGAAACTGGATCCGCCGGACTTCCGGATCCATTTCCGATCAAGCTCAAAAAATCAGCGGTACCGGAACCGAGGAATGGACGGGCATCGCACCGAAAGTGTGGCTCGGAAACGGTTCCGATAATGCCCTGAAAATCGACAGCGATGCGCTGGCCGCGCTGATCAGCGCCCTGGAAACGCTGGCCGCGCACACGCATCCGGAAGTCGGTACGATCAGCGAGGGCGGCGCCGTGACCGCGCAAAAAGCAGTCCTTCAGGCTTTGAAAAACAAGCTTGATATATTCGTAAAAACATAAATAACTTAACCCGGGAGGTGAAAGGTGAAATCACCGATCATCTACTACGGCGGGAAAACCAATATGCTGAGGCATATCCTGCCGCTGATCCCCGGAGACCACCGCATCTACGTCGAACCGTTTTTCGGCGGAGGCGCAGTGTTTTTCGGGAAAACAAAGTCGGATGTCGAGGTTATCAACGACAACCTCGATATGGTCGTCAATTTTTACCAGGTCGTACAGAGCGATTTTAAGCGCCTGCAGGTAATGATCCGGAATACTCTCCATGCCGAACGGGCATGTATCGAGTCAAAACTGATCATTAAAAACCCCGCCGGCCACACGCCGCTGAAACGCGCCTGGGCATTCTGGGGTCAGACCGCGCTTACCTTCAGCCACACGGTATGCGGCGGTTTCGCCTTTTCCAAAGGTAAAACCGCTCGGGCTACTGCCAACCGGCGCCGCGCGTTTACCCGGGAGCTGGCTACTCGCCTGGAAGAGGTGCAGATCTTCTGCCGTGACGCCCTGGACGTGATTAAACGGTATGATTCGCCGGAAACATTCTTTTATCTGGATCCGCCGTATGCCAACAGTGATTGCGGCCATTATAAAGCCGGAAAAGACGTGTTTTATGATCTGTTGCGGTTGCTGCCGACTCTCAAAGGCCGCTGGCTGCTCTCCAGTTATCCCGATCCGGAATTGGAGCAGCTGCGCGCCCGGTCCGGAATCCGTTACCAGAATTTCAACAAGGCGCTTTCCGTTTCCGGAAAAAACAACGCCGGAAAACGCAAAATTGAATGCCTGACCTGGAATTATGAGGCGAAAACATGAAATACGGAAGTGTTTGTTCCGGAGTTGAGGCCGCCACACTTGCATGGGAACCTTTAGGCTGGAAACCGGCGTTTTTCAGTGAAATAGATAAATTTCCCAGTGAAGTATTGCGCCAAAGATGGCCGAAAGTGCCGAATTTAGGAGATTTTACGCAGATTAGGAATGAGGATTACGATGGAAAAATTGAACTGCTCACCGGCGGAACGCCTTGCCAAAGTTTCAGTCTGGCCGGCCTTAGAGAAGGTGTTGACGATGAAAGGGGCAATCTCTGTCTCGAATTCGGAAAACTCGCTTTTAAAACTGGCGTCCGCTGGCTCCTGTGGGAAAACGTCCCCGGGGTTTTATCAAGTAACGGCGGAAAAGATTTTGCCGGTTTTTTGTCTCTGTTGTGCGGCTGGGAAGTTGAAGCCCCAACCGAATATATCAAACAAAACGGGGAACTTGTCAGACGCTGGAAACGGTCTGGCATTATCACTCCCGGGCCGAACGGATTCGGATTGGCGTGGCGCGTGCTGGACGTTCAATACGTGCGAGTGGACGGATATCCAAAGGCTGTGCCTCAAAGACGACGGCGTTTGTTCGTCGTTGGACATATTGGAAACTGGCTCCGTGCCGCCGCAGTACTTTTTGACCGTACATGTATGTCGGGGAATCCTGCACCGGAACGCAAAATTGGGAAAACCCATTCCCGAACCTATGAAAACCGCGATGCTGAAGTTTGCAATAGGCCAACAGAGTACGCCTGCATGACGGACGGAGGGTTTTGTTCCGGAATGAGCAGAAATTTTGCTCCGACGTTAACTTGCAGCTGCAACCGTATAATAGTTTTACAAAACAAAGGACCTGCGGCCGGGAAACTGCGCTATCTCCTGCCGGTCGAATGCGAGCGGCTCATGGGTTTCCCGGACAATTACACGCAAATAGAATGGAGAGGCAAGAAAATCGAAGACTGTCCTGACGGGCATAGATATAAGGTTTGCGGAAACAGCCAAGGCGTAAATGTAATGCGTTGGCTCGGGCAAAGAATCGACATTATTGACAAATTAAGATAAGGAAAGCAAATTTAAAAAGACGATGCCGCGAGGAGATGCCATTGCCAATCTTCTCACGGCACCGGAGTAAGAAGACCAGCGGAAGGTTACGAGCCGTTCGCTGAACAACACCACTTGTACCAGCTATCCGCTGGTCTCCAAAAATCGGAGACCATCGCCGGAAGCTGGTAACTTCCACATAAAGGCGGTCGCGCTCGTAACACGATGCCTTTAAAATACACCACTATAAACCACCAATCAAGCGAAAAGCCTAATATACGGCTCAAGCCGTACACCCGAGAAAACTGTTTTTTTAATGCCTAAACGCTTTTATTTGAGGCAAAAAACCAGGAAAGTTCCGTTAAAAATACAGCTCAAGCCGTATAATCCCCCCCAAAACCGTCCCGCTCGGAAAAATCACTCACCCCCGCCTTCTTTTTTCTCGTACAAATGCGATTAGTGAAATAGGGTTTGTACAGAATTTATAGGGGAAAGCAATTTCACAAAATGAAAAAGAATGACAATGTGAAAAGGTTAATGTTGGTTACATACAAAAATACATACAAAACGCCAGCAAAACAATTTCGACAATGGATATTGCAAGCTCAAAAGATGGTCGGGGTAGCAGGATTTGAACCTGCGACCCTCTGCTCCCAAAGCAGATGCGCTAGCCAGGCTGCGCTATACCCCGGTTGAAAACAGAAAATCCTATTATAGCCGTTACTAAACAATAAACAAGCCGGAAAATAGAAAAACTAAATTCCCCCGCCGGATTCCCAACTGGCCGGATAGTTCTGCGGAATACTGCTGTAACCGCGCCGTTCAGCAGGCGTATTGCACGCCGAAAAAAAAGTCGCTAAGAGGACTGCAATTAACAACATATATATTTTATTTCTTATCATTCTGCTTTTTCCCGCCGTCCTTCTTGTCAGCCGGCTTAATTACTTTCTGAGGCTTAACGTCTTTTGCCGGCTTGGCGGTTTCATCAGCGGGAGCAGCGGCAAAATATTTATCCTTCAGTCTGGTAAGTAATTTATACTCGGCCATCTCCTGAACTTGCAAATAAACCGTCGCACCAAGAATAACAGTGGTCAAAACCACAATAACACAAAAAAACTTACTGTTAAACACGATTGTTTCTCCTAATTATTTCTTCTGGTCCATCGCCGCAACCTGGGCGCTTGAGAAGAAAACCGTGTCACCCACCGCAACCCTTTTGCCCTGGACAACAGAAACTACATTGGCAATCGAGCAGTCTTCATGAACTTTTATAAGCTTGATCTCGCCGATATATTCGCCGTCCGTGGATTCGATATTACGGGCTACAATCATTTTTGCCCCGACAGGAATCATCGGATTCACATAATTTATTTTTTTGCCGATCCGCTGTTTAATGTTAGTTCCGGTACCAAGGTCAACCACTACAAAACCATACTTGCGGTCAACTTTGATTATTTTCCCCTGCGCAGCCCGACGCGATTCCTGAGAACCATTTTCCCAAGGATCAACCACTATATTGGCACCCTCTGAACCACTGATAATATTGTTCAGGCGTTTTATTTCCAAAGTCTTTTTGCTGACGATTTCATTAAGCCCGGTAATACGTCCGTCTTTGGCTTTTATAGAATCCTGCAAGCTGGTAACTTTATTACCTTGTACTTTAAGCGCTTCACTGGCGTGAATGTATTTGTCTTTCAGATTCCGGACTGCACCGACAACCTTGTCTGTGGAGCTTTTGTAAGCATTGTCGCCAAAATCCAGGGCAGAAGAACCGCCGGCAATCGAGAAAATATTTTCCAACTGGCTGTCATCATTTTTGATCCGGGCATTGACCGCGTTTATCCGGTCGTCAAGTTTACCTAATTCGCCGCTGTAATTATCGCCTTTGAGCGCACTGACAGTAAGGTCGGCTTTCAATTTTTTCGCCACGTCGCAAAGCCGCTGTAAAGTGTCGTTCTGATGACTGATAACACTTTCAACTTTGTTGACCACAGCCTGGGTATTCGCTGTATAACTGGTCAGTTCCTTGAATTTTGCCAGCGGTTCGAGATTATCGACTTCCACTGTTTCGGCAATTTTCCTGAGGGCAACAGCCATATTATTGCGTTCGGCTACGATTTTACCGGCGTGTTCCTGCAATTTAGGCAATTTATTATCCAAATCTTCAAATTTATCATGGCCAAGGCTTTTTGCGGTAAGAGTCTTGGCAACTTCCGTACCACTGCCGTTATCCAGACTGGCTGCTGTGGTATTGATCGCCTGCGCCATTTTTTCCCATCCTTTGACCAATTTTTCGCGCTTCTCAAATAAGAAAAAAGAAAAAACGGCAGACGCAACAGCTAAAAGAAGAATCAAAATACTGAGAAAAACGTTAAGCACTTTCATTTAACAAACTCCTGTCGCTATTGCCATGATATTGACCGGCTCCTTCAAAACTTCGAAAGAAATAGACACCAGCATATTAGTAGCATTAAAAAAATAAAAAGCAAACTCAAAAATGGTTAACCTTTTTTTTCTTTTTATTTTTTTCCCACTTTGGGGAGGACCGCGATAAGCGCTCCGGGAAAAGCGGCGTTATCAAATCGAATACACCGCCCATGAAATACTTTTGATAACCAATTTTTAGAGGTTCCCTTTTACCAGAGAACGGTTTATAATTGAGTATCGGTTGAGGCATTGTCCAAGAACATTTGCTGAGACCGGGGCCGGATTAAAATTTCTCCTGATTCAGCTTTTAAAATGAACGGAAGGGAAGTATATTAGTACTTGGAAGGTTGGCAATAATTTAAGAATGACAGGTATAAAATATGGTTTCTCCCAAATCTTCACCTAAGCCGTCGGCAATTATGATAGGAGTTGGTCTCGACAATAAAGACGGCCACAAACGGATTACGAAAGGAGAAAATTTTTATCTGGTCGGCGGTTCCGAGGAAACCCACGAACGGATGGTTGAAACCTCGGTCAAGGTAAATGAGAAACTCGCCGAAAAAGGTAAGCACCTTGAAGAAATCTCAAAAGAGGAATTTACTGATCTCATCCGCGAAGCCAGTTCCTGAATCCGGTTGCCGCGACATCGGTGTTGCCTGCGTCCAAGCTCTTGAAAATACTGCTGCCCGGCTCGCCGCCGCCGGTATTGAAGCCAACCGAACGGAAAGTGAATTGATCCTGGCCGAATTGACAGGCGGTTTGCGTTCCGAACTGTTTTTGCGCCGTAATGACCGATTGTCCACGGCACTGACTACGGCTCTGGAAAAAATCGTCCGCCGCCGCGAAAACCGCGAACCGCTGCAATATATCCTTGGACACGCTTATTTCATGAACCTCAAGTTGGCGGTAACCCCGGCGGTGCTTATTCCGCGCCCGGAAACCGAACTGCTGGCCGAATACCTGATTAAAACCGCTCCTCCGGCAGCAACGGTGCTGGATTTGGGCACCGGCAGCGGCGCGATTGCTCTGGCGTTGGCTTTCGAACGCCGGGATTTACGGATTACCGGGGTTGACATCAGTACTTCGGCACTCCGGGTAGCGGAACGCAACCGGGATAAATACCGGCTGGACAATGTTGAATTCCTGCATAGCGATTTATTCGGCCGGCTCGGCGGACGCCGATTCGACCGGATTGCCGCCAATTTGCCCTACGTCACCGAATCCGAATATCTTACCCTGATGCCGGAAGTCCGGGATTTCGAACCGAAACTCGCTCTGACTGCGGCCGGAGACGGTCTGAAACTGATTTTGAGCTGCGCCGCCGAGGCTCCGGAGCATTTGAATTCCGGGGGCGGCATAATCTTTGAAATCGGTCTGAACCAGGAGCAGCGCCTGCGGGAAGCGTTAGCCGCCGGCGGAAAATTCGCGGATATTACGGTAGTTCAGGATTATTCCCGCCGGAATCGTTTTGTAAGGGCTGAATTAGGGACATGAACGCTTCGGTTCAAGCAGTGGCGGCTTCCGGCTGGCCGCTCCGTTTAAGCAGTTCGGCATGAACTTTCTGCCGGATAGTCCGCAAGTCCAGCATTCCCTGCGGGATTTCTCCCGTTTCCAGATCGACTACCGGCATCTGGTCGATTTTCAGCCGGAACATGCGCTCGTAAACTTCTTCCAGATTGGCGTCCGCAGTCGTACAGTCTTCCATGGGGCGCATGATGTCCGCCACCAGCAGCCATTGCCAGTTGTCGCGGTCAACGAGAATATCCTTCAACGCCTCGAAACTTAAAACGCCGGTAATTTTGCCTTCCCGGCTGACTACCGGGACGATCAATACGTCATTTCCCGTAAAACACTGTACCGCTTCCGCCACCGAAGCGGCCTCAGAAAGCGTAACGAGGTTACCGACGACATCGGCCACTTTCATGGAAGCCCGGACATCTTCCTCGGTGATATCGCGGCCGCCCTCACCGGAGAGCCGGATGGCGACTTTAACCATGGCCGGGCCGAGAATCTGCACGATCAGGGTAGTGGTCGCGACCACGAAAATGATCATATCGCCCAAAGACATGCCTTCAGTCACTTTGATCAGGGCAAGCCGTTCGGCAGCCATGATCGACAACCCGATCGCTACCCCGCCCTGAGCGAACAACCCCAATCCGAGGTAGTTGCGGATGGCGGCCGGACTGGAGGTTATTCTGGCGCCCAGGTAAGCGCCGTAGAACTTGCCCGCACTGCGGCAGACGACATAGGCGATAACGATCAGCCAGAGCCATCCCGGCATGGCGGCGAACGACAGCCGCGCCCCCACCAGCACGAAAAACAGCACGTAAATCGGTACGGAAAAATTGCGCATCAACTTGAACAGGTCTTTGCTGCGGCGGGGAACGACATTAGTCAGGACAAACCCCATCATCATGGCTGCCAGGATAATGTCCATATCAAAAAACACGGCCACGCTGATCACCAGCAGGATCATGCCGATGGCAATCGCCGCGCCGCGCTCGGCCTGCGGTACCCAGCGCAGGAACAGCGCCAGCAGATAGGCGACCACCGCGCCCAATACCAGTGAACCGATAAGTTCATTGCCGATATGCCCGAGGGAAAGCAGGAGGGAACCGGAATGACTGGTCACCAGTTTTGCCGTGCTGCTGCCGAGCCCGTATAAAGTCATGGCCAGAGCGTCGTCCAGGGCCACAATCGCAATGATCGCCGTGGTCATCACGCCTTTCGAACGATACTCCCAAAGTACGTCGATCGTCGAAGCCGGATCGGTCGCCGAAGCGATCGCCCCCAATACCACCGCTCCCGCCAGGCCGGCCGTAATACTGTGGGTCTCCATGCGGATCAGCAGGAAAGCCGCCAGGCCGACCAGCAGGAAAGCCGCCAGGCCTTCACCGAACAGGATGGCGGTAAACTGGCGGGCATATTTTCTGAAGGTGTCGATTTTCAGTTCGCCGCCGACCAGGAAGCCGATAATGCCGAGCGCGAACAGATTGAAGGTCTTAAGTTCGGCAATGACGTCCGAACTGATGATTCCGAAACCGGCCTGACCGATAATCAGGCCGATCACGATATAACCAATAACCTGGGGAACGCGGATCTTCTGGAAGAACCAGGCTCCCGCCATGCCGCCGAATACTCCCAGTCCCAAAAGAAACAGTAGATTGTGGTTTAACGCCTCCATTTCAGCACGACTCCGTTAATAATTGATAAAAGGTTTTACTGTCCGCGCATTGCATCAGGCGTTCCCGGAATTCCTGGTTTTTCAACCGGCTGCTGAGCTGCGAAAGCAATTTAAGATGTTCGGTGTGCTGATCCTGACGGGCGACGATCATGAAAATCAGTTTTACCGGGTCGGCATCCAGGCTTTCGTAATCATCCACCCCCGCGCGGACCAAAGCCGCCGCGACAATGACGTCCTTGACCGAATTCAGCCGTACATGCGGAATACCGATCCCCATGCCGATACCGGTACTCAGGAGCTGCTCCCGATGAAAAATACCTTTCTGCAGTTCCTCCTTTGATCGAACTACAGATGTTTCGGCCAGCAGATCAATCAGCTCGTTCAAAATCTGCGCCTTATTGGACTTTTCGACCACCAGGACATGTTCGGGAGCCAATACCTTACTTAAAAATAAAGGAACGAAATCGTCTTTTTTACCCGCTTCGGCATTCAGGCGTTTATTTACCCAATCCTCGATGTCGGAACGTTTGAAACGCCAGGCCGTACCAAGTTTGCCGCAGGGAATTTCACCCTTGCTGGCCCAGTCATAAACCGTCCGCTCGGATACCCGCAGGTATTCGGCCACTTCTTCGATAGTCATTATTTCCGGTAAAGTCATAAAAAACCTCACTAAATTCAGAAACTCGTTGAAAACAGATGAATATTTCGCATTTGATACCAAATATAACCATAATCCGTAAAAAATAAAACCCCTAATTAACGAAAAAACGCTATTTTTTCGGGGTAGTCTCATAAGTTCCGGGGAAGAAAAGACCGCTTTTTTCAAAAAGGGGACTTAATTCGACGGCCCGGCAAAAGAGCTGATAAACAATTCAAAAACAAAAAAAATCGTTTTTTTTTATTTTTGCCGTTGCATAAGACTTTCAGACCCTGTATAGTGTATTAATCAAGTAATACAATATACAAACAAAGGCCGCGGTTATGTTACTGGAAATAGATCATCACAGCGGAGTACCGATCTACCGGCAGGTTATCCGGCAAATCCGGCAGCAAATAATGACCGAAGGTTTAAAGGAAGGTGACCAGCTGGAAACAGTCCGGGACCTGGCCGCAAAACTCAAGGTAAACCCGATGACCATCAGCAAAGCGTATTCCTTCCTGGAAGCGGAGGAACTCGTCGAAAGGAAACGAGGTATCGGCCTCTTTGTCTCTAAAGTTAAAAAAGGCCGGCTGGACCGGATAAAAGCCAAACTGCTCGACACGGTTTTGAACCGGGCTGCCGTCACCGCTATCCAGCTGGGAATACCGGAAGACGAAGCCGTCGAAATATTCAAAAAACAATACCGGGAATACGATTCCCAAAACCGGAGGTAAAAATGATAAACCGAAGTCCGATAGTCCAAATGCGCCAGGTCTGCAAAAGATTCGGCAAAATCCAGGCGTTAGATAATATTGACCTGGATGTCAAACCAGGCGGGATCATCGGCCTGCTGGGCGCCAACGGGGCAGGCAAAAGCACTTTATTAAGATGCATTATCGGCCTGTATCTTGTTGATCGGGGCAGCTGCATTACCTTTGAAACCGACGCCGCGAAACTGACCCCGCGCGAGCTCGGACGAGTCGGTTATGTCCATCAGGAAGGCGAACTGCTCGGATGGATGACGGTAAAGCAACTGATCCGTTATGTAAGCGCGTATTACCCAACCTGGAATCACGAATTGGCGGAGAGATATGTTAAGGATTTTGATATTTCTCCTGAAGACCGGGTCGGGGCGCTGTCGCCTGGTCAACGGCAAAAAACAGCCATATTATTAGCAATAGGTTTTGAGCCGGAATTGCTGATCTTGGATGAGCCTGCGTCAGCTTTGGATCCCATTGCCCGAAGCCGGTTCCTTGACCTGCTGCTCCAGATAATTCAGGATGAAAACCGGACAATTATTATCTCGTCCCATATTTTAAGCGATATTGAAAAAGTTATAGACCATACGCTGATCATGCGGCGCGGAAACATGTTGCGCGATTGCAGTTTTGACAGTCTCAGAGAGGAATTCACCAGATTCATCCTTACCTCCCTAACTGGCCGCTTGCCGGCGGAACTGCCGTTTGAAAATGTTGTCAGTTGTGAAAAGAACGGCAACCGGGCTATTGCGACAGTACAGAATGTTTCTCCCCTGGAATTAGAGGCCAAAGCCAAAAGTCTGAACTGTGAAATCGAAATCAGGCCGTTGTCTCTGGAAGAAATTTACAAAATCGTCGTCAATTGAGGTGAATACCATGAATATCCTGGCTGCAAATCTCAAGCATCTGTATCAGCGAAGAAGCTGTTGGTTTTTCGGATTATTCCTGGGGTTCGTTGCCCTGCCGGGTGTTCTTGTCCCGGAACTTACTTATATTCCGGCTTTGTGGATGCTTTATATGGGCACTTTCACCGCCGCTTTATCGATCGATGTTTTAACCAAACCTTTTTCATATTGTCTGCCGGGCCATCGGAGCATTCCGAGGAATTTTTTATTTTCCGTTGGCTTGCCGCTGTCGTTACTGTGGTCATTAAGGTGTCTTTTCATGCCTGATTTCGACTTTGTCAAAACCGGGTCGGCATGCCTGGCGGCCTTTTCAACATTCACGATTTGTTACTGGGCAGGAGTCTGGGTTGTATTTACCTTCAGATACTGGACAATCATGTGGGTATTTTTCCTCCTCTTGATTTTGGGCAATAAGCTGCTGAATATAAATGTATTTTTTGTGCATACTATTTTAGAAAGTCCTCTGCCGATGATTTTAGCAGGGACCCTGGTTAATATCTCAGCCTGGCGTTATTGGAGCCGTCCGGATCTCGCGAGACAATACTGCGACCAATTATGGATGGGGGCATTTGACGTCTGGAACAAAGAGAAAATGGTAAAGCTGGAATTGGCCAGACTGGCGGAAAGGGATAAGAAAAAACCGGACTCAATTCGAATATTGCCCGGCGTTGAAAGGTTTTTTATTTCCGGAATCAGCGGGGCGGAAACCGGCAGCCTGCGGCAGTATATTTGGGGCTGTCTGTATAAGTCCTTCGGGGCGGCGTTCTCCCAACACAGGCGAAAATGGAAGCAATTTTTTACTATTACTCTGCCGATAATATTATGTTTCATCGGTTATTTTGAGTCAATCCGGAATGTCATGTTTTTTATACCGGCAATGATGGTTGCTAACATGGATCTGAACGTCCATTCAAGTCTGTTGATTTCCGGCAGTCGCCGGAAAAGATTCTGGTCTGCTTTGACGCTGGCTGCTGTCGCCGCGGTATTTGTCACTTTGGGTGTAATCTCTATTACCGTACTCACCCACTTATTAGAGCTTATACTTCCCGAATTAACGATTAAAGGCAAAACTTTTGTTTTTCATGCGTTAGATATACAACTTTTCTTTGTACCGTTATTAATGCTCCCGGTTATACTTACAATATTTTTAATCTCTCATAAAAGACCCGCATTGGCAATATTTCTTGTAACACTGTTTTTGATGATTTTGATACAGCCGTTTGTTTTGGTTATAGCCACACACTTGGCTCCTGCTGTAATTATTATGTTGCTGTGCGGCATTTGGGGCGGGTTTGCCGCCGTTTTGCGATATATCTCTATGCGGCGCTGTTTGGTAAGCTAAAAGATCCCTGTTTTGCCTGAGTTATAAACATTTAAAGGCTAAAACAAAACAGTTATGAGATTGAAAAAACTGATAAAAACAGATCGAAAGAGCCGAGACAAACCTTGCTATACTCTCTACTGTCAAGTCAAGCCTGTAAGGTCAACAAGATTGCGAATCATCCGGATGCTGGATGGTCTCGAATCTGACACGCCGCTACCGAGGTAACGGCGTGGTCAGAGTCGCGAAATCCAGGGGCGGATGAACGCAACCGCTTTGCGGCCGGGGGGGTGTGCATTCTGTCGAGCGTTGCCGGTTTGTCCGATGGGCACATCGCCCGGCGCGATTTTCAAAACGGCACTGAACGTATCGTTGTTTTCCGCGGAGCGGGACCGGCGGCGAAAGGGCGCAACCGCTTCGCGGCGTGGCTCTTTTGCCGTTCAGCCGCGCCGGGGTCTGCCGAAGATGGAGTCGCATCGTCTTGCAGCCCCGGGCGCATCTGAAACGGTCAAAATAGCTCGCGCATTATCAAGGTTCTTGGTGAAACGCGACACCAGACTTCTCGCGTAGTCTGAAAGGGAATTGTCGCGCGCGCCCATAATCAGGATGATATCGCCGCTGTAAGCGTTTTCCCTCAGATATTCCGTCAATTCGGAACGGGTTCCGAAACAGGAATATTTTTTCGTGCCGTTCTGGCGATAAGCAGCGGCAACTTCCTCGGCAGTCGGTTTGAATGAGGAAGTCCCACCGGCGTAAAAAGGCGGCAGCAACAGGAATTCGTCCTGAGGGCGTAAAGTTTCTTCCAGTTCTTTCAGCAGGGTTTCGCGCATAAAGCCGAACGGCCCGAAACCGTGCGGCTGAAATACCGCCAGCATTTTTCCGGCGGCGATTTCTTGTGCCGTCCGGATGCAGGAGGCAATTTTTTCGGGGTTATGGGCGTAATCATCGTAAACCGCCGCTCCGGTGGCCGTCTTTCCGAGATAATCGAAGCGGCGCCAGACCCCGCAGAACTTTTCCGTAGCGCGCCGGGTCTGACCCGCAGCGTAACCGAAAACGCGGAGCGCCGCCAGCACCGCCGCCGCGTTGAAAACATTATGTCTGCCGCAAATCGGCAGGCTAATTTCCCCGACTTCGGGGCCGAAAACCGTTACCGGCAGTTTTTCCGGCAGCCGGTTTCTGATCAGATCATTCACTTCCCGGCCGAGGATCACGCCCTTTCCTGCCCCCGCCGCAAAATTCGCAAAAACGTCGATCAGTTCCGGTTTCGGATAATGATCCGTACCCAGATTCAGGATAAGCACATAATCCGCCCGGTAAACCAGCAGGCTTTTATCGCTTTCGTCGGCCTCAAAAACTAAATATTTACCATTGCCGCGCCGGTAATTCCCGGCGCAGTCCGGCGACC
>JAQULZ010000018.1 GCA_028718375.1 Victivallaceae bacterium | reverse complement strand
TTAAGCAGGCGATAATAGACTGTATTGAAAATCAAACAACGGAGGTTTTGCATGAGCTGGAAACACTATTAACATGTCGTTTTGATATATTTAAAGAAGTTAAATTATTAAACTAAAAGAGTATAAAACTTTCCGCCGCAAAAAATGAATATGAATCATTTCAGATAGCGGCAATCCCGTACATGGGAAAAGAATTGAAGAACGTAATTATTAAAACCGGCTCTTTAAAGCAATTAAACGGAAAAGGTGTCATAGCAAAGAGCAATATAAATATTTATCGGGTCGGACGGGTTAAAATTATAAATTCGATCTGCCCGGCATCCATGTCCGAGCAATTATGGCCCGACCCGCTGTTACCGAACAAGGCTCAGAAAGCGGAGAAAATGGATCTTGCCTTGTTTTGGGTTGAAATAAAAGTTCCCAAGGAGGCGCTTTCCGGTGATTACACCGGAGAACTGCAGCTGACCGCCGATGGTGAAACTGTTCCGGTCAGGCTTAAATTGCACGTTTATAATTTCACTTTACCGGGCCGGGTTCCTTTTCCGGTCGCAGTATGGACGAAAAATCCGGTAAAAGGCAATATGGAAATTTACCGGCAGGTATTTGCTGAATTCCTGCAGCACGGCATCGATCCCCTTAACGCCGGAAAAGATACCTGGAAATTAAACAGTAATGATTTCGGGGAATTTGATAAAACGGTGTCCTTCTGTCTGGAACATGGGCAGCAGGTATTTGAAATATCACGAGTTTCTGATAAAAACAAAGAAAAACTCAAACCGCTTTATGAACATTTAAAAGAGAAAAAATGGCTTGACCAAGCCATCGTTTACACCAATAAGGATGAAGCGGATAAAAATACCTATGAAACGAAAAATATTCCTTTTTACCGGGAAATGAAAAAGCTTTATCCTGAGTTACGGATTTTTGCCGCGACTGAATATCACCCCAACCTGGACCAGGGCTGCGATATCTGGCTGAATGATCTTTCAACGGGAAAGGGAATGGATTTTGCCGCTAAAAATCGGGGAAAGGCCGTGCTTTGGAATTATTATTGCGGCCTTCCTATAAACTGCGATTTCTTTGCTCCGTTGGAAAGTGCTCCCCAAATGATGGTTGAACGCCTAGGCGTTGAACACCGTTTGCCTTTCTGGATTGCCTGGAAATACGGGGTTAAAGGTATTTTTATCTTTGCCGGTAATCTATATGTTCCGAAAAAAATTGCGGATGATTCCATGCTATGGAAAGAAGATCGAACAGCTAGATGGCCCTATTGCGGATATAAAAATGGAGCTGGCTTTCTAATGTATCCGCCTCACATTCCCGGTATCCGTATGAAAATAATCCGGGACGGACTGGAAGATTACGGCTATCTGATGGAGTTGCAGAAACGCATCCCGCAAATTACCGATGCTGGACTCCGGAAAGAAGCCGAAGAAATCCTAAAAATACCGGTATCGGTGATGATCGACTCTCACTATTTCAACCGTAATCCAAACGGCATTATTGAAACCCGGGACAAAATCGGTAAAATTCTGGATGCCCTCCCCAAAAAATGATTTAACCCCAAAGGAGTTTAACGATGAAAAAGACAAATACATTTTGGATTCTTGTTTTGTTGACGGGAATTTGTGTTGCAGGAGAGAAAGATTTTGTGAAGGCAAGGGAAAAAGAATACTTTAAATCCCCGGATTACTGGGAACTGACGCTGGGGGATCAGAAAGATTATATCGAGTCCCAGGTTGAAAAATATTGCGCCCGAAACAAACTTACTGCAAGTAAACTGGAATATGCATGCGGAATTGCAAGTTCCCTTCAGAAGGTGTTCAAAAACAAATACTGGTTCAAAGGGATTGTTTCCGGTAAAGTCAGTTTATCTCTGGCCGCTAATGAAAGAGAAGCCGTTCAGATAGCGGTTATTCCCTTGAAAGACAAAAACTTGGAATCGGTAAAAATCACCCTTTCGGAGCTGAAAAATAATCAAGGGGATGCGCTTCCGGCAACTGCGGTCAGCATATATAATGTCTGCTATCTCAAGACGATAGCAAATCCCGCCTACCCGGTTCCCCAAGTGCGGGAATGGCCTGACCCGCTGGTTCCGGTGCGCCCGGTAGATATTCCGCATGAGGAATGCCGGGCGTTCTGGCTGGAGCTCAGGACGCCCAAAGACGCCAAACCGGGGCTTTATCGGGGACGGATAACCGTATCGGGGAAAAATATTCAGGAACACAAACTTGACCTTGCGGTAAAGGTCTGGCCTTTTGCTTTGCCGGAAAAACAACTGGTTGAGACCTGTACCTGGTTGAGAGCCGCAAAAACGGGAAAAACCCCGAAAGCACGAATTCGCGAGTACAGAAAATATTGTGAGTTTTTCCTCGATTACAAGATAAATCCGCTCGGGCTGGGTAAATGCTTTTACCATAAAAATGACTATTCCGCTGTTCTGGAAAATCTGGAATGGGGTATCAAAAAAGGTCTTACCCGCTTCCAGATACCAAGACTCAAGGGGCAGGAACTTAAAAACTTCTGCAATGCGCTGCGCCGGAAGGATCTTTTCGACAAAGCGATGATTTACGGTTATAAAGATGAACCGCATCCCCGGGATTACGCGGCGTTCAAAAAAGATTCGGAGGAAATTCGCCAAGCAGAACCGGACTTGAAAATATTTATGGCGGAAACTCCGCATCCCGGACTTTACGGCGCGGTTGACATCTGGTGGGCGTCCATGGCGGCAGGGAACGAAAAATATATCCGGGAGCAACTGGCAGCAGGCAAACAAGTGTGGTGGTACCGGTGCGGCATACCGGTACGGCTGGAGTATTATTTGCCGCATTATTATTATCCCGGCGGTATTGTAATCGACCGGCCTTCTTTGGATATGAGAATCTTTTATACGATGATCTGGAAATTCAAAATGACGCCGGCGACTTTCTTTTACTGCGGCTTCAGTCAGCAGCCGGCGAAATTCGACCGGGAAAACATGGAATGGGAAGCCAATAAATGGCGTTGGAGCGGAGATGGTTATGTCGTCTATCAGCTCGATGATGAAATCATTCCGTCAATACGCTTGAAATGCATTGCGGACGGGATTGAAGATTTTGAATATCTCCATATTCTGAAAGAAACCTTGAAAGAGGTTTCTAGCAATACAGATGTTCAGGAGGCGAAAAAATTACTCGACATTCCGGATACGCTGATGATATACCCTTATTACTACAACCGCGACCCGAAAGCCCTCCTGAAATTCAGGGAAGAAATCGGAGCGTTAATCGCAAAAATCCGGACCGCGAATTAGCCGTATTCAGAACAGTTGCCCCTGTTCCTTTGGTTCGGCTTTGCGGGGTGCGAACAGATCATTGTCCGGGAGCGGAGAAGTAGCAGCAGCGTCAATTTCCCGCAGCCAGTCATCCAGGGAAATGATCTTTACGCCCAGCTTCCGGGCTTTGGTCAGTTTGCCGCCCGTCTCCCCGGTATCCTGCGCCACCAGCAAACCCAAATCACCGGTTACCGCCGCAACCGCGGTATAACCGTTCTCCGCCGCCAGCGCCTCGTAACAGGAACGTTTCTCCGGCATTTTCCCGGTAAAACAAATCGTCGGCAGCGTTTCCGTACCTTGTCCCTTGCTTTGCCGGATCCGCAAAGCCGCAGTCAATTCATCGATAAACGCCGCCTGTTCCGCCAGCTGCGCCTGTAAAGCCCGGGCCCGTTCCGGCCCGATCGTGGCGATGCCTTCCATCTGCTCGGCGGTCATTTTCCGGAGCTCGTCCAGCGTATATTCCGCCATTATCTTTTTCGCGATGTTCAACCCGACATTCGGGATGTTCAGGGCGGCGATCACCTGGTAATCCGCAACCTGGCGGGCCGCGGCGATCTCATTGAGCAAATTGGCTGCGGATTTAGCCTTGAAGCCCTCCAGTTGAAGAATGTCCGGTAAAGTCAGGTCAAAAATATCTTTCAGCGTCGTTACCCCCAGACAGCTCATCATTTTTCGGATATTCGGCTCGCCTAAATGCTCAATGCCGATATTCTTCACTGCGGCGGTCAGCAGTTTCAGCCGCGTGGCGGAACAAGCGGCATTGGGACAGCAGAGTTCCGGCCCCCGGCGCACCAGGGTGCGGCCGCAATTCGGACAGGCGTCGATCAAGGCGCTCGTCCGGTTGTCCCGCGGAAGAGAACTGACGATATAGGGAATCACACCCCCGGCACGTTCGACCACCACCCGGTCACCGAGCGGAATGTCTTTTTCGATGATATTCTGCGCATTATGCAGTGATGCGTGGCGGATGGTAACCCCGCCGATTTCCACCGGCTCAATTTCGGCCACCGGAGTCAGACAGTTTTTACCGAAACTCCACTGCACCTTTTTAAGTCGGCTTTCCTTGCGGATGCCGCTGAACTTGAAGGCAATTTGACCGCGCGGATGATGGGCGGTATTGCCCAGAGATTTACTGTAAGCCTCATCGGCCAGCTTGACCACGATGCCGTCCATGGGATAGGGCAAATGCTCTATTTTTTCAACCAGCTCCGGCCAGCGGCTTTTTAAATCGCGGTAGTTTACCGAATAAGAAATCATTTCATAATCCGCCAGCGTCAGTTTGGCGTGCTGGCGCAGCATGTCGCCAATATCCAGCAACCCCATGATACCGCCGACCGCATTGCGGGAGTTCTTATAGGTTCCCCCGTTTTTTTTCGTGATATGGGAGTAAATTTTCTGAAAATCGTCATTGCGAATCAGTATTTCTCCGCGTACCGGGCGATCTACGGGCCCGGTATAACCGGCGGTTTCCAGTTCAATCAACGGCAGTTTGGAGGAGATGTTTTCGCCGACTTCGCCGTCGCCGCGCGTGGCCAGAATATGGTTGCTGTAGTTGGCGGAAATACCGTCGTACTTGGGCTGAATCAGAAAAAGTTCATCCTCGGAGCGTTTATACTTTTCGGCCCAGGCCTCGACTTCTGGAAAAGAATACGCTTTGTCGAGCGACAGCATCGGTTCGTCATGGCGAATTTTACCCTCGCCGGCAACTTGAGGTGAGTTTATCGCCGTTACCAAGGAATGGTCAGGATTGACCTTTTCCAGAGCGCGGATCAGTTCATCGTAACGTTCGTCGCTGATTTCAAGTGCGCCCTTCGTCCAGTAACAAGCGTTATGATGCCTTATCAACCTGACCAGGTCGGCTTCGTCGAGTTTTGAAATATCAAAATTAATCCAGTCGGTCACTATAGTTCCCCGGTGATGAAAGCCCAATATTCCTCAATATACTCCGCGGCCGGGAGAATATCCAGCCGGCCGGACACAAAAAAGCCCGTCCGGAGACGGGCTCGAAGAACAGAGTTTACTTTTCCACCGGAACGACAATACCGCGCATAATGATATTCTGGCAGAAAGCAAAGACCAGGAAGGTCGGCAGAGCGGCAATTATCAGGGAAGCGAAAATAACTCCCTGACAACTGTTAGTTTGCAGTTGATACAGCCAGGGCATGATCGTCCACATGTTTTCATCCTGACAATACAGGAGCGCCATCATAAAGTTGGAATAGGCAAACTGGAACGTCTGCAAAGCGATTACCGCCAGAATCGGCGTGGACAGGCTCATGGTAATTTGCAGGAAGATACGGCATTCGCTGGCGCCGTCAATCGCGGCACTTTCATATAACTCCTTCGGCAATGAATCGAAAAACCCTTTCAGCAGGAATACCATATAACCGTTGGCCAGCCCCGGTAAAATCAATGCTCCGTAAGTGTTCAGCAGATTGAATTCCCGCATCAGCAGGAATACCGGAATCTGAGTGACCATCGGCGGAAATGCCATGGTTACCATCAGGAACAGCAATATCTTGTAAGTGGAAGGCGGATTGAAACGGCTGAGCGCATAAGCCGCCAACGGATTAACGATCAGCGCGCAAAGTATTGCGCAACCGCAATAGACGAACGTGTTCCAGATGGCATAGCCGCGCAGGACAATGTAATCGAACACCGAAATAAAATTACGTACCAGAAATTCCCATTTCAGGGCCGCGGAATTTTTCTTGATCCATAAATAATGCGCCGCCTGCTGCTGACTTTTGACGTCGCTCCAATCCTTCAGGTCAGTCTTCAGCAATTTGTTGGCGGCAGCGACCGTCTTATATTTGTTCTTGAGATAATCCCGGAAATCATACAGAGCACCGGTGACTTCCAGATATTTCCCCGGTACCTGATAGAATTTGCCGTCGTCGGAATCAGTCCAGCCGAGAATATATGAATCCCAGTCGGACAGGCGCGAACCGAAAAACGGAAATTCCCTGAGCTGGGTAACTAATTCAATTTCACTGAAACGCTTATAATTTGAATTATAAAATTTATTCAGCAGGGTGATTTGATTGTTGTATCTGGCTTCCAGATAGGCATGATAATCCGACCGCGCGGCAGGATTCACCCGAATCCAGAAACGGTTAAGCAAGGCCCGGACAAACTCATTCCAGTCCTTACGTTGAAGATCGGTGTATTGCTTTTTGTCGGCGGGATAAAAGCGGGTCAATTTGACTTTGTCCCAGCTGGCATAATGAGTTTTATGGACCGCATTGTAATTTCCGATCTTCTGGGTATATTGAGCTCGCAAATAAATGGTTTTAAAGTAACCTTCCGGATTGAAGAAATAGCGGTTGACCAACGGTAAACTGTCCTGACTGCCGTCAAACAGCTTTGCCTTGAACGCGTAATAAGTATTGTACAATTCAGTATTGACGTTCGGCATGATCCGGGGATTGAGATATTCCGCCGCCTCAACGAACAATACATTCCAACTGACCAGTTCCAGTTGCATCGCATTATTCATATCCTCGAGATTGTTATGAAAACGCTTGCTCAGCATGGCCTTAAAACGCCGTAAATTGATCGGAGAGGTATTATAGGAAGTCGGGGTATAAATGAAACTTAAGCCATAATAATAATGCGGATAATTCCGCTTGGTTATGAACTGGTTCCATTCTTTAACCAGTCTGCGGTTGACACTTTTGTCATCGGGCGGCTCAAGCTGTTTGAAATCACCGTTCTGAACATCGTAAGCGGACTGGAAAACATCGCTTTTTTCATTGAAAATAGCTTCGACAGTTTTCTGATACATGATCTTACTGTCGCGCAGGAAGCTGGGAATGAGCCGGTTTTCAGATACATCAACTCCGCTTTTTGAACTGCCGCTGATCATCAATGCGAACGGATAAACCATAGTGATTGCGCCAAGTATCAGCGCAACGGAAATGAACCAGATCAGCAGCCGTACCTTAAAATTCTTCCTGCCTATTTCGGAAATAATACCCATTATCCGGAATCCTTATTTTAAAAATTCACAATTATTTTCTGCCGGCTGCCCTGAATTCGACCTTGGACAGGATCTGTAGCTGATAAACGGTAAAGCCGATCAGCATGAATCCCAGCATCCAGGCCATGGACGTCGCCGGTCCCATCCGGAGATAGGTAAACGCTTCATACCAGATATGCAGCCCGGCGGTTTCCGTATTGGCCCCGCCGCCGGTCATCGCCAGTATCTGGCCGGTCGAACGGGTCCAGGCATTGATGAACGCCCCGACAAAGTTAATGATGATCAGCGCCTTCAGGGTCGGAAAAATAACGAACAGAATTTTATCGATAAACGTGGCTCCGTCAATGTCGGCGGCTTCGTAATAATCATTGGGGATGCCCTTAAGGGCGGCCAGGTAAATCAGACAGCCGGGCCCCATTCCCGCCCAGACCATCGGCAGGATACACGCGAACATCGCGGTATCCCGGTTACCCAGCCATTTATAAGGCAGCGGGGTAAACGCGAATAACCGGGCAGGAATCATTTTCAGGCTGTGGAGGAAACTTTCGTGCCCCTGGAAAAAAATCGGAGTAGCCAGATTGGCCACGGTGTAGAACACCAGCAGCCCGGCGATCACACACAGCCACATCGCCAGTTTCAATTCATAAAACTTGAGGCGGACGGCGAAAGCCAGGAAGATGGCCAACAATCCCGCGGCCGCGGCCAGGAAACCGACGGCGGGAATATTCATAATCAGTTTATTCATCATTCCGTATTCGGAGCCTTCGTAAAACTGTTTCCATAATACCATAGTGACCAGTCCGGTAACTACCGCCGGTAAATAATAAAGGGTCCGCAACAAAATTTTACAGCAGGGCACTTCCTGGAGAAAAATGGCCAGAATAACCGGCGGCAGGAAAGTCAGGGTCATCGTCAGGAGGCTGTAGCGCAAAGCATTCCAGACGGAATTCCACCATTCCATATCCCACAGCAGGTTGGCAAAGTTGTCAACCCAGATAAAAATGGACTTACCGATAATTTTATAATCGAAGAAGGCCATATACGAGCCTCGAATCAGCGGCGTATACTGCCAGAGGGCAATGGAAAGCACCGCCGGAAGCAGGATAATATAGGCCCACATGTACTTTCTGAACTGCCAGCCGTGCTGAATGGAGCCGTCGTCTTTAGGAGGAGAAAATAATTTCAACGCCCGGCGGAATACCAGGAAAAAACCGAACGCAATGAGGATTAACACGGTCCAGGCGGAAAAGCGGCGCCAGAAAAGTTCCGAACTTGAAATTTTACCGATCATGACGGCATTGGCGTGGGCGCAGGCATTCTTCAGGATTTCCTTCAGTTGCCGCTCGCGTTCCTTGGAACCCACCGGAGCAAGCTCATCATTATATTCCATTTCTTCGGCCAGCTGCAATGGTTTGGTCATTTCAGCGTAAGCAAAGTTGCTGTTTTTCCCATAGGGCTCGGGCTGACCGGTTTTTATGGCAATCCTGAAAATATCTTCCCAGCCTTTGGGTACCAGCTTGAGGATCTGATCATAGCCGAACATCTTCAGATATTTGGGATTGATGAACTTTCCCATTCCGCCCTCGACCATTATTTTGGTACGGAGGCGTTGCGCCGGTTTACTGTTATAATAGAACATGTATTCCCAGGCGGCGTCGCAAACCGCCGGTTGAGCGATTTGGGCATACAACCCGAGCATCCGGGAATTCAATTCGCCGCCCCGGTGACCGCCCGGCCCGATAGGAACCGGCGCCATACCGGTCACCTCGGGTTTTATATTTGCCAAAAGAGTTTCCTCAATATAGGCAAACCGCATGGCAATATCCCCGCGTTCCCATTTGTTGCTGGCTTCCGTGGCCTCCTTATAAGCGTAACCGCGCCTTTTTTTGCCTTGTTTGTCCGTCCAGAGTTCGGCGGACAAACGGACATAGAAATCCAGGGCCTTCACTGCCGCATCAGAATCGAAAGTACATTTCCAGGTATCGTTTTTTTCGTTGTAATGCATGATTTCACCCCCGGCTGACCATAAAAAAGTAATCCAGTGCCAGGATTCATGCTTACCGCGCCCGAAGAGAAGTCCATAGCGGCCTTTGGACGGATCGGTTAATTTTCTGCATGCGTTATATAAATCTTCCCAAGTCCATTTGGCATTGGGAGGATCGAGCTTATATTCGTCAAATAAATCCTTACGGTAAATCAACGATTTACCAATCAGTCCGCCGTACGGCATCGTCCACCAGTGCATTTTGCCGTCCGGCCCTTTGCGCCGGCATACCGGCATTATTTTGGGGTGAATCCGCCAGGCGATCTGTTCCGGAGTGAGTTCCTTATAATATCTGTCGAGCGGCTGGATAAAGCCGTTGCGGATATAATTATCCGATTTGCGGAAATTGATATAGAGAATATCCGCCGCTATTCCCCCGGCAATCGCCAGCAGGTCGTTTTCAACCCCCTCAACTTTGATCCCGGAGAATCTCTCAGGAGAAATTTCAACCTTGTCCCAGTTATAATTACCGTATTTTTCGGGGTTGGCTTTATATTTAGCCTTATACTTTCGGGCAAAAATTTTCGGAAATTCCTTACGAAACTGACGGACGACTTCAACATCCGCCCGCACGTTGGTCGCAACCGAAGTAGGGTCCGGCAGATAAGTCACTTTCACGTGAATAATTGTCTTTCCATCTTTTTCTTCAATATATCCGGCATGGACTATAGAGGCACTCAGCAGTAAAAGTATCGAAAGCACTCCGGTCAGAAAGGCCGATCCTCTCATTTGGTCTCCTTAGTTATGGTCAGCATTAAATATGTTTGGGTTTAAGTAAGATGCGAAAAGTTTCCCTCAATTTCGCTTGCGCATAATATAAAGGCACAATCTCAAATTACCACCGGAGAATGGCAAAAAATACTTGCTTTTTTCAGTTCTTCTCAAAAATCTGTAATGGAACGCCAACCGTTAATGTCGCCAATGCAGTCCCGAGTTGAGTATCGCTTTTTCAATCGCGGTAAAGTTTTTCCGCGGCATAAAACCGCTCACTTCGTTCGCTATTTATACGCTCCCAAACTCGACGGCTCAATCAAAAGCGGAGATCAGCACTGTTTTCAAAAACAAAAAAACGATTTTTTTGTTTTTGAACTGTTTATCAGCTCTTTTGCCGGGGCGTCGAGTCAAGTTAAAAAGCCTATTTTTGATTGCAAGTTGGCATGAATTGTACTTGCAAGACATATCGCGGTTTTTCCGCTTCCGTGGAAAAGCGTTGACATTGTGCCTTAACAAGTTTGCAGTTGCCGGCGGCCAGTAAGATACCGGGTATAAAATTAAAATAGAGCAAAATATTGCTTTTTATGAGCAAGATTTATTCGCAATTTCCAATTAATATAGAACATAGAAATTTAAATAAAGGGTCTTAATTATGGGAAAAAACACTTCTTTAAAAATGCTGGCGGCAGATAAAAGCCTGGCGGCGCCGTTATCCGGCTGTCCGGGCATTCAGCTTACCGGAACGAATCTGAAAACCAATTTATTCAATCCGCGGCTTCAGGCCGATTCCATCATGCGGCTTTCCGAAACGACCGGGGTTGATGTGGTGTTTCAACTGATGGATTTGTCCATAGAAGCCGGAGCTTTGGGACTGCCGGTACGTTACCCGGCTTTTGAAAGTCCTACGGTTGAAACGCATCCGGTGGAAACGGCCAAAGATCTGGCGCAGTTCGCGAATATCGACGTAATGGCGGATTGCCGGGTATGGACTGCCGTTGAAACGGTCCGGATATTGAAACGGGAACAGAAAAAACCGGTAGCGGCCTATATTTGCGGTCCGTTCTCACTGGCGGGGCTGCTGATCGGGGCCACGGAAATTTTCCTGGCGCTCTTTGACAAACCGGCTGACGTTCAGGAAATTATCCGGTTCGCCGCCCGGCGGGGAATAACTTACGCCCGCCGGCTGCGGGAAGCGGGAGCCGATCTGATCTGCATGCTGGAGCCTACCGCCATGATGCTGCCCCCGGATGATTTCGTAACTTACGCCGGAAACCACATTAAAGGCATGACCTCCGAGATTGATGCTCCGGTTATCCTCCATATTTGCGGCAACACGACGCAATTAATATCATCAATGGGACAAACCGGGGCTGCGGCGCTCAGTTTGGATATGGCGGTGGATTTGCCGGCGGTCATGCCGCGGCTTCCGAAAGAGATTTGCGTCATGGGCAATATCGATCCGGCCAATCTCATGCGGCGCGGTACTCCCGAAGCCGTCGGGAGCGCAGTCCGGGAGTTGAAGCGGAAAATGCTGAAATTTGATAATTTCATTCTTTCCACCGGCTGCAATCTGCCGCCGGACACGCCGCTGGAAAACATTACCGCCTTTGTAAAGGCGGCTAAGGAATAGTCGACGCATCATGAAGGTGGTGGAATTCAATCAGGTAAAGGTGGAATTCAACCCGGCTGAACTGGCGGTTAAACTGCACCTGAATCCCGAAATGCCGGAATATTTTGAGTTCAGTGACCTGCTTGAGGCAATAGCGCCTCAGGCGCGACCGGGAGCCTTACTTGCCGAAACGGCGGTTATCGGGAAAACACCCCGCGGGGTAATCAGTTCCCGGGGAGAATTCAGTTGCACCTTGCTGGCTGAACTGACCGACGCCTCGGGAATGGTTTTTCCTTTTATTGCGACCTGCGGCAAGCCGCTGGACAGCTTTGCGGCCGGGATTTCCGATCCCCTGCAGCAGTATTGGGTGGACTGCTTAAAAGAGTGGGCTCTGGAAATCGCCGTTAAACAAGTCCGGGCGGCAGTGATGAGCCGGTGTCCGGGCCGGAAAATCAGTTCACTGGTTCCGATAGACGACGGAATCTGGAAGCTCGACGGCCTTAAAGAAATTTTCGGGGTATTTCCGGCCGATGCGCTCGGACGACTCGGGGTGGAACTTACCGAATACTTGTTTATGAAACCTAACAAGAGCCGGGCCGGCATATTTTTTCCGGCGGAAAATGAAGTTGACCGCTGTTCGCTATGTAAGCTCAAAAAATGCAGTAATTGTCCGGTTGCCCGGGAAGAATAATTCCACAGTAAAGGCAATTAAAACAACGGCCGAACAGTCCCAATATATCGATTCCGCAACTGCCGGGATTTTTCCCGGAAAATACCGTTTTCCTGTGTATATCATGGCAGGGTATCCTTAAGCCCGGCCAAAATAAATCTATCCAGACTGACATTATTTCCCGACGCAGATACCATAATATCAATATAGGATATATAATATCAATATAGAAGTTGCCGGCCGTTAATTTTCGTCGTATTATAATCAGATATAACATGGAAAAAAATGAAAAGGCGGATGCAACGCCTCGGTGATCCAACGGCCGACTTTACGCAGGCTGACGAAAGGCAAAAGCGATATTTTCAAAAAAGAACGGAGTGGTGTTTTTGAGACGGGAGTGTTCTGAAAAACAAAAAAACATTAAAATTTCAACCGTATAGAGTATAAAGTCAAAACTTTTGATCAAACGAATATTTACAAAAGGAATAAGAATATGAATTTGGGAGTGCAATATTACCGGGCGCCGTTTCCTGACCAAAAATACTGGAAAGATGATTTCGCCAAAATAAAAGACTCGGGATTCAATACGGTCCAGTTGTGGGTACTCTGGGCCTGGGTTGAAGCCCGGCCGGACAAATTTAATTTCAACGACTATGACCAGTTGGTGGAACTCGCTGATAAAAACGGGCTGGGCGTTGTTCTAAGTACAATCGCCGAAATTCAGCCGCATTGGATCCACCGGATTGTTCCCGATAGTGAAATGATCGACCATCGGGGCAACAAGGTAATTTCTTCCAACAGATGCGAATGTCATTTCGGTATAACGCCGGGGGGCTGTACGGATCATCCCGGGGTTTGGGAAAGGATGGAAATCTTTCTCAGGGAAACAGCTTCCCGCTATCATAATTTCTCCCATTTAAAGGGCTGGGACGCCTGGAATGAACTGCGCTGGAATGTCCATGCGGATGGAATTGTATGCTTTTGTCCGCATACTTTACAGAAGTTCCGCGGCTGGCTTGATGAGAAATACGGCGGACTTGACGGGTTAAACCAAACCTGGAAGAGACGTTATACGGCCTGGGAGGATGTCATGCCCGGGAAATTACCCGACCGGCCGTATACCGAAATGATGGCTTTTGAACATTTCATAACCTGCCGCGCGGATCAGCATGCGCTCGACCGCTATAATGTAATAAAATCAATAGACAAAACTCATCCGGTTACTGTCCACGGCGGAGCGCCAACCCCGTTGTGTTGCGGCAGTCAGGAAGTTTATCCCGTCGACCGGGGAAACGACTGGAATTTTGCAGCGTCGCTGGATGGGATAGGATGTTCCAGCTTTCCCAAATGGAACGGGATTGACGATGCGGATTTCGGGATGAGAATAGAATTCGTAAAATCAGCCGCGGGAAACAAAAAGGTGTGGCTGAGTGAAATTCAGGGCGGACGCGCGGCCATCGGATTCAATATTTATGATAACGTCGACGCCAAAGCTCAGCAACGCTGGATCTGGAATGGGTTGGCATGCGGCGCCGATACTTTCCTGTTCTGGTGCTGGCGGGATGAAGTATTCGGACGGGAATCGGCGGGATTCGGTATTGCCGGGAATGACGGTCTGGCGGAAGAGAGACTTTCGGCAATGAAAATAACCGGTAAATTACTGAAAGAAAACGATGACGTTTTCAGTTCATATCAGCCGGACGAAGCGGAAGTCGGGATATTTTTCAGCCCTCAATCCTATTATCTTCACTGGGCGCAGGAAAGTTCGGCGCAGAGGGTCTCGGAAGCCATCAGGGGCTATGCCCGGGCGCTGGTGCGGAAATCGATCCCTTACCGGTTTATCGAGGCGGAACATCTTGAAGATCTGAGCCGGTTCAGAATTCTGTTCTTCCCGAGAAGCATAGTCCTTGACAAAGACCAGGAAAAGAAAATTGAGGAATATCTGAAAAACGGCGGGATATTGTTTTGTGAATCTGAATTCGGGGCCTTTGACTGCCGGGGGTTTTACCGGTATCCCGAAGAACGATTCACCGCGCGGATCTGCGGAGCCCGGGAATTAGGCCGGCGGAATCTGAACCATGAAACATTGCCGGTAAAATTTGCCGGAGGCGAATATGAACTTGAGCTCGAACAATGGCTTACCCCGCTTGCGGGAAAGGGCGGGCAGGTTCTGGCGGAAACCGAATCCGGTCCGCTGATCGCGGAATATGAATGCGGCAAAGGCAAAGTAATCTATTGCGGTACCTATCTCGGAAACAGGTATTATAAAAACAGAAAACCCGATTTCGAAGATTTCGTCGAACAACTGGTTAAAGCTTCCCGGGTATCACAAAAAATAAAAATAATCAGTCCCTCCCCCGCAAAAGACTCATTTCTGTACCTGAAAACAGGAAAATACCGGGGAGGCAACATCGCCTTCGTATTTTTTCCGGAAACCTCGCAGGAAGCCGTGCTGAGTTTTTCCAAAACTATATTTCCGGGAGAAAAAGTCATTGACCTGCTCTCAGGAAATGAATTTACGATAGCGGCCTCCGGAGATAAGCGCCTCTGTACCGTGAAGGCTTCTTATTTCAATATAGCCATATTAAAATGAGCTTTACCGCGGCCTGATTGCCAGGGCGGTAACCATGCTCAACAGGGATTCCCACCACTGGTTGACGGGACGCTGGTATTCACAGGAAACCATTCCGGCCAGGTCGCGCATCGGGAAAATACTGGTCTTGCTGCCGCGGAAACCGATAAATGCGCTGGTATTATCATGTTCAGCGAGTTTTCCGAATAATTGCAGCATCCCGTCGTAAGCCAGCCGCGTCCCCTGGATCCGGTCGAACGGCGTGGGCGTACCGCCTTGCTGCATCGGCCCGAGGATCGTTTTGCGCACGTCGAACAGCCCGCCCGCTTCTTCGGTGAACAACTGCGCGATAAAATCCGTCGTATAAGCCGTATTGGCGTGTTCATTGCGGATCAGCAAAGCGATATTTCGCCCGTCGCGCCTGAAGCTCCGGGTAAGTTCTTTGAGCTGGCGCTGCAACAATTTCAGGTCGATCCCCTGTTCGTGCAGGTAAATATATTCCGCTCCGGTCGCCAGGCCGCTCATCGCCGCCAGATAACCGCAGTAGCGCCCCATTACTTCCACCAGAAAGGCCCGGCGGGAAGTGTCTGCGGAATTCTTTATCTTGTCTACCGCCTGAACGATGGTATTGAGGGCGGTATCGGCGCCGATGGCCAGCTCGGAACCGGGCAGATTGTTGTTGATACTCGCCGGAACGCAGACGACGGGAAGATCCAGATCGGGATATTCCCGATCCATTTCATCGATCATTGCGGCCAGCCGATAGGCGCTCCACCCGCCGATCATGAGCAGGCCGTCGATCTTATGTTTCCGGATCGCGGCGGCGACCGCCGGGAAATCCTCCGGTTCCGGAAGCGTGCGGTTGGCTTCGAGTTTCGAACCGCCGCACGCCACCCATTCCTCGACGTCCATCCAGGCGAATTCGCGCACCCGGTCATAAATCAAACCTTCAGCCCCCTGCCGGATGCCGAGCATCCGGTACCCCTGCGCCAGCCCCAGCCGCACCGCGGTACGGAGGGCGTTATTCATTCCCGGCGCCGGCCAGCCGCAGGTGATCAGGGCAATGGTTTTCGGCTTTTTACGCGTTTTTTTGGCCGGGGCGGCGGGCCGGGACAAGGTTCCCAATACCGAGTTCATGATTTCCCAGCCGCTGCCGCGCAGCCGCATCGCCCGGTCGAATTCGCCGGCCCGGATCGCCTCGGCGATGGCGTGGGTTTTAGCGACCGACTCGCACAGCGAAACGGTTTCAATACGGTTATTGCGGGTCACGACGATTTTCGATTCGCCGCCATCCGGACGGAGCAGTTCCCGGACGGCCTCCACCCCGCTGACCGTCCCCAGATAACGGTCGAACGCACTCGGCTCGCCGCCGCGCTGAACATGGCCGAGAATGGTAACCCGGCTTTCCAGCCCCATATGCCGGTCGAGCACTTCCTTGACCTCGGCGGAAGTGATCGTACGGCCGTGGCGGTCGCGCGCGCCTTCGGCGACAATGATGATGCTGTCCCGCCGTCCGGCGCTGCGGGCTGCCCGGAGTTCGCGGTATAAGTTCTCCCGCCAGCCGTCCGGCGGCGGAGATTCGGGAATGAAAACGTAACTCGCCCCGGTGGCGATGGCGCTCATTGCCGCCAGATAACCGCAGTTCCGCCCCATGACTTCGACGATGAAAATCCGCTGATGGCTGTGGGCGGTACTGCTCAGGGCATCGATGGCCTCGGTGATGCGGTGCAGGGCGGAATCCGCGCCCAGCGTCATGTCGGTATCCGCCATGTCGTTGTCGATGGAACCGACCATGCCGACAATGCGCAGTTGCGGATGCCGCTTCACTTTCAATGCGGAAATCTTTTTCTTCGCCAGCAGTTCGGCCAGCAGTTCCGGCCATTCCCGGGCAAAAATATCGGCCCCGGTCAGACTGCCGTCGCCGCCGATGACGATTAAATTGTCGATCCCGTATTTCAACAGGTTCTCCGCAGCCCGCAAACGTCCGGGACGCTCGCGGAATTCCCGGCACCGGGCGGTGCCGATGACTGTACCGCCGGACTGCATGATCGATGAAACGCTTTCCCAGCGCAGCGGCTTGATGATATTGTCGACCATGCCCTGATAGCCTTCGTAAATGGCATAGACCTCGCAATTCTGCACCAGCGCCCACCGGACGGCCGCGCGGACGGCCGCGTTCATCCCCTGGGCGTCACCGCCGCTGGTCAGGATGCCGAGCGTTTTCTTAACCGTCGTTTTCGCCATGAAAAAACTCCCGCTTTGAGAAATTTCTGTTTCGGTTAATCTATAACCTGCAGCCGAAAATGCAAAGCGGAAAGTGAACAGGAAAATTTATGTCGGAATAACGGGACCGAGAATCGGCCCGCAACCGGATCGCGGAAACGCCACATCCGCCGTTTTTTACTTTGATTATACCCCCGAAAACGCCGAGAACGCCCCGTCCACCGGCACTACCGTACCGTTGACGAAACCGGCGGCACGGTCATCCGCCAGCCATAACAAAGTGCCGACCAGATCCTCCGGGACACCGAACCGTCCCATCGGCGTATGAGCGATAATCGTCTTGCCGCGGGCGGTCAGGGAACCGTCCGCAGTGGTCAGCAGCGACCGGTTCTGATCGGTCAGGAAAAAACCCGGAGCGATGGCGTTGACCCGGATGTTCACCTTGGACAGGTGTACCGCCAGCCAGGCGGTGAAATTGCTGACCGCGGCTTTAGCGCCGCTGTAGGCCGGAATCTTGGTCAGCGGCGTAAACGCGTTCATCGAGGATATATTGATAACCGCCCCGCCGTTTTTCTCCGCCATCTTCCGGCAGAATATCTGGGTCGGCAGCAAGGTACCGAGAAAATTCAGATTGAAAACAAAGCCCACCCCGGCCGGATCGAGATCGAAAAAGGTGGTCAGGCCTTCGGCCCCGGCTTGTAGATCTTCCCGGAACAAATATTCTTTGGAGGTAGTGCCTTTCGGATGATTGCCCCCGGCCCCATTGATCAGAATATCGCAGCAGCCGTAGGTTTCCCGGACGACTTTTTCGGCGGCGCGCAGACTGCCGTATTCCAGGACATTGGCGTCCACTCCAAGCGCTTCGCCGCCGTCCGCCCGGATTTCGGCCGCCGTCCGCTCCGCGTTCTCCCGGCGCAAATCAAGTACCGCCACTTTCGCTCCACATTCCGCCAGCGCCTTCGCCATTACCCCGCATAATATCCCGCCGCCGCCGGTCACCACCGCAACTTTGCCGCTCAAATCGATTTTAAACGGAACGTTCATGAGATGCTCCTAAATTAAACCACCATATTACTTTGTTTATCGGATTAACAAAGTGAGAATATAACCTGCGTAAGCCGCCTTTGTCAAACGTTTTTCACCAAAAACGCCGGAAAAACCGGCAAAAGTTGTGATTAATCGTCTTGATAAAATTATTTTCACGGCATATATTAACCATCGCGCAATAGCGGCAGGCAGTCGCCCGTTTTTTTAAACGGGAGGAAAGTCCGGACTACACAGAACAGGGATTCCTTTTTGTTAGGGATACTGCGGACGATATTCCGCAGGAAGGCCAGTGCCACAGAAAATATACCGCCTGACCGCTTGGCTCAAGTGGTCGGGTAAGGGTGAAAAGGTGAGGTAAAAGCTCACCGGATGCGCAGCGCAAGCGGCATCGCCGGGTAAACCCATCCCGTAGCAAGACCAAATAGAGGGTGATGCTGTTGTTCGCAGCGTTTGAACCCCGGGTTCTGGTCGCATAGACAGATGATTGCCGCCTCGCAGGAGGTACAGAATCCGGCTTATTCCGCTATTGCGTTTTGCTCTTTTAACAGATAATGCAATGGAACGAAACCATGAACACAGAAAAACTGGCAAAGGCGTTACGGAGGATTCCCGACTTTCCCCACCCCGGAATCATTTACATCGACATTACCCCCATCCTGCAAAATGCGGAACTTTTCCGCCTGGCGGTTGACCTGCTGGCGAAAAGACATATCGCCGATCCTCCTGATTATATCGCCGCCGTCGACGCGCGCGGCTTCGTATTCGGCGGAGCTCTGGCTTTGAAATTGGGATGCGGTTTTGTCCCGGTCAGAAAAAAAGGCAAGCTGCCCTATAAAACCTTGACGGAAGAATACGATCTGGAATACGGTTCGGCTCAGATCGAAATTCATATCGACGCCATCCCCGCCGGCGCCAAGGTGCTGCTGGTGGACGATTTGCTGGCAACCGGCGGCACCGCCGCGGCCGCCGTCCGGCTGTTGGAACAACTAAAGGCCAGGATCATCGGAATTGAGTTCCTGATCGAACTTGGATTCCTGAACGGACGGCAGGTTCTCAGTAATTACCCGGTAAATTCCCTTATTTTGGAGAAGTAATTCAGAGGACGTGGTTATATAGATGGCGAAATATGCAATTTTAAGCGACATCCACGCGAATACCGATGCCTTCAAGGTGGCGCTGGAAAAATGCCGGGAAGAAGAGATTGACAAATATATCTGTCTGGGCGACACCGTCGGTTACAATGCCGAACCGGCTGAATGTCTGGAAATGCTGCGCCGTCTTGAACCGGTTGCCGTAGTCAAAGGCAACCATGACGAATACGCCTCCATCAATAACGGTTCTCTCGAAGGCTTCAATCCCCATGCCAAAAAAGCCGTACTCTGGACCAAGGAACAGCTTACTCAGGATGATTTGGGCTGGCTGGCGGCTCTCCCTTATCGGGCTACCGTTCAGGGAACGAATATAACCATTGTTCATGCCACTTTGGATTCGCCGGACAACTGGGGATATATTTTCGATGCTCATCACGCCACCGACAATTTCGCTTATCAGTTTACTCAACTCTGTTTCTGCGGCCATTCCCATGTTCCCATCGCTTTTTGTAAAAAGCCGATATCTTCAATGACCGAAAATCCGATTGATGAAATCCCCGGCTGGGCTTATGATCCGGAAGAGGGCGTTTTCCCGAAAGACATCAATGTATCCGACAGTTTGACGGTTTCCATCCAGACCGGTTTCAAATATTTATTCAATGTGGGCAGCATCGGACAGCCCCGCAACCGGGATCCGCGCGCTTCGTTTGCCATTTACGATTCGGAGGAAAAAGTCGTAACCCGATACCGCATCCCCTATGACATTGCCGCGGCGCAGCGCAAGATACTGGCGGCCGGGTTGCCGGAACGGCTGGCTTTACGCCTGGAAACCGGCAATTAACAGATCAATCCGGGTTGGGGCCGCTTAGTTTAAAACACATATGATTATGAGCGCTCTTAAAAATAAGCTTATTGGTAAAATACTGATCATCAAACCCAGCAGCCTCGGGGATATATTTCATTGTTTTGCCGCGGTAACGCTCCTGCATCAAACTTTTCCCGAGGCTGAATTTGACTGGTTCGTGCGTCCTGAATTTGAAGAGGCAATTGCTTACTCTCCCGTAAAAATCAGCCGGATCATTCATTTTCCCCGCCGCCGTCTGGGTAAAGTTAAATCCTTCCTGCCGGCATTTCTGGAGGCGGTAAATGAATTACGCCGGAAAAAATATGACCTGATTGTCGATTTCCAGGGCCTGTTGCGCAGTGCGGTTTTCACTTCACTCGGCCGCTCGTCCCGGACCGTCGGCTTCGCCCTCCCCCGCGAAGCCGCCGCCCGTCTGGCCTATACTCAAAAAGTCCGGATACCGCAGGAATGCGTTCACGCCGTTGACCGCAATCTTGCCCTTGCCGAGGCCGTTACCGGCCGGAAAGCCGCTTTACCGTTGCCGCCGTTGCCGCCGGTGGAAAGATTCGACCGCCGGCTTCAGACCGTTTTCCGGGAACACGATATTGATTCCCGGGACAAACTAATCGGCATGATTCCGGGCGCCCGCTGGGACAGTAAACGCTGGCCGCCCGCTTTTTTCGCGGCTGTCGCGACTGCTCTTCTCGCCGAAAATCCGGACTGGAAAATACTGCTCATCGGGGCGCCGGAAGACCGGGCGCTGGCACAGCAAATCGTTTCGCTCGCTTCTGACCGGCGCCTCATCGCAATTGCCGGTGAAACCAGTGTCGGCGAAATGATCGAAGCAATCCGTCATTGCCGGTTCATCATCAGCAATGACAGCGGTCCGATTCATGCCGCTTCGGCCCTGAAAAAAACGGTATTTGCGGTATTCGGTCCGACCGACCCGGACAAAACCGGGCCTTACGGAGATTTTCACCATATTTTTCAGCGTAATCTGAGCTGCATAAAATGCCTGAAAAAAGCCTGCCCGGCAGGTTCATATCAGTGCCATGATCTCGACCTTTCGGAACTAATAAATACGTTAAGCAACTATATGAAAAACGGAGAAATCCGATGAAAATCAATCTGCCGATATTCCTGTTGTCCGCCTCCCTGGCCCTGTTTCCCTGCTGGTGCCGGGCTCAGCTTGCCATGTCGTTAAAAATGAACCGCTCTCATTATCTGCAGTACGAAACCATCTATGCCCAGGTTTCCATCCGCAACAACAGCGGTCATTCGATCGTTTTCGGCGAAGACAAACGTCTCCAGGGCAAACTGCTGTTCAAAATCATCGACAGCCAGCGTATTCCTATAGCGGCCATCAGCACCGCTTCTTATCCAATGGCCGGGATTATCATCGATGCCGGACAGACCAAGAAACTCGTCGTTCCCGTCAGTCATTTTTACCAATTGAAAAGATGTGACACTTATCGTCTGTACGCCTATATCGAATATAACCAGTTTGAGGACGTTTACCGATCGAATGATGCGGTCTTTGAAATCAGCGAGGGAATCGTCGCCTGGGAAAAAACGGTCGGCATCCCGGATTTTTCGCTTTCCGGTAAACCGCAGCAGATCAAGAACCGCACCTATAAAATGGTCTGCCTGACCGAAGGCAGCCGGAAAAGCAATTATCTGGTGATTGAAGACAAGAAACGCGTTTACAACGTCATTTTCATCAGTCATGAGTTGGGCGAGGAACGCATCAGTTACGACACTGATCAGCTGAGCCGTTTGCATCTGATGATCCCGATGACTCCGAAAATATTCGTTTACCTGATCGTCGACATCAACGGCAAAATAGATGAAGAATCCGTTTACAAACGCACTCAAACGGTGCCGTCGTTAGTGCGTAATCCCGAAACCGGGAAAGTATATGTGACCGGCGGTAATAAAGCCGATAAGGAAATAGATTATCGTTAAATGCGGAGGGTCTTATGCTTGATCCGGTTAGCTGGAAAAGTTCCGGCGGCAGAATATTCAGAAGTTACACTCCGGCCCTGGCCGGACAGGGCGGCAGGCTGCGCCTTATTGATCAAACCCTGCTGCCGGAACAATTGCAATATATCGAACTGGCGGATACCGAGGCCATTTTTGATGCCATCCGGCGGCTCGCGGTACGCGGCGCTCCGGCTATCGGCTGTGCCGCCGCTCTCGGTCTGGCGGCAGTAGTCCGCCCGGTTAAGTTCAATAATTCAGCGGAACTCCTGGCTTTCGCCGAAAAGACCGCCGCCCGCCTGGCGGACTCCCGGCCTACCGCCGTGAACCTGTCCTGGGCACTCGACCGCAGTCTCCGGGAAATCCGGAACAATATTACCGCTTCTCCCGCCGAACTGCAGAATATTTTACTGAAAACCGCTTTGGATATCCTCGCCGAAGACATTCAGATGTGCCGTTCAATCGGCCTCCACGGCAAACCGCTGCTCCGGGACGGGATGGGGATTCTGACCCATTGCAACGCCGGAGCGCTGGCAACCGGCGATTACGGTACGGCGCTGGCGCCGGTGTACGTGGCTCATGAAACCGGCCTGAAAATAAAGGTTTATTCGGATGAGACCCGGCCGCTGCTGCAAGGTTCGCGTCTGACAGCGTGGGAATTAAACCGGGCGGGAGTCGAAGTGGTCACGATCTGCGACAATATGGTCGCCCAGGTAATGAAGGAAGGCAAAATAGATTTAGTGATCGTCGGTGCCGACCGCATTGCCGCCAACGGCGATGCGGCCAACAAGATCGGCACCTACGGCGTCGCCGTTCTGGCCCAATATCATCATATTCCGTTTTACGTTGCCGCCCCCTACTCCACCTTTGATCTGAATCTGGCCGACGGCTCCGGAATCCCGATTGAACAGCGCCGGGCCGACGAAATTGCAACCGGTTTCGGACGCCGGACAGCCCCGGAATCCGTAACTTTTTACAACCCGGCTTTCGATGTTACCCCGCATGAACTGATCACCGGCATCATTACCGAAAAAGGCCTCATCCGGCCGCCGTTTGCTCCGCAAATCGCCAAGATATTTTCCCAGGCAGCGGTGTAGAGGCTTTTTAACCACGACACATGCGGAACACACGAAATAATAAGACGGAATTATTTTTTATACGAAAGTTTTTCAGGGCAGCATCAGGGCGTCGATGTAATTCGTTTCGAATTCCGGTACGGTATTGAGAATAATATCATTGACTTTGGAAATGAGTTCGAGATATTTTTTGCCGGTATCCCGGTTCAGAACATGCAGCGCCGCCCCGGCCAGTGAACTGTTGCCGATTTTCCGGTATTTTTCCGGCGGAATATCCGGCAGCATGCCGATCCGGATGGCGTTTTCGATATCGATATACCGGGCAAAGCCTCCGGCCAGATAGATGCAATCGACTTCTTCCACCCGGCAGCCTTCCAGGCCGGTCAGGGATTTGATCCCGGCGAAAATCGCCGCCTTGGCTTTGAGAATGGATTCAATATCTTTTTCCGACAGGTAAATACTTCCGTCGGCGGTAAGTTTACAGGCCGTCAGATTATCCGCCAGCTGGAGATATCTGCCGGAACGCTGTAACCAGTCCCGGTCAAAACGGCCGAATTCATTCAACAGACCGCACGCCCGGGCCTCTGCCACAAAGTCGATCATTCCGGAACCGCAGACGCCGTGCGGTTCGCCGCCGCCGATCACCTGGCAATGGATTGTCAGACTGCGGTCTATTTTTATGCTTTCTATCGCACCTTGTTCACCGCGGCTGCCGCAGGCTACCCCGGCGCCTTCAAAAGCCGGCCCGGCAGCGGCGGCACAGGCATAGAATTTGCCGTCCCGCAACAGCACGGTTTCGCAATTGGTGCCGACATCCACCAGGAGGGCGCAACGGCATTCCCCGGCCATTTTGGAGGTCGTTATTCCGGCAGTAATATCCCCGCCGACAAAACCTGAAATCGCCGGCACCGCCTTAATTATCGCCTCCGGCGCGGCACTTATTCCGAGCCGGGCGGCAGGCAGTTCCGGAAAAATCCGAGTCGCGGGTTTGAACGGGATGGCTCCCATTCCGGCCGGAGACAGATTCCATAAAATGTGTGTCATCACCGTATTGCCGGCGGCGCTGAAAATTTTTATATCCGCAATATCCAGATTATGCGCCAGACATAATCCGGCCAGCATCGGATTGATATTTTCTTCAATCAGGGCGCGGCGCAACAATGCCATATTGGCCGGGCGTTCGGTTGAAAATGAGATTCGGGAAACGACATTGTCCCCATATTTGAATTGTTTATTGTACTCCGAAGTACTGCCGATGATCTTACCGGTCGAAGTATCGGCCAGCGCCAGAGCCACGGTAGTAGTGCCGATATCCATGATCGCGGCGATGCCGGCACATTCCGGCGCCAGGGGAAACTCCCCGGTCTCAAAGGTTTCCGTACATTTGGGATTTGAACCGGCCAGCGATTTCCGGGGTATCTCGATTACCGCCGCCTCATCCGAGACGACTGTCCGGCAGGCTTTCGCCCGTACCGGCGTCTCCCGGACACTGACCGGACGCCCATCAACGACGAACTCACCGGCCAGTAAAATCACTTCGCAACGATTGCAGATTCCTTTGCCCGAACAGCGCAAATCCAGCGGAATACCCACTGCAGTTAAAGCGGCACCGAGATTTTCCCCGGCTCCGCTCAAGGTCATTTCATGGCTGCCGAGTCTGATCCGCATTATTTCGCCCGTCTTGTCGGTTTGCTTATGCTTCAGGCAGTCTTAGCCAGCAAAAGATCCACCAGTTTCACCGCTCCGTTGGCATCATCGCTGTAACCGTCGGCGCCGATTTCATCGGCAAAACTCTGAGTAACCGGAGCTCCGCCGATAATGACTTTCACCTTGCTGTTTTTGAAATGCTCGGCGATTTCCTTCATATAGGACATCGTGGTGGTCAGCAGCGCACTGCACGCGATCAGGTCGGCACCCTGTTCAACGCCGCTTTCAAACTTGGCAATGTCGCAGTTGACCCCGAGATCAATGACGTCATAACCGGCTCCTTTGAGCATGATTGCCACCAGATTTTTGCCGATGTCGTGCAAATCGCCTTTGACGGTGCCGATCGCGATTTTTCCCAGAGATTTACGTCCGGATGCCGCCAGCAGCGGTTCGACGATCCCGAGTCCGGCCTGCATTGCCCGGGCCGCGATCAGGAGTTCCGGCACATAAGCCTCATTGCGCGAAAACCGTTCCCCAATTTCCCGCATCGCGGGAATCATGCCCGCATCAACTATCTGGTTGACGTCATTACCCGCAGCCAGAAGTTCGTTGACCAGGTTGATTACCTCATCCCGTTTTCCCTTGATTATCGCGTTTTTCAAATCATCAAAATTACTCATGACAGCCTCCTTGGCGGTTTAAATTTCTTTTGATTTACTGCATATTAATAGAGCTTTTAAAGAAAAAAAGACCTATATGATATAAAATATTCTTAAGAAATCAGTTTTTCTTGTTTTATTTTATTATTTTTTGCTGTATATTAATATCATGCGGCACAATGAGTTTGAAAAAGACAGTTTTATCAGCAGCCAGATAGGGGCGGATATTTCTTATCATTCCATTTCCTGGAATAATTCCCCCGAACCGGTAGTAATTCCGAGCGGCGGTAATATCAATTATCACTCGCTGCCGTTTTCGGGGACTTTACCGCACAGCCATGAATTCGCCGAGGTTTTATTCATCCTGAGCGGCAGGATCATCCATCAGATCAACGGGGAATTCCAGTTACTGAAAAGCGGCAATATCTGTTTTGTCCGCCCCGCGGATCAACATTGTTTTAAGCCGTTCAACCGGGAAAAATGCGAAATGATCATCCTCGCCTACCGGCTTGAACTGTTCCTGACTCTGAGCGAATATCTGGAAAACGACCAGTTCCTGCAGCAATTCACCGCTCCGGTTATCCCCGCAACTTTTCTGCTCGAAGGCACCGAATTCACTGAATTATGCAATAAGATGCTGGCTATCAACTCGGAAATGCTCAGTCCGTATTATAAGAAGATCAAAATAAAAATCATCATGGCCAAACTGTTCACCCGGTTTTTCATCGATGAGATCAATTTGCTCTCCGAAAGCCAGGTGCCGGACTGGCTGGAGGACCTCTGCGAAAAAATGCGCTATCCAGCCAATTTCATTGCCGGTCTGAAAAAGATGCAGCACCTGGCCGGCTGCACCAAGGAACACCTGTGCAAGTCATTCAGAAAATATCTGAACAAAACCCCCACGGAATTTATCAACGAACTGCGCATGAGCCATGCCGCCAGACAGTTGTCGGACACCGACGAGGAAATTTTCGCGATCGCCTATGATCTGAACATTCAGAGCCTCAGCCGGTTTTATCATCTCTTCAAAAAATATTATACCGTTTCGCCCGCGAAATACCGGATCCGGGCCAAGGCCGGCAAAAGAATCCTGTAATCTATGCCGGTTCATTACCGACCTCGTTAATCCGGTCAATTTGATCAACTTCAGAGACTTCATCATGTTCCGGTATCGGAACCGGGATCGGGTTAGTCCTGAAAGCGAAAATATAAACGAAAAAGACCGTAATTCCGGACGCAAATCCATACATCGCTCCCCGGTTGAGCATATCATCGGAGAATCCTTCCGCGCCAAACAGGCCGCACCAACTGACATAGCCCAGCCAGACGAACGTGCCGATCAGCATCGTAGCCCAGATGCAGCGGCTGTCGGCTTTTTTGCTGTACAAAGCGGCGGTAACCGGAATAAACACTACCACCAGCAGGGAAACCCAGGACTGAATCATCAAAGTGTAAATACTTTCCACATACAGTCCGCCGACGGTGGCAATGATCGTAATAAGCACGGTTATGCTTCTGGTCAGGTGCAGCTGATAGCGATCCGTCATCCACGGGCAGAAAGGTTTAATGACGTTGTTGATTAACAGCGAAGCTCCGGCCAGCAGTGAACTGTCGGCGGAACTCATGATCGCCGATACCAGCGCGCTCAGGAAAATTGTGAACACCAGCGGGTGGAGAATCCGGGAAGCCAGCAACGGCAGCAACGCCTCGGAATCTTTCAGTTCCGGCAGAATGATCCGTCCGGCAAAACCGATCGTGATCGGCACTACGCATAACGCCAGATAAGCGAGTCCGGCCAAGATGGTACTGTTTACGGCAATCCGGTCAGTCCGGCTTGACAGCGACCGCTGAATCAAATCCTGCCCGACCACGCACCCCAAACCCATTACGCACCACTGTCCCAGATAACTGACGACCGAATTCCAGTCATATTTGACCGGCAGCAAGGTAAGGTGTTCCGCAGGTACCGATTTGAAAATGGCTGCCGCGCCGCCGGCGGCAGTTACAGCTCCCGGCACCACCAGAGCAAGGCCGATGATAATCAATGACACCTGTACCAGGTCGGTAAGCGTTACCGCCCACATCCCGCCGACTGCGGTATAAACCAAAATAATTACGGCGCCGATGATCGTTCCCCAGGACGGTTCAATACCGGTAAGCAGGTTAAGTATCTTGCCGATGCCCAGAATCTGGGCGCCGAGCCAGCCGATATAGACCGGGACCATCCAGGCGGAGGCATAAACCCCGGCCCATTTTCCGAAGCGCTCTTCGATGACGTCGGTTACCGTTAGCAGCCGCATCCGGCGGAGCATGCCGACAAAAAACACTCCCGCAATGAGCAGGCTGAGCGAAGCGGCAAAAGGATCGGAAATAATCGCCGGCAAGCCGTCCGAATAGACCGTCCCGCACACCCCCATACTGGAACCGGCGCCGAACCAGGTGGCCAGCAAAGTGCCGAACGCCATCCACATCGGCAGCCGCCGTCCGGCTACCAGGAAATCCGCCATGCCTTTAATTTTTCTTCCGGCCCACCAGCCGATGAACAAGACCATGAGAATATATAACAACATACCCCCGCCCAGCCAGATCCGGGCGTCCGCCGAAAGCGCTAAAGAATGATTCATCCTGCTGAAACTCCCTGGGTTGCGATTTTTTCCTGCCTGCACATTAACGGTTAAAACGCGATACGATACTTTAATTGTTTTTTAATTGCTAATCGTTTTGGGAAGAATCGGTCATTTTTTCCGGAATTTTCTCCGGGCCGAGATAAAAACCGGTTCTTCTCAAAAATCTGTATTAATACCGAATTGCATCTAATAGCAATACTGTTCATTTAGCTATTGACATAATTAGAATGCGTGGTATAGTATCCGCAACCAAAGGAGGTTGCAGATGTCCAGAACAAAAGCGGCGCTTAAAGGCGGTGTAAGGGTGAGCGATTATATC
>JAQULZ010000017.1 GCA_028718375.1 Victivallaceae bacterium | reverse complement strand
TTGGCGGCTTCAGACAGGGCCGGGTAATTAATTTCCCCCGTAAGCGGTTCGGTATAAAGTTCATCCTCCAGTTTTGCGGCCAGGGGGTTTACCCCGAAAATAATGAATACCGCAAAAATACCGCCGGCAATCAGACTCACTAACAGGATATTCAGCAGGAATTTTCTGGCTATTTTCATCTACCGTACCTAAATAATATCGGAGATAATTATACAGCGATAGTCTCCGTTTATCCACTGCTTAACATCATTTACGGGGGATTTTTCCGAATACCCGGAAGACCAGCGCTGAAAAAAATGCCGGTTGAGCATTACCTGACCGTCATTTGCCTTGTTTACGGTGATATTTAAGGGAACCTCTAAAAATTGAAATTTCCGGCAAAAATCATTTATTTGCTCCGGTCGGACTAGCGGCGTAAAACCGCTACATAGCGCTGCTATGCAAGAACTTACGCCGCGTCGCCGCTGCGGGCAACTAAGTGATTTTTTCATTTCGGAACCAATTTTTAGAGGTTCCCTTAACCGTTGGCCTTTTCAAACTGAATCATAAAATCGATCAGGGCCTCGACGCCGGCAATCGGCATGGCGTTATAAATACTTGCCCGGATACCGCCGACTGAACGGTGACCTTTCAGACCGGTCATGCCGTTTTGAGTGGCTTCCTTGACAAATGTGGCTTCGAGCTCTTCCGAAGGCAGCCGGAAAACCACATTCATCTTGGAACGGCTGCCGGGAGAGACTGGACTGCGGTAGAAATCACTGCGGTCGAGGAGTTCATAAAGCGCCTCGGATTTAGTGTTGTTGATCTCTTCGATTACCGCCAGGCCGCCCTTGGCTTTCATCCAGTCGGTGATCAGTTTCAGCATGTAGATCGCAAAAGTCGGGGGAGTATTGAACATGGAGTCCTTTTCGATGTAGGTGCTGTAGCGGAGCATGGTCGGGAGGTCGGAATTGGCGCGGGCGGCCAGGTCTTTGCGGATGATGACCAGGGCCACGCCGCTCGGACCGAGGTTTTTTTGGGCCCCGCCGTAAACCATGCCGAATTCATTGATGTCAATTACCCGGGACATGAAATCGCTGGACATGTCGGCGATCATCGGCACGCCTTCCTTGACCGGGGGAAAAGTATGATACTGGGTACCGGCAATGGTGTTGTTGCTGGTGATATGCAGGTAAGCCGCGTTTTCGGAGGGTTTCCAGTGCCGGACGAGCGGAATACGGTCGTAATTGGTTTCCTTGCTGCTGCCGACGATGTTGACGGTGCCGAACCGCCGGGCTTCCTTGATGGCGTTGGCGCTCCAGGTGCCGGAATCGGCGTAATCGGCCACGCCGCCGGCCGGCATGAAATTCATCGGGATCATGCAGAACTGCATACTCGCTCCGCCCTGAATGAAGCAGACGGCGTAATCATCGCCGAGCTTCATCAGATCGCAGATATTCTGTTTGGCCGTCGCGAGGACTTCCATAAATTCGGGACCGCGGTGGGATAATTCCATGATCCCGCAACGGGTGCCATGGTAATCGCAGAATTCCTCCTGAGCCTTGAGCATCACTTCTTCCGGCAGCATAGCCGGACCCGCACTGAAATTGTATACTTTCATACCTGCGCCTTATTTATTTTGGATGATCCGGACGATGCCGGCTGACAATCATGACCTGGTCAGCCGGAAAAACAGCGAACAAATAAAATTATCGCCGGATTTATTTTTTTCAAGCTGAGAGACTGGCAAAAAAATAACCTTTACGTTTTGCTACGTTTTCGAGCCCTTTTGGCCGGTTACTGAGCTCTGGAAATCCGGAGTTATTGGTTTTTTCAGACGGTCAGCTTGAGGGTTTCGCCTTCCCGGGCGACTTTAAGCGTGCCGTTCGGCGTCAGGGTGCCGCCGACGAGCAGCCGTGAAACCGGAGTTTCCAGTTCCCGGACGATTACCCGTTTCAGCGGCCGGGCTCCGAATACCGGATCGTAACCCTTTTCCGCCAGCAGGTCTTTGGCTTCATCACTGACTTGCACGCTTATGTCCTGTTCCGCCAGGCGCCGGCTGAACCGTTTCAGTTGGATATCGACTATCTGGCGAATCGCTTTTTTGTCCAGCGCGTGGAAAATCAGCGTTTCGTCGATCCGGTTCAGGAATTCCGGTCTGAAATGGGCGTGCATCAACTGCATCAGCTGCGGCCTGATTTCATCGGTGCGCCCCTGGTGTTCCAGGATCAGATCGCTGCCGATATTGCTGGTCATGATGATGATGGTGTTCTTGAAACTCACGGTCCGGCCGTGCGAATCGGTAACGATGCCGTCTTCCAGGATTTGCAGAAAAACGTTGAAAACGTCATGGTGCGCTTTTTCGATTTCATCAAATAAAATCACGGAATAGGGTTTGCGCCGCACCGCTTCGGTCAACTGGCCGCCTTCATCGAAACCGACGTAGCCCGGAGGCGCGCCGATCAGCCGGGAAACGGTATGTTTTTCCATGTATTCCGACATGTCGATGCGGATCATGGCGCGTTCGTCATCAAAAAGATTTTCCGCCAGGGCGCGCGCCAGTTCGGTTTTGCCGACCCCGGTGGGCCCGAGAAAAATAAACGACGCCGTCGGACGGTTCGGGTCTTTGAGCCCGGCCCGGGCCCGCAATACCGCGTCCGCTACCGCTTCCACCGCTTCGTTCTGCCCGATTATCCGTTCATGCAGGTGATCGCCGAGCGCCAGGAGTTTCAGTTTTTCGCTTTCGATCAGTTTGCTGACCGGAATATGAGTCCAGCGGCTGACGATCGCGGCAATATCTTCTTCAGTGACCTCCTCCTGCAGCAGGCGGTGGTCGCCGTTTTCATTCAATTCCGCTTCGGCCTTTTTGATCTGCGCTTCGATGCCGGGAATGGTGCCGTGGCGCAGTTCGGCGGCTTTTTCAAGATTGTAGTCGCGCTCGGCGCGTTCCAGACTCTGCCGGCTCAGTTCCAGAGTTTCCCGCAGCTCGCGCAGTTTCGCGATCGAATTCTTCTCGTTGTCCCAGCGCGCCCGCAGCTCGCTGCCCTTGCTTTTCAGTTCGGCGAGTTCCGCTTCCAGAGCTTCCCGGCGTTTCCGGGCCGCCGCGTCCTGGTCGTGTTTGAGCCCGGCGATTTCGATTTCCAACTGCATGGCGCGGCGTTCGATCTCGTCGATTTCCACCGGGCAGCTGTCGATCTCGGTGCGCAGTCCGGCCGCGGCTTCGTCCATCAGGTCGATGGCCTTGTCCGGCAGGAAACGGTCGGAAATGTATTTATCCGAAAGTACCGCGGCGGCGATCAGCGCCGAATCCTGGAATTTAACCCCGTGATGGATTTCGTAGCGCTCCTTCAGCCCGCGCAGAATGGAAACCGTGTCCTCGACGTTGGGCGGCTGGACGATCACCGACTGGAACCGGCGTTCGAGCGCCGTATCTTTTTCAATATATTTGCGGTATTCGTCGAGCGTGGTGGCGCCGATGCAATGCAGTTCGCCCCGCGCCAGCATCGGCTTCAGCAGATTGCCGGCGTCCATCGAGCCTTCGGACGCTCCGGCCCCGACCACCGTATGCAGTTCGTCGATGAACAGGATGATCCTGCCCCCGGCGGAAGTAATTTCCTTCAATACCGCTTTGAGGCGTTCCTCGAACTCGCCGCGGTATTTGGCCCCGGCGATGAGCGCGCCCATGTCCAGCGCGACCAGCCGGCGGTTTTTCAACCCTTCCGGCACGTCGCCGCGGATTATCCGGCGCGCCAGCCCTTCGACGATGGCGGTTTTGCCGACGCCGGGCTCCCCGATCAGTACCGGATTGTTTTTGGTGCGGCGCGACAGGATCTGAATGACCCGGCGGATCTCCTCGTCCCGGCCGATGACCGGATCGAGTTTATCCTGTTCCGCCATCCGGGTCAGATCGCGCCCGTATTTTTCCAGCGCCTCGAAAGTGGCTTCCGGATCCGGCGAAGTCACCCGCTGATTGCCGCGTACCTCCTTCAAAGCGGCCAGCACTTTGTCCTGATCGACGCCGGAGTTTTTCAGGATTCGGGAACATTGACCCGTCCCCAGCAGCGCGAGAAAGAAATGTTCGACGCTGACGTATTCATCTTTCATTTTTCCGGCTTCCTGTTCGGCTTTCAGCAGCAGTTCGCTGAACTCGCGGGACTGGTAAACCTGCGCCGCCCCGGAACCGGTGACCGCCGGAACCGCGTTCAACGCCTGCTCGGTTTCGTTTTTGAGACGGGAAATATCCGCGCCCATTTTCCGCAGCAGGGAACCGACCAGGCCGTCTTCCTGATTCAATAAAGCGGACAGGACATGCACCGGACGCAGTTCCTGATGATGGCGGGAAACCGCCTCATTATGCGCCGCCTGGAGCATTTCCCGTGATTTGTTGGTGAATTTTTCTATATCCATATCAATACCTCCCGGTTTATTATTTATCTCAAAATCTTATTTCCATTTCCCGTGATTTTCAGCTCGGACAACCCTGTTCATTTGTCGTGGCCTGTACGGCCGTAATGTCCGCGCCATTCCGCGCGGCCACCCTCATACGCCGGGTGGCTTCGCTCAGCGCTCCTTCCGGTTATTCTCCCTGACTGCTTTGGTAATATAATTGGCAAGCATCATACGTGCCAGTTTTTTCCGGCGGCGGCGGTAAAATAAAAAAATACCCCGTTTTACCGGGGTATCGTGAGAAAGGGGGAATAAGGGTTTAGGAAGCCGGTCAGGCTTCAATCTTGACCCGGTGAACCCGTGCATGTTCATGCTTGGGCAGCATCAGGTTCAGTACCCCGTTTTCCAGTTTGGCCTTGATGTTCTGGACATCGATCTGGTCTGAAAGCTGGAAAGTGCGTTTATACCGCACGGCCTTGTCGCCGCGCTTGACGCAGGTGTCGGCGGTCAGATTGAGCTCGCCGGATTCGACGTTGATGTTCAGCCCGTCCTTGCAGGCGCCGGGGACATCGAGCACGAGTTTGAGTCCGGCCGGATTTTCAATGACGTCGGCGGGCGGAGCGAAATCCAGGTATTCTGAAACTTTTTGCGGAACAGCCATAATTGTACCTCCGTGATCTTTATTCCGTGATTTTGATGGTTTGGGCTTTTTCTTCTTCCAGTTTGGGCATGGTGATGGTCAATATCCCATCGACGAGTTTCGCCTTGACTTTTGAACTCTTGACTTTGGAAGGCAGCTTGATCGATTCCTCGAATTTGCCGAAGGAACGTTCCTGATGCAGGAAGCGCTCGCCTTTTCCCAATTCGGGTCCGCTGCGTTCTCCCCGGATCACCAGGAAATTGCTGACTACCTCGATTTCGATCTGGTCGGAATTGTAACCCGGCAGCGCCATCTGAATGACGATTTCCTTTTCGTCCTCGTTCAAATTGAGTTTAGGATAGCTGGCGCGGAACCGGTTGAAACCCTCGCTGAGTTCATCAAAAAGTCCCAGGAACTCCTTGTGGAGATCCCCTACTGTACGCCAGGGTTGAAACAACCCCCAATTATCGTTGCGTTTTGCCAACATGTCGATACTCCTTTTTTTGGTTAATGGTTAACTTACGGTTTCGCCGTAAATACAGCATTGTCTGTGCCAACTTGTTTGACGGCCGGTAATCTCAGAAATCTCTTCCTTAAATATTATAAATGAACAAGGGGAAATAGTCAATAAAAAACCGTTTGTGTTCCGTATTTGAGCTGAAATGACCCGGTTGAGCAGTGGCACAACCGGGTCATTTTGACCTAATTGAGTTTGAATTTCGGGCGACCGGTTCTATACTATTAAGCAGATATAAAATCATTGAAAAAAACCGGATAGAATAATGAGACCGGGAGATAAAATAGTTTGTCCGGCCTGCCGCAACCAGACGGTGGTCAAGGAAAAGACGGAACTGGACGGCTGGACGGTCAGAGAAAAATTATTAGTCTGTGCGTTCTGCGGCGCGAAACTCGGCAGCGCGGTTGATGTCGAATCCGACGAGCACCGCAACCGGAAAGCGGTTTCGGGCCTGGCGGCGTTATTCGAAGCGGAACTCGAAACCGGGCCGGTGATTACCGAAGAGGCCGGCGACCGGCAGTTCTGCAAATACTGCGACCATTACGTCGCGCACGCCTTCGTGGAACGCTGCCAACTGCATCAGCGCGAAACTGCGGCGCTGGAGCGCTGTCCGGACTTTAAGCAAAAGGAAGGCAAAGCCGATGACGGTGAAAAGCCCGTTTCCCCATAAAAACGCCCGGCTCGCCGCGTTCAGGGAGATCGACCTTTATCCGGTGGTGTCTTCGGAATTCACCCGGGGACGGCCGGTATTGGAGGTGCTGCGCGCCATTGCCCGGGGCGGGGCGAAAATTGTTCAACTGCGGGAAAAAAACAAAAGCCGGGCGGAAATTTATGAACTGGCGCTGGAATACCGGGCTGTTACCGCGGCGCATAATATGCTGCTGATCATCAACGACCATCCGGATATCGCCCTGGCCTGTCATGCGGACGGGGTTCACCTTGGACAGGACGATCTGCCGCTGCAAGCGGCGCGGACCATCTGCGGCGACTTGCTGCTGGGCGCTTCGACTCATAATCCCGGAGAAGCGGCACAGGCGGTGCGGGACGGCGCTGATTATATCAATATCGGTCCGATTTATCCGACCCGGACCAAAACGGTCGCCTGCGGCACGGTCGGGATTGGAATGCTTAAGGCGATTATTCCGCACCTGAAAATCCCGTTTACGGTTATGGGGGGCATTAAGGCCGTTCATATTCCCGGACTGCTCAAAGCCGGGGCGACCCGGATCGCCATGGTCACCGAAATAACCCAGGCTGAAGATATCGGCGCCAAAGTCCGGGAATTGCGTTCATTATGGCAGGAAAGATAAAATGAACCACGAAATACACGAAATACACGAAAAAAATAATTTCAAAAAAAATAACTTTCGTGTATTTCGTGGTAGAAAAAAGGTCTTATCATGATTAAACCGATTTCCGATCTCGATCAGGCTTCGGAGGAAGTCTGGGATGACGTTCCGGCGGCGGAGGAGCGGGCCGGGCTGGAAAAACTGCGCGGCGTGGAAGTAATCACCGCCACGGCGGCGTTTTTCGAGGAAAACGGTCCGCTGAGGGTTTCCGCGTCTCATGGGGGGCGGCCTTATGAATACCGTCCGCAGCAGGCGGATATGGCAATTCGGATTGCCGAAATCCTGATTAACCGGCATAACTTGTGCGTCGAAGCGCCGACCGGGGTTGGCAAGAGTTTCGCTTATCTGATTCCGCTGATTTATTATTCCAAAGTAAGTTCCCGGCCGGCACTCGTGTCCACGGAGACTATTAATCTGCAGGAACAACTGATCGGCAAAGATATTCCATTGCTGCGGAAACTGACCGGCATTGAGTTCAGAGCCGCCCTGGCGAAAGGGCGCGGCAATTACTTATGTCTGCGGCGGCTGTCGCTGGCTTCCGGCAGCCGGCGGGACGAATATCTGCCGCTGGCGTCGCTGGCACTGGAAATCGACCGGATTGGCAAGTGGGCGGAAGATACGACTGACGGCGACCGGGATTCGGTCGATTTCCGGGTTGATCCGGTATCCTGGAGTTACGTCTGCTGTGAGGCGGGAAATTGTTTGGGGCCGCGCTGTCAATTTTTCCGGCGCTGTTATTACTGGGAAGCGCGGCGGAGCTGGGACAATGCGGATATAATCGTTGCCAACCACGCCATGTTTTTCACCGATCTGAAGATAAAATTCCTTGAAGCTTCCGATCAGACTCTGCTGCCGGAATATTCCGCGGCGGTAATTGACGAGGCGCACACTTTGGAGAATAACGCCGCCGAATATCTCGGACTGCGGATCAACGCCGGCGGCGTTACCGGTTTTCTGAATCGGCTGTTCAATGCCGACCATGCCAAAGGTTTGCTGTTGCGCGGCGGCGAGGAAGCGTTGCAACTGCGGGAACTGGTCGCCGGACTGAAGGAGGATGTAGTGCGGTTTTTCAGTCAGTTCGAGCAATGTCTGCTGGAGCATGGCGATTCCGTCTGCCGGCTGCGTCAGCCCGGCCGGTTTCCCAATTCGCTGAGCGGGAAACTGGCGGCGCTCCAGGATGCCCTGGGGGATTACCTCAAACTCCAGGATGATCAGGATTACCGGGCGGAACTTGAATCCCAACTCCAGAAATGCGCCGCTTATGCGGCCGGGATCGCCGATTTCATCGATATGTCGTTTCCGGACAGCGTTTATTGGCTGGAAGACGACCGGGGCGGGGTTACGCTCCAGGCGGCACCGCTGAATACCGCCCGGCTTCTGCAGGAGACCTTGTTCAAGCAGCCGTTTCCGGTGATTCTGACCAGTGCGACGCTGACGGTCAACAAAAGTTTTGCTTATTACTGCGACCGGGTCGGATTCATGAACGGCCCCGAGCTGCGGCTGGACAGCCCGTTTGACGTCAACCGGGTGCGGGTTTACCTGCCGCGCACCATGCCGGATCCCAGTTGTGAGGATTATGCGGCGGCGCTGGTGGAACAGATTCCCCGCTTCATCGCGCTTACTCAAGGCAAGGCTTTCGTGTTGTTTACCAGTTATCAGATGCTCCGCTACTGCGCCGATAAGCTGCGCGGTTTTTTTGAGTCGGGCGGGATCAACCTGTTGATCCAGGGCGAGGTGCTCAACCGTTCCGCGATGCTCCGGGAATTCAAAAAGGACATTAATTCAGTCATTTTCGGCACCGACAGTTTCTGGACCGGAGTCGATGTGCCCGGAGAAGCGCTGAGCAACGTTATCGTGACCAAATTTCCCTTCGCGGTGCCGTCGCATCCGTTGATTGAAGCGCGCGGCGAGCGGCTTGAAGCCGAAAAACGCAATTCGTTCATGCATTATTTACTGCCGGAAGCGGTTTTAAAGTTCCGGCAGGGGGTGGGGCGGCTGATCCGCAGCCGCACCGATACCGGAATCATCGTGATTCTCGACCGGCGGGTAACTTCGAAACGTTACGGCCGTTTTTTTATCGATTCGCTGCCGGATTATCCGGTTGAATATTTCTGAATCATATGGGTAAAACAGCAAAAACAGCCATTGCCCTTTCTGAACGGATTCTCGGCTCTCCGGCGCTGCTGGGACTGTTGGTTTGGGGGTTCCTGGCCGGGGCGAACTTTTCCTGCCTGGACAATCCGCCGTACTGGGATGATATTCTGGGACTGCACAATCAGGCGGTCTGGCTGGCGGAACATCATTTTAACGTCCTTGAACTCTGGAGTCCGGCGCACCGCGATTCAAATGTCTACAAATTCGGGATACTGCCGTATTTATCCGGGTTCGGTTACAGCTTGTTTCCCGCCCGTGTCGTGCATATTCTGGGACATCTGTTCAACATGAGCTGTCTGGCGCTGGCTTTCGGGATAAGTTATGCCCTGCTGCGGAAATTCCGGATAACTGCGTCCGTCGCGTTTTTATGGTGCGCCGCGGCGCTGAGCGAGCCGGTTATGGCAGGCCGGATTGCGGCCCTGGGACAGGAATCTCCGACGCTCTGTGCCGCACTGCTGAGTATTTATTTTTTGCTTGACGGGAAATACCGGCGGAGCCTGCTGTTCATGTTCCTGGCGATGCTGGGCAAAATGACCGCCGGCGTGCTGGCCGCCGCTTTTGCGGTCTGGCTGGTGACGGATATTTTCCTCGCCGGGAAGCGATGGCGGGAGCGGCTGAAGGCGGTTTATCCGTATTTGACCGTCGCCGTGCTGTTGGTCGGTCTTTTTCTGCTGGTCAGATTTGAAGGTACCGATAAATTGGGCGGAGACCGGATTCTTTTGAGTGGCCGCTTCGATAAAATGAAGTATCATTTTACGGTGCTGCTGCCGGTACAGTTTACGGCATTGGCGTTAATGGTGCTGGTTGCCGGAGGGCGGCTGATCTTCATTTTTGCCAACAGGAATTCGTTTACCTGGACGGAAAAGGAACGCGCTTCATTGTTCCTGCTGATCCTCACCGGTTGTTTCTGGGGGGCTTATGTTTTCTATTACTGTTCGCTGCCGCGTTATTCGGCCTTTATCGTCTTTCCGATGTATATTTTCCTTGCCCTGAACACCTTTTCCCCGAAAAAATGGCGGACGGCGGTGCCGGCGGCCATCCTGCTGATTGCCGGGATGGTCAATATCGACGGGGCTTTTTACCGGCCGTTGATTTCCCGGCAGCTGCGTTCGGGCGAGTATCTGGAACGGAGCCGGGAATATTTGACCGACTTGCGGGAAAACCGGACGGCCTGCGAGCTGCTGGAAACGAAATATTTCACCCGTCCGATCGTCGCCAAATGGCCCTTCGTGCAGATGCTGACCATTCCGAAAATGGGTTATGTAACCAGGCCGCTGCCGAATGTCTACTGCGCTTGTCCGCCGATCAATTATGCTCCGGTGAAAGTTTATCGGCCGGAGGTGAAAATGCCGGATGATACGCTTTACGTATTCGGTTTCAATACCCTCGAAGCCTGGACGAAATTCGGGCCTTCGCTGTTTCCCCGGCGGGATAAACGCTACAAGATCATTCTGAAAAACCAGCTTCGCGGCGGCTGGTTCATCATTTACGAAAAAGAACCGGAACGGTAATGAAACCGCCTTACTGCGGCAGGGGGTTTTCGTCCCGGTTTTTCCTGAGATATTGCAAGGGGGAAAGTCCCGCTATATTTTTGAATGCCCGGGAAAAAGAATATACCGACGAAAATTTCAGTTGTTCGGCGGTTTCCGAAACGTTCATATTCCAGTAGGTCAACAGCTCGCAGGCCTTTTCCAGCCGGCTCTGCAGTTGCATGGCTTTGGGGGAGATACCGTAGATCCGGCGAAATAATTTTCGGAAATGCGAAGTGCTTAATCCGGCCTGTTCCGCCATCCGTTTTATGTTGACGGGCGCTTCCGGATGCCCGGCCAGGTAAGCGGCGGCGGCAGTCAGCCGGTCATAATGAAGCAGTTGTTTATTTTCCCCGGCGATAATCCGGCTGCGGATTTTCGCCAGCAGTTCAAGCATGATTCCGGAAAGGCGCGGCGCATTGACCGCCCGGCAGTTGGTGTGAAGAGAACAGATCCGGATCATCAGCGTTTTGATCACGCTCGTATCGGCCAGGGGAAGTTTGCCCTTCAGATCTTTCCAGAACGGAGCGGTAATGACCGGGTGCATGAATTCCCGGAAGGCGGTCAAGTCCCGGGTTCCGCCCGGAATGCAGGCGTCCCAGTGGCTGCGCGCCGCATCGTAGATCAGATCGAAATGCAGATAAATGCAATGCATTCTGCCGGAAGTCCCGCGCATTTCATGGAGCGTGTCGGGGGGGATCAGCACCAGATCGCCGGATTTTACCGGGAAAGTGGTGTCAGCTACCGTGAATACGCCTTCTCCGGTCGCGATAAGCACCAGCAGATAATCCAGCAGCTTACGGCTTTTTATCCGCCAGGGCGGCCGCCATTCGTTGCCGCTCTGCCGCACATACGGCGAAAAATTGCTGATCATCCGGCCGGTTTCGGCGGCTACCGGTTCGGATTCCCGGAAACCGGGTATCATCGTTTTTGAAACCATGTTAAAAAATCGTTTTTGCTAAAAAAAAATCGCTTTCGGTAAATATTTACCCATGAAAAAAGGTTATTATAATAATATATACCATCGTTTTAAGCAAAAATCAATATTGAAGCAGAAGGAGAACAGTTATGCGCCGAGCGGATTTCGATAATATCAGGAGAATTCTGGATCGTTCCACGCCGAACCGGCCGACTTTGTTTGAATTTTTTTTGAACCGGCCGCTTTATGAAAAACTGGCGGGTGAGCCGGTGCCGGAAGTTTCCCGGCGCGCAGAATACAACCGCTGGCTGATCCGTGCCTTCCGCAATGCCGGCTATGACTATGCGACGATCCATCCGCCGCCGGGAATGGCGTTCCGGACGAACGAACATGATTCCGCGTCTACGATTTCGCTCAATGCTTACCACAGCATTACCGACCGGGAAAGTTTTGCGCGTTATGAATGGCCCGATCCGGATCAGTGTGATTATTCGCTGTATGACCGCCTTTCGGCCGACCTCCCGGAAGGAATGAAAGCGATTGTCTGCGGTCCGAGCGGAGTGCTGGAAAACGTGATTGCCCTGACGGGTTACGATAACATGTGCCTGATGACCGTCGAGAACCCGGGGCTGTTAAAAGCGGTGTTCGACCGGGTCGGTTCCGTCCTGCTGCGCCATTATGAAATCGCCGCGGCCTTTGATTCGGTCGGGGCGCTCATTTCGAATGACGACTGGGGCTTTAACACCCAGACGATGTTGTCGCCGGAAACTTTCGAGGAGTATCTGTTTCCCTGGCACCGGAAAATCGCCGCCGCCTGCCATGCCGCGGGAAAACCGGTTATTCTGCATTCCTGCGGTCAGTTGACTGAGGTCATGGATGCGATCATCGACGATCTCGGCTACGACGGCAAACACTCCTACGAAGACAAGATAATCCCGATAGAGGAAGCCTACGAGAAATATCATTCCCGGATCGCGCTGCTGGGCGGGATAGATCTGGATTTTGTCTGCCGTCGCACTCCGGAAGAAGTTCGTCAGCGTTCCCTGAAAATGCTGGAACGCGCTGAAGGCCGCGGTTCTTACGCCCTCGGTACGGGCAACAGCGTTCCCGAATATGTCCCCGACGAGAATTATTTTGCCCTGACCGGAGCCGCTCTCTCCGGGGCCGAATAGCTGTAAAATTACCGGGGGGTGTTTTCTGGTTTATGGCGGTAGGTGATGATATTTATCTTTTCCAGAGTAACCAGTCCTTCACTCATCATTTTATCCAGCTCGGGCAGGAAAGCCGCGATTCGTTCCGGTTTATCGACGATTTCGATGACGAGCGGCAGATCTTCGGAAAGCCGAAGCACTTTGGTGGTATGCAGCCGGCTGTTGGCGCCGAAACCGAGTTCGCCTTTCAGGACGGTGGCCCCGGCCATCCCGCGTTTCCGGGCTTCTTCCACAATGACTTCATACAGCGCCTTATGGCCGCATTTGTCTTTTTCTCCGATAAAAATCCTGAGCAATTCGGCTTGCGGCGGTAAATCCATAATCGTTTCCCCCATTCAAAAAACTTAAAATCCGTTAATGTTGCAAATATTATGCTGACTGCCGCTTTTTCACCGCGGCATAAACCGCTCCTCGCGGTTGCTGTTTATACGCTCCAAAATTTGACAGCTCAATCAAAAGCGAAAATGGTTACTTCTAAACCAGGCGTCCGAGGATTATTCCGGCAAACAGGGCGGCCATTCCGAAAGCGTTCTGTAAAATCAGATTGCCTCCGGCTCTCAGCCATTCCGAGTCCTGAATCATGATTCCGGTTTCGAGCATGAACGTCGAAAAAGTGGTGAACCCGCCCGTGAAACCCAGGAGGACGATTATCCTGAAGGTGCCGTTAAGCTGCAATTTCCGTTCGCACAGTACCCAGATGAAGCCGCACAGAAAGGTTCCCGCTAAATTGACCGCCAGGGTGCCGTAGGGAAACACTGAATTCATAGTGCGCTGCACCAGATTGCCGAGACCGTAACGCGCCAGCGTTCCCAGGGCGCCCGCCGCAGCGATCAGAACCAATTTCCAGAAAATATTCAAACAGCCTTATCCTTGATTTACTTAATTTCTAGTTGAGCAGCGCGGTCTCCAGGCAGAATGACCGCAGGGCCAGTTCTTCATTGACGTTGAATTTCAATTTTTCCAAAAGTTTGTCCGCCGCAGTTAAGGCTTTATCGGCGTTTTTTTCATTGATTTCGGCGGGGATTTCCAATCCGGTGAACATTTCCGGGTTACCCAGTTGCTCCGGTGGCGTGCCGCAGCTCAGCAAATAAGTCTGGGCAAACCAGGTGTGCAGCGCCGCAATAAAATAATTGCGTTCCCGGAGATATTCTCCGGCGGCCGCGGCTTCGAATTGAGCCGTGATCCGTTTGCGCAGCGGCGCTTCCAGTTCCCGGGCCTGCCGGAGTTTTTCTTCCCAGGCCGCTTCCGCGCGGGCGGTTGCCGAATCTTTGAGATGCTGAGTGATGGCGATGATCCGGGCGGCGCATTGTTCGGCGAGGACGAGGTTATTCCGGGCTTTGAACTGCAAGTCCGCCAGGGCGGCGAATAAAGCGCCGCTGCCTTCAAAATCGAAAACGCAGTGATTCTCGAGGAGCGGCAGGGTCTGGCAGCGGGAGCGGGTAGTCGGCAGCAGCGCCGCGGGATTGCCGGTCGCCAGGATGAACAGCGAATTCTGCGGCGGTTCTTCCAGGGTTTTGAGGAAAGCGTTCTGCGCCTGGGTATTCATCCGGTCGCAGTCGTAAATAATGCCGATCTTGCGCCCCGCCGCGGCGGTGCTGGTCAGATAAAACTGTTCCTCGAACCAGCGCACCGTATTGGGTTCGGGATTGCTCTGTTCGCCGACTTTGATCTGCCAGGCCTTGCCGGCCGGCGTCAGGGTATGGAGTTCGGGATAAGTCTGTTCGGCCAGCTGGCGGCAAGTTTTACATTCGGAGCACGGCTCACCGGCGGCGTTTGGTTCCGGACAACTGGCGATCTGGGCGATGACGGAAGCGAATTCGGCACGGATTTCCGGGGTGTCGCCGTGCAGCAGATAGGCGTGCGCCAGTTTGCCGTTTCGGCTGGCGTTGATCAGGCTGGAAACAATTAACGGGAATTTTTCGGCGTAGCGCTTAAATAACATGGTTGACAAACTCCGCTATCTGCCGGTGAATCTGTTCGGGAGCCGCCAGCGCACTGATGATTTTGATGCGTTCCGGTTCGCGGCGCGCGATTTCCAGAAACCCGTTGCGCACGGCGTAATGGAAATCCAGCCGTTCCAGTTCGAAACGGTCATGGGTGTTTTGGGTTTCCTGGCGGGCGGCAGTACGTTTGAAACCTTCTTCCGGCGGTAAATCCAGCAGGATGGTCAAATCCGGCCGGCACGAACCGGCCGCCAGATCATTCAGCAGCCTTACCCGCTCCAGATCCATTTTCCGTCCGTATCCCTGGTAAGCGGTAGTGGAATCATAAAACCGGTCGCACAACACGATCACTCCCCGCCGGACGGCCGGGGCAATCTGATAACGAACATGCTGGACCCGCGAAGCTTCCAACAGCAGCAGCTCGGTTTCGTCGAAAATCGGTTCGTCGGCGTTATGGTGCTTGAGCAACTGGCGGAGCTGTTCGCCGATCGGCGTGCCGCCCGGCTCCCGGGTGGTCAGGCATTGGCGTCCGTTACGGGTGAGATAGTCTTTCAGCAGAAGCAGCTGGGTGCTTTTGCCCGCGCCCTCGGGGCCTTCAAAAGTAATGAAGCGGCCGGGTTTGTTCATATATCTTTATCTGTCATCGGTTGAATTCAGTTTTGTTTATATTTATAAATAGCGCCATTTGCGAATTTCGCAAAGCGGGGTAAGTTTTATTAATGAATATTTTTAAATTAACGGAGCATTCTATGTCGGCGAAAGAACTTACCCGCATCACTTATTCATCCCAAAACCCCGGCGATTTCCCGGAAACCCTCAAAATCGGCGCGCGCGATTACGTGAAAGTCGAAGATTTGCGTTACGGCACCAATCCGCACCAGCCGGCGGCGTTTTACAAACCGGTCGGTCAAACCGCCGTCATCGGAGATATGGAAATCCTCAAAACCGGTAAAAGCGGCCTTTCCCAGACCAACCTGGAAGACATTTCCTACGCGTTGAACATCGTCAAGTTTTTCACTGTTCCGGCCTGTGCGGTGATGAAGCACGTCAATCCGAGCGGGGCGGCGGTTCAGACCGGCGCGGAAAGCCTGAAGCGGATTTACTGTAAAGCCCGTGACGCCGACGCGCGGGCGGCGTTCGGCAGTGTGGTGGCGTTCAATGTCGAAGTCGATGCCGAAACCGCCCGCGAGATCATGTCCACGTTCGTCGAATGCGTCGTGGCGCCGGCGTTTGCGGCGGCGGCGCTGGCGGTATTCAATGACCGGGAAAATTTCAAACTCAACAAACAAATCCGGATCATTAAATGCGGCGATCCCGCACTGCTGTCGAAATTCACCGGGGATGACGTTGCAGAGTGTAACACCATAAAAATCTTGGCGGACGGTTCGCTGGTGCTGGCGGCGCCGCTGACGACTTCTTTGCGCGGCATTGCGGATCTGAAGCCTGCCGCCGGGGAGAATCCCCAGGCCGGTCAGCAGCGGTCGGCGATTGCCGCTTCCGACCGGCAGCTTCGGGATTTGCTGTTTGCCTGGTACGTTAATCTGAGCGTCCGTTCCAACGGGGTGGTGATCGCCGCCGGCGGCCAGACGCTGGCGGTCGGCACCGGTGAACAGGACCGGGTCGGGGCGGTCGAACAGGCTATCGTTAAATGTAAGGAAAAATATCGGGGAAAAGGAAAACTGGAAGGTTCAGTCATGGCCAGCGACGGTTTTTTCCCGTTCGCCGATGGCGTGGAAACCGCAGCCGCAGCGGGGGTGAAGGCGATTATTGCTCCGGCCGGTTCGCTGCGCGACGCAGACGTCATCAAACGCGCCAACGAACTGGGTGTCGCGCTTTACCATGCCCCCGAACGGGTTTTTTCGCATCATTGACCGTTAATTGACCACGAAATACACGAAAAAAAAGAAAAATCATGTATTTCGTGGTGAAAGATCCAGGGTTTAGGTGTGCTAATCAGACGGAGGAGAGATGGATACGGTTCAACCGGCGGCCGGCGGTTTGACGGCTCAGACTTTGCGCGGCGAAATTACCCGGGTCGTTTATGAAAATAACGACGGGGATTTTTCCGTCGTCCGGATTGCCGATGCCCAGGGGGTTGAACATACGGTGGTCGGTAATTTTTCCGGGGTTTTCGAAGGCCAGAACCTCGAGGTTACCGGCCGCTACGAAAGCCATAAGGAATTCGGCACTCAGCTGCGCGCCGAACATTTCCGTTTTCTCCTGCCCAGCACGCGCGCCGGCATCATCAAATATCTGGCTTCCGGGATGATTGACGGCATCGGGCCGAAATACGCTGAAAACATTGTCAATTATTTCGGCGACAAAACCCTGGAAATTCTCGATCATTACTCTGCCCGGCTGAAGGAAGTCCCCGGCATCGGCAAAAAGCGCGCCGCCCAGATCAGCGCCGCCTGGAAAGCCCAGGCGGCCCGCCGGGAGATCTTCATTTTTCTCCAGGGGCTGGGAATTTCCAGCTTATACTGCCAGAAATTGTATAAGGAGTACGGCGGCCGGGCGGCGGAAATCGTCAAAGCCAATCCGTTCCGCCTGGCGGACGAGATCAACGGGATCGGTTTCCTGATGGCGGACAACATCGCCGCGGCGCTCGGGCTGGAAACCGGCAGTCCGCAGCGGCTGGCGGCCGGGACGGTGTACACCCTGAATCAGTTGACCGTTTCCGGCCATTGTTGTTATCCGGTTGAGGAATTCATTGCCAAGTGCGCGGAAACCCTTCGCGTCGAACCGGGAGTCGCTGCCCGGGGGGTGGACGAAGCGGTGGGGCAGGGTTTGATCCGCATTGACCATGAACTGGCTTATCCGCTCAATCTGCTCCGGGCCGAGACCGAACTGCCGCGTTATATTTACGGCTTGGGCAGCGCCCGCCGCCACGCCGGGCTGCGACTGGTTAAAATTACGCCGGCTGAAGGCCTCCGGCTGAGCGAAGAACAGCACCGGGCGGTCGAAAGGGCCGGGCGGTATCCGCTGAATATCATCACCGGCGGCCACGGCGTGGGCAAGACCACGGTCATTCACGAAATCGTCCGCCGGGCATTGGCGGCGAAACTCAAGGTTTATCTGGCGGCCCCGACCGGGCGGGCGGCCAAGCGCATGTCCGAAGCCGCCGGTTTTCCCGCCAAAACCATTCACCGGCTGCTCAAATGGGAGCCGGCCGAACATAAATTCTCCTATGACGCCGACCATAAACTGCCGTGTGACCTGCTGATCGTCGATGAAATCTCGATGCTGGATTTGCCGCTGGCGTTATGCCTGTTCCGGGCGGTGAATTTCGGTACTTCCGTGATCCTGGTCGGGGATGCCGACCAACTGCCTTCGGTGGGGCCGGGAAATGTCCTGCACAGTTTCCTGCAGTCCGGCCTGTTCGCCGTAACCCGGTTGACTCAGGTTTTCCGCCAGGGAGCGGGGAGCCGGATCATCGCCAATGCCCACCGGGTGAATCACGGCGAACTGCCGGAACGCTCGGATGACAAACCGCAATTGACGGATTTCTACTGGATCGAACAGGAGGATCCGGACAAGGTGCTGGATTTGATTATCCGGTTGCAGACCGAACGCATTCCGCGGCGGTTCAATTTCGATCCGAGGAACGACATCCAGGTACTGACGCCGATGAACCGCGGCAGCTGCGGGACGCGGTCGATCAATGAGCGCCTCCAGCAACTGTTGAATTCCGGGCACAAGCCCCAGTTCAAGGTCGGCGACCGGGTGTTCAAAGCCGGCGACCGGGTGATGCAGATCGCCAACAACTACGATAAAAACGTTTTTAACGGCGATCTGGGCCGGATTGCGAACATTGACGGTAAGGAGAAAGTTTTCAGCGTTTTTTACGGCGACCGGAAAATGGTCCAATACGAGTTCACGGAAACCGATCAACTGACCTTGGCTTATGCGATCACCATCCACAAATCCCAAGGCAGCGAATTTCCGGCGGTGATCCTGCCGCTTTTAAATCAGCATTACCTGATGCTGCAGCGCAATCTGCTGTATACCGGCATGACCCGCGCCGAGAAACTGCTGATCCTGATCGGCGGGTTGAAGGCGGTGAGCATGGCGGTACGGAATACCCGGCTGGAACCGCGTTTTTCTCAGCTCACTCAGCGGCTGGTAGCGCTCCGGAAAGGAGAACAATCCGATGTTTCATGACGAGCCGAAACTGCGTACTGAAATCCGGCTTAACCCGGCCGATTATCCGAAATTCGGCTTCGATTCGGTCTGGTGCGGGATAGGCTCGTGTTTTTCGGAGAATTTGCTGCATTTGCTGGCGGACTGCGGTCTGACGGTCAGCCAGAATCCGACCGGGATCATTTATAACGCCTGGTCAATCCGGCAGACGGTCAGCCGGGCGGCGGAAGCGCGGTGTTATTCAGCCGCCGATTTTTTCGAATCTGCCGGACTCTGGCGGTCCTGGGAACACCACGGCAGTTTCTCCCGGCCGGATTTGCAGACCGCGGTGGAACATGCCAATTCCCGGCTGAAAGCATTCCGTGACCGGCTGCAAATTGCGGCCGCGACGGTGTTGACGCCGTCCTCCGCGGTGGTTTACTGTTTGAAAACGGACGGCCGGATCGTGGCCAACTGCCATAAAGTGGAAAACCGCTGTTTTTACCGCCGCCTTCTGTCCCCGGCGGAAAACCGGACTTTTCTGGTCGAAGCGGTGGAACGGATTCTGGAGTTCAACCGCAAGTGCCGGATTATTCTTACCCTGTCGCCGGTGAGACATTATCCGGGCGACCTGGTGCTGAACGCCCGCAGCAAGGCCGCGTTGCTGACGGCGCTGCATGAAGTCAGTGAAGAATTCCCGGAAAACTGCGTCTATTTCCCGGCTTACGAAATTTTGCAGGATGAATTGCGGGATTACCGCTTTTACCGGCCGGATTTGCTGCATCCGTCCGAGCCGGCTGCGGAACTGATCTGCGGGCGGTTCGTAAAAACGTTTTTTACCGCCGCCGCGCTCGAAATCATGGAAAAAAAATTCGGACAGACGAAATTGCGCCGGCATTGGCCGTTAAACAATTCAAAGTAGAAGAAATAAGCCGCGTAGCGATACAAGGTATCGCACGAGGATTTATGGCAGAAATCGGCTCCAGATAACCATCGGAATGTCTATGAATGAGAACTAATTGGTATCAAATGAAACGGCTTATTTTCACTCGGCAGACTTCTTCCGTAAGATTTTGCAGCATTGCCACCCGTTCCGCTAGATATTCCAGTTCCGCCCGGGTGATTTTGTAAGCCATGTTATAACGGGCTTCGGTATAAGCGCGTTTGAGCAGTTCGAACAAGCATTTTTCCTCGTCCGTGTTTTGAGGAAATACCCCCTTGAAACTGCTGCTGAGCTGATCAACCCGTTTCCCCAGTTCCGTCAGGTCATGAGTCCGGGGTTTGTAATCGGTGAACACCAGCAGCACCGTATGATAAAAGCGTTCCGCTGCCTGATGAAGTTCGAAGGCGGCTTTATTATAACTTTTCCGGTTGAAGGCATTTTCAAAATCAATATAAAATTCTTTCGCACTTTCAAACCAGTTCCTGAAATGAACTTCGGCTTTGCTTTTACGTTGTTTGACGCTGAGTTTGCGGGCGACGGGAAGCCGGAAGCGCCCGGAGCGATAGAGCATCACGCCTTCTTTTGTAATGTCGGCGAAAAAGTATTCGCCGCTGCCGACCGCCTGGTTGAATTCATCGACGCTGTGCAGGATGATGCTGAGCGGAGTGGTACAGCCGGCGAGTTTCCGCGCCCGGGATTTGATCCGGTTCCGGTAACCCTTGTACTGGTATTTGGGAAGATCCTGCACCACGACCAGCAGATCATAGTCGCTCTTGTATTCGTAGGTGATGCCGTCTTCGGCGGTGTAGCGGTCTTCGACCCAGTCGCCGCGGGCGTAACTGCCGAACAGGATGATAAACTCGGCGTCGATCAGTTCCCGGATGATCTCGACGACGGCTTTGAGTTCATCCTTTTTTTCCTGCGGCAGATGGGCTAATGATTTTTTCATGTTAAAAATATAACGCCGGTTGAGATATTAACCAGAAATTTAGCGAAAAAAACTGTTTCAGTGTTTTTTTGCCGGCGGTTTGGCTTGATAACGGGGACAATGCGCCGTACATTAAGGATAGATAAGTGTTTATCCACAGGGAGAGAAAATGTCTAATAAGCGGATAGGCATAAAAGCGAAAATATTGATTTTCATGCTGGTTTTGACCAGTGTCACCTTCAGCCTGGCCGCGGTTCTGACCCTCGGGAATATTCGCGCCCTGGGCAATTTTACCCTGGGTACCTGTGATAAACTTGAAAACAAGGTGCTGAAGGACAGCAAAGACGCCTTATTGAGCCGGGCCCGGGAAGAATTGCAGTCGTTGGTAGTCGGGCAGGCGATGATCGCCAATGTGCAGTTGGACCGGCTGGATGATGAGGTCGCCATGCTGGCCAATTTAGCCATGCGTTACCTGGTGGAGAAAAATCCTCCGGCAGCGGGAGGGGATGAACGGCGTTTTCTGACGGTTGAGCAACCCGATCCGCCGCTCAGCAAGTCGCGAATTATGGTTTTTGCCAGTGATTCCGGTGAAAAATATGAACGGAATATGGCGCGGATGGGCCGGCTGCATCCGTTGCTCAAGTTCATTTACGGCAATCAGCACAACCTGGATCTGGTTTACCTTTGTACCGTCGACGGCTATTATATTACTTATCCCTGGACGCAGCGCCGGAAAAAGTATTCACCTTTTCAGCGCCGGTGGTATAAAGACGCAGTAAAAACCTTTGACCGGACGGTTTGGGTTGGGCCCTATATTTCCGCCCATGGCAATAAGATAATTATGAGCTGTGCCCGGGCGGTCAGAAATTTCCAGGGGAAAGTAATCGCCGTCTGTGCTTTTGACATAACGGTCAATGAACTTACCCGCGGTTTTATCAGCAGCCGGCTGGTACCTTCCGGCCGGGCTTTTTTGCTTGACAAGGAAGGAAACGTCCTGGCGCGGCGGAAAATGAAGAGCGGCGGGATGCAGTGGTATGATAATTACCGGACGGAGAATCTGCTGGAAAGCGGAAACCGGTACTTACGCCAGGTCGCCGCAAAAATGGTTGCCGGAGGCGAAGGCGTGGAAAAAATCTCCGGGCCGGGAAATTCCGAATTGTATGTGGCCTATGCTCCGGTAGCCTTGAGCGGGTGGAGTATCGGCGTGATGGTCGAGGCCGCTGTACTGACGGCTTCCGTGGATAAAACCGAAGCCGTAATGAAACGGAATGTTCAGGTCCACAGGGACCATGTAAAAAGCTATTTCGACCGGAATTTGAGAATTTATCTGGTAACCGGGATGATCGTTCTGGCAGTGGTTATTATCTGGGGGATGACGTTTTCCCGGCGGATAACGGCGCCGATCCTGCTGTTGAAACAGAAAGCCTTGCAAATTATGAACGGTGATTTCAACAGCGGCATTCATCTGCATACCGGGGATGAACTTGAACGTCTGGATGCGACTTTTGACCGGATGACCGCGGATATTACCCGCTATATGGAGCATGTAGGCACCACGGTCAGGGAACGCGAAAAAACCGATCAGGAATTCGCGGTGGCCAGCGATATCCAGTCTTTCATGCTGCCGTCCGAATTCAAAGGGGTGCCGGAGCTGGAAATCGAAGCCTACCTGAAACCGGCCCGGAGCGTAAGCGGCGATTTTTACAATTATTTCATGGTTGACCGGAAACACCTGTTTTTCTGCATCGGCAAAGTATCCGGCCGGGGGATGCCGGCCGCCATGCTTATGGTGCGGGTCATGACCTTGCTCTGTCATTTGGGCATCAGGAAAATCGAGCCGGAAAAACTGCTGCATACCGTCAATAATACCCTGAGCATAAACAACAAAGCCAGGATGTCCGTAGCCGTCTGCTGTGGTCTTCTGGATATTGAAACCGGACAACTGAGATACAGTGGCGCCGGCCATATTCCGGTAATTTATCTGCACGGCCGCGAAGTCGACAGTCTGCAAGCGGAAACGGCTCCGATGCTCGAAGCCGATCCGGGGAAAGAAGGTATTTTCAGCCGGAACAGTCTGCGGCTGAAGCCGGGGGACATTTTGTTTTTGACTACCAACGGCATCAACCGCGTGATCAATACCAAAGGCGAGGTGTTCGGGGAAACGTATCTGGTCAATTCGTTCCGGAATTTCAGGGATTCCGGCGGCAGCGTAATCAATTTTATCCTGGCGCAGTTAAGGAGTTTTTACGGGGCGCGGCTGGCCAAACGGGACGTCACTTTGCTGGCGATTGAATATAAAGGCAGGAAAGCATGAAAAGACTGTCTTTAAGAAAACGGATATTGCTGTATTTTCTGGTGGTACCGGTCGGTACTTTCCTGACCGCGGGAATCCTGACGGTAATGGACATGTACGAACTGGCCGGTTTTGCCGCCAGGACCGGCTCCTGTATCGTGAATGACGCCGCTCGGGAAAGTACTCTGGCTTTGCAGCAGCAGGTCCGGACCGAATTGCAGACGCTGGCCGAAGGGCAGGCGACTATCTGTCAGCTCCAGATGCGGCGCGCTTTGGCCGGGATGAACGATCTGGTAGCTTTATATGCATCGATTTGTAACGGTGAATACCGGCCCGATGATCGGGGATTTGTGGCGGGGGAAAATTATAACCGGATTCTTACCGACGAATTCACCTATGTCTCTTATCCGGCGGGACTCGGCGCCGACGAGATAAAACGCGGTCTGCAAAAACTTACCATGATGCGCAACGCCTTCAAATTCTCCTGCGCCTATGACGATTATTATTCGGGAATGGGAATCGCGCTGCCCAACGGTTTGTTTTTCAAGTACGACTGGTATCCGGTGCCGCCGGATTACGATGCCCGGAAAACGCCCTGGTTCAAACGCGCGATCGCGGCTGAAGGCGAGGTGGTCTGGCAGGATCCGGGGCGTTCGGATGCCAGCAATAAACTGCTTTTGACCTATTCCCAGGCCGTGGTCGTCAACGGTAAAGTAGAAGCGGTCATCGTAATCGACATTCTGCCGCAGACAATTTCCAATGAATTCGTTTTGACCCGCGGTACCGGCTGTTTTGCGTTCATGGTTTCTCCGTTCGGCGGGCTGGGTACCAAGGAGGATATTGTTACGAAAAAACTGATCTGGGAATTTTCGGACCGGGAAAGAGCGGAATTTGAGCAAGCGGTTATTTCGAAAATAACCGCCGGAAAAAGGGCCTTTTTCACGACGATGCTCAAAGGGGAGCGGCTGGATGTGGCTTTTTGTCCGATGTTTCCCGGAAAGTGCGGCATCGGGGTTGCCATTCCCCGGAAAAAACTCTATGTCATTACCGGCAAAGCCGCGGATGAAATTGCCGGTGAGGAAAGACTTCATATCGTAGCTACCCGAAATTATATTGAAGAGAAAATCATGATCTACCTGGTAACCGGTCTGGGAATATCGGTATTTGTACTGCTGACCGCGGGTTTGGCCGCCCGTCATCTCGGCCGGCCGATCACTGAATTGGAGACCGGGGTGGAACTGCTCGGGAAACGGCGGCTGAATGAGAAAATCAAACTTACCAGCAATGACGAGTTTCAGGATTTGGGGGAAACCTTCAATACCATGGCGTCCGAGCTGAACCGGCAGATCCGAAGCCTCAAGGAAAATATTGTCCAGCAGGAGCGGACCCGGCAGGAACTGCTGGTTGCGGCTGAAATCCAGCGCTCCCTGCTGCCGGACGTTGCGCTGGCTTTTTCCGAATATGACGAATTCGACGTTTATGCGGAAATGCGGCCGTTCAAGGAAATTGGCGGCGATTTTTACGATTTCTTTTTTGTCGGTGAACGCCGTTTGTTTTTCGCGATCGGCGACGTTTCCGGAAAAGGACTTCCGGCGGCTTTATTCATGATGCGGGTGTTGACGCTGCTGCGGCATGAAGCCGGAGAAGGATTGGCGCCGGACGAGATTTTCTGGAACGTGGGCGAGGAGCTGGAACATAACAACGAATCCTGCATGTTTTTCACCGGGATTTGCGGATTGTTTACCATCGATACCGGCGAACTCGTCCTGAGCAATGCCGGCCATCCGCCGCCGTACCTGCGGCATGAAAACAGTTTCAAGCCGGTTGAATTGGGCAAGGGCATGATTGTCGGGGCCTTGGCGCTCAAACGGGAACAGTTCAGCGTTACGAAATTGCGCCTGAGCAAAGGCGATACGCTGTTTTTGTATACGGACGGCGTTACCGAAGCATTCAACGCGGCCGGCGAGGAATATCAGGCGGAACGGCTTTATGCCGTGCTGCAGCAACTGATCGGCGCCAGTCCCCGGGAAATTCTCGACCGGGTGGCAAAATCCGTAAGCGACTTCCAGCAGGGGGCGCCGCAGTCTGATGATATGACCATGCTGACGTTGAAATATTATGGCTGACGGGAAAAAAGTAGTTTTTCTGGAGTTGAATTCATCTTATTCGCATTCTATGCCGGGTTATGCTCAGCTGCGGGCTCTGGCCGAACGGGAAGCCCCGGAATGGCAATGGGGACATGTAGCGGCGACGGTGAAAACGCCCGGACCCGAAATTATCCGGGAAGTGGAGGCGAATGGGCCGGATTGGTTACTGGCTACCGGTTATATTTTCAACCTCGAGTTGCTGCTGGAAGTCGGTGCCGAACTCAAGAAGCGCCATGACCGGCTGCAGATTTTCCTGGGCGGTCCCTGTTTCCTTGGCAATAACGAGGCTTTTCTGCGGCGTCACGCGTTTATCGCCGGAGTAATGCGGGGCGATGAGTCTTCGTTGCCCGATTTATTACGGGGAACTGATTTCGGGCGGGTTGCCGGACTGGGTTATCTGGATGAGCAGAATTGTTACCGGGATAACCGAACGGCGCATTATCCGGGTGAACTTGACGCTTTACCGTCGCCGTATCAGCTCGGTCTGATTCAGGGCGGCAAGCCTTTTTATCAATTGGCAACCAGCCGCGGCTGCGACGGCGCCTGCACCTTCTGCACCAGCGCCGCAACACCGGGCATCAGGTATCATTCACTCGCCCGAGTGAAGGCCGACCTGCAGGCGCTTCAGATTGCCGGTTACCGGGAAATCCGGCTGACCGACCGGACTTTCAACGCCGATTCCCGGCGGGCGGCGGAACTGCTCCGAATGTTTCGGGAAGAGTTCCCGGAACTGCGTTTTCACTTGGAAATCCATCCCGGCCGGATTACTCCGGAAATTCTGGAACAATTAGCGAAAACATCCCGGGGCCGCCTGCACCTGGAGGCTGGCGTCCAGAGTTTTGCTCCCGCGGTGCTGAAACGGATTCGCCGACCGGCCGCCACGGCGAAAACTGAAGCCGGTTTGCTGGAGCTGGTAGGGTTCGGTAATCTGGAAGTTCACACTGACCTGCTGGCCGGGCTGCCGGGGCAGACGCTGAATTCGCTGCTTCGGGACGTTAATAAACTGCTGGAATTGGCTCCGGATGAGATTCAGTTGGAACTGCTTAAGCTCCTGCCGGGAACGGCATTGCGCAGTCAGCCGCCGCCGGGTCTGGAATATAGTCCGGAGCCTCCCTGGCAAGTGACGCGGACGGCGGAGATGTCCGGAGAAGACCTGAAAACGGCGGCGTTATTTGCTCGAGTCCTGGATTGCTGGTATAATCCGCCGCCGTTGCGGAACGTATTTCGTTGCTGCATCCGGCGGCAGGCGGACTGCTTCATCAGATTTGCTGATTTCATCGCCGCCCGCTGCGATTTCAGTCGCGGCAGGCCGGCGCTGGAAAAACGTTTTGAACTGCTGGAGGAATTTCTGGAGAACCGGGATAAAATCGGCCTGGAACTGTGCCGGTTCGCCAGAATTGCCGCCGGTTTCAGGTGCCGGCAGGCGGACTTGCGCAAAAATATGCGACCGGCGGTGGAAACCGTGATCTGGAGCCGGCCGGACTGGAATGAAAATATCCCGATCAAACGCAGTGCGGTTCTGATGTGCGATTTCAATGCGGGGGATTTATGGCTGGACGCGAACGCCCCGCTGCACGCCGCGGAAACCGGATATATCTTCAAATTGCATTACGGCCGGAACGTCGCTCAGATCAGCAGATTTAATCCCCGCGGTTGATTCATTTCCGTTGAGCCGGGAATGAGCTTTTCAGATATTCGATATTGGCGAACCGGCTTTTGAACTTATTTATTTGTTTTTCCCGGATTTTGGCGAATTTCGCCTGCTGTTCCGGAGTGAGGATAGCGGCGATTTCATTTTTCTCTTCGAGTATCATCTGCAGCATACGCGGTTTTACGGTTTGCATGATTGCGCACAGGTCGGCAAGGCGTTTTTCGTGGATAGTGTAAAACTGCTGCTCCTGGCGTTCGTTTAAATCCAGCTTTTTGACTATCTTGCGCAGTATCCGGGCATGATGCCGTTCGAAATTCGAGGTTTCATGACCAGGTTTCATTAATAGACAAGTGAGCAGCGCCCCGATAATCACTCCGGTCAGCAATGTAAAGATTATCGTGCAGGTGAATTTGGTTTTGTTCATAACTACCAGTTTCCCTGATCTGATAAGGTTATGCCGGAATAGATAGTATTGTTCAGTTCCGATTCAAAATGTTCGGGCTGAAGGTAAACACGAACGGCAAAGATGACCGCCGCAGTTACGCTGGCCGCAAACGTTACCCATAGCGCCCGCCAGATGTTCCGCTCGAATTTAACCGACATTTCTCCGGATGGGCGGGGAAACGGAGTCATTTGCCGCAGGCGTTCCAGCAACCCGGTTTGCCATTCCGGGGAAACCGTGATTGTCGAGGGTACATTGAAGCCGGCTTTGAAAACGGCTTCGAGCCGGTTAAGTTGTGGTTTTTTTTTCATGTTATCCCTGAGCCTCGAATAATCGGGTTAATATCCGGCGCATTCGGGACCGGGCGCGCATTGCGCGGACTTTGGTATTGGAACTGCCCCAATTCAAAACCGCGGCGGTTTCCTTAATAGAACGGCCCTCGAAATAAATCATTTCTATCAGAGCGCGGTCTTCGGCGGAAAGTTTTCCCAAGGTCCAGTCCAGCAGTTCCCGGACCTCTTTATTGGAAACAGTTCGCTTATGCTCTGCGGCGGCGGTCTCGACGGCGATCAGTTCCAGCCATTTCAAATGTTCCGGGTCGTCGGACGGAGCAAAAAACTCTTTGCGCCGGGAGTTTTTACGCCAATAATCGCAACAGGTTCTTAAAGTTATTATACTTAGCCAACTCTCGAAAGGTTTTTCCCGGGAAAAGGAGTTTAGATTCTTAAAGGCGCGAATGAAGGTTTCCTGGGCGACATCTTCAATATCGTTGACCGGAATCCGTTTGGCGATCAGCGTCAGAATCCGAATCCGGTATTTGTTTACCAGGACAATAAAATCGTCCGTATTGCCGTTCAGAACACTGATGATGACCTTGGTATCAGGGTTGAGTGCCGACATTTCCGTTTCCGTTATGATTCCTGCCGAACTGCGGGGCAGGGGAGTGATTGCCGTCATGATTTCCATAATAATTTTAAGTGCTTAAGTTGAACTTATATATGGAAGTCGTAGTCAAGCCCTTAAAAGTTACATTTTTCAATATAGGCAGGATATATTTTTTATCAAGAGATATTGCTGAAGAACCATTGCAGTTTGTCTGAAAACCGGTTAGATTATGGCAGAATTAGTCAGCTAAGGATAAGTTTATGCGAATCATTGATCGCGACTTCATGGACGGGCTCAGCGCCCGGGCCCGGGCCGGCGAACGTAAGCGGGCGCATAGTAACCTGCACCAATCGCTGGAGGAAGATATTCACCGCTTATGCATGGGGGCGGAACCGGGCACTTTCGTGCGTCCCCACCGGCATTTTGCGGCCGGCAAATGGGAATTGCTCATTATCCTGCGCGGGAAAATAGCAGTTTTGCTGTTCGACAAAGACGGCCGGGTACTGGAGAGGATTGAGCTTACTGCCGGCGGCGATGTTTGCGCGGTGGAAATTCCTGCGGCGACCTGGCACGCCTTTACGGCGCTGGAGAGCGGTTCTGCCGTGATGGAGATCAAACGCGGTCCCTATACGCCTCCGGCGGCCGGGGACTGGCTGGCGGGAACGCCCGCGGAAGGCGAGGCCGGAGCCTCGGAACTGGAAAACTGGTATCACCACGCCCGTTCCGGGGATAAACTCCCATCTCCGTCCTGATTCTCTTCGTCCGTGATGGTTGTATAGCAAGCGAAAAAAAGTACGAAAAAAGTTTTGGATTTGATTTGCAAAATTTTCAGTGGGGATTATTTTAAAAATCTGTGCCGCCGAAAAGGAGCGG
>JAQULZ010000016.1 GCA_028718375.1 Victivallaceae bacterium | reverse complement strand
AGTCGTGCTTGAACCGGTAACCCACGCCGCGTACAGTTTCGATCAGCTCTTCGGCCCCGATGAGTTTTTTGCGCAAACCGACAATCTGAACATCGATGGCGCGTTCGGTAACGGGATAATCATCGCCCTTGACTTCATTGACGATCTGACTGCGGGAGAATACCCAGCCGGGACGTTTGGCCAGCATGTACAGAATTTCAAATTCGGAAAAAGTCAGCGTAATGTTCTTACCGTTCAGGATCACTTCGCGTTTGCCGCGGTTCATCACCAGCCCGCCGCGTTTGATAACACCGGAGTTTTCGTCTTCAAAAGGCGGCTTACTGCGCCGGAGAACGGACTTTATCCTGGCAGCGAGCACCTTATTGCTGAACGGCTTGGCAATATAATCATCGGCGCCCATTCCCAGACCGACGATAACGTCGGTCTCCTCACTTTTGGCGGTAAGCATGATAATGGGAATCGAGGCCGTTTCCTGACTTCCCTTGAGCTGGCGGCAGACTGCCAAGCCGTCCATTCCGGGCAACATCAAATCCAGCAGGATTATATCCGGGGAAAAGGTCTTCACCGCTTCCAGGGCCTGTTCGCCGCTGTCGACTACCATTAAATTCAGGAAGCCCTCTTTCTGAAGATTATAACGGACTAACTCCTGGATATCTTCTTCGTCTTCGACTATTAATATTTTTTCTTTAGCCATATTTTCCTTCCCGCCTCTGATTGCTTACAGTAACTATACCGGCCAAAGTTTAAATTAACATAAGGAAATTGTTAGCTTTCGGTTAAATTTATACTCTATGCGGTTGAAATTTCAACCGCATAGAGTATAACGTTACCGCAATAATCATGAAATAGCTAATTTATTTGCCGGGAAAAGCCCATATTTTTATCTCACTACCACCCTGCCCTGAGCCACGAGATAAAATCGCTGCCGGTTCCGGGTTGTTTTTTTGCGCCGCTTGAATTATAGTAGCATATATCGGACAAATCGGAAAATAAATCATCAAAGGAGTTGTGAAGAAATAAGTGGAACTTTATCCTGAGAGTATCAGGGAGAAATTTTGGCTTCGCCGGTGAGGAGCAAAGCCGCAGCGCTTTGTAACGAAGCGGCAAAGCCGAAAGTGCCACTGAGACGCCAGTAGAAAGTTTCAGTTATTTTTGAATGACTGCAAAGGAGCGGGTCATGTGGAAAACATTGTTGTTTTATGTGGCGGTGGCGGTCGGGGCCGGTTTCTCCGGCTGTACCTGGATTAAATCTCAACCCGGGGTCAATGAGATCATCGACCAGGTCAAACGGCAAAACGATCCGCAAAATAAAATCCACACCGTTAAAACCGCGGTCCTGAAATATAACTGCCGCTGCAAAACGGAAAAAATGACTATTACCGTCCTGCTGAAACAGCCCGGCAAAATAAGCATCAGGTATCAGATGGGAAAAGATTTCCAGAAATGCGCCTTTGACGGACGGACGGCCTGGGAATACAGCCATTCCCGGGGCTTACGTTATCTGCCGGAATCCGAACGCAATGAAATCCGGCTGCAGGCCTTTCTGCTGGCTCCGGCGATCGACATCAAGACCGTCTTTAAGGACATCAAACTGGCCGGCAGCGTCGAAATCAATAAACAAGACTGCTGGAAGCTGATCTGTCAGCCCGCAGATATTTTCCAATCTCAGAGCATCACGGTATTTGTATCCAAGCATCCGGTCCGGATCGTGCGGATCATCGAACAACAGGATACCGAAGATAAAGTTATTGAAGTGGATACGTCGTTCAGCAGTTACCTACTTTTCGAAGGGTTTCTGATGCCGGAAAAAGCGGTTACGAAAATTGGTGATGAACTTACCGAAAGCACTCTGATAAGCGTTACGCTGAATCGGGAAATTCCGGATTCCGTTTTTGCCGCTCCGGAAATGTTTAAATAGGAGGAGAGACAATGAAAAACACGCCCCTGATCATCTTGGCTGCCGCCGTTTTTTCCGGCCTGGTCTGTGCTTCGGCCGGCGCGGAAAGCGGGAAGGAAGCGGCAGTTTATACTCGCCAGGGAAAAACAGCCGCCGACGCAACCGGCAAGGAAATCAGGAAAGAAGTGGTGCTGGCGGACGGTCGGATTCTGAAAAACGCCTATATCATTTCCCGCACCCCCGCCGGACTGAATATCGGTCACGAAACCGGAGTTATTTTCATCCCGTTCTCCCGGATGTCCAAAGCCCGGCAGCAGCAATACCGCTACGATCCCGAAGAAGCCAAAAAATACCTGGAGCAAAGAACTAAAGCCCAACATGACCGCCAGGTACGACTGGCAAAAAAACGGGCGGAAGAAAAAAAACGCGAAGAAGAAGCCGAAGCGGAAATCCAACCGGACTTTTCCGCCCGGACCCCGCTGGAAGAGGCTAAGAACGAGTTAGCCGCGCTGCTTCAGGAGCGGGCCCGGCTGGAACGTGAACGTTCCATCGTGGAATCCGGCGGCGTTATTCCGCCGGGCGGAAGCAACAGTTTTTATATCTCATACCGGGGCGGAAAAGTTTCCCGCAAAATCAAATATAATTATTCCGAGGCCATCAATAAAAACGCCATGGAAAAAAGAAAGCGCCTGAAGGAAATAAATACTGAACTCCAGCGAAATATCCTCCGCACCAATACAGTGCGCAATCTGGTAAGCAAGTACAGCGCCGGAGCGCCGTAGGTTCAACGCCGGCGCGGTTCGAGGATCACGAATGCCGGGAGTCCGGTTACGCCGAAATAACGCAGGGTTCCGGCGGTTTCGGGATCACTGAATTTTTCGGCCTGATACTTGACGGCAATGAATTTTCCCAACGCCCGTTCGACTTCAGCGTCCTGCAGGGTGGTTCGCGCCATGGACGTACAAATCCCGCACCAGGTAGCCCAGAAATCAATTAGAACCGGTTTTCCGGTCCGCAGCGATTCCCGCAGTACTTTTTCCAAAGCGGGGTTTTGTTGCGCAGCAGTTCCGGATTCTCCGGTCCGCAGCAGCGTAAGCCCCTGATAACCATAGTAAAGTCCCAGGAGAACAATGACCGCTCCGAAAGCATGTTTTATATGGATCATCCATTTACCGGGTTTCGGCAGCACCGCCAGTCCGGCCCCGGCAAAAGCCCAGGGCAGTCCCATTCCCACCCCCAGCAGAAACGGCAGCAGCAGTCCCGCCGGATTGCCTTGTTCATAGACTGCCGCGGAATGCACCAGCACCGCGATCAGCACCGGAGCGACACACGCCCCCGCCAGCAACGCGGCGATTGCCCCCAAAACGAAAATTCCGGCCAGTTTGCCGGCCGCCGCACTTCGGGATTTAAAACGGCCGCCGTATTGGGCCAGATCGATATTAAATACTCCGAACATTGCCAGCGCCAGAATGATGAAAATCAGCGCAATGACCAAATTGAACCAGGCGGTGGAGTTGAGCCGGCCGAACACCATCGCGCCCCGAACGGCAAATACCCCCAGGATACCGTAAGCCGCCGCAATTCCCAGCCCGTAAACGCCGCCGCGCCGGAAACCGCTCCACCTGGAATCAGCCTTGCTGCCCGCCCCGATAATCGCCAGATTGACCGGAATCAGCGGCAATACGCAGGGAGTGAAATTCAACAGCAGCCCGCCGCCCAGTACGATAAGAATCATGACCACGATGCCCTTCCCCCCTAAAAAATCTTCATTCCCGCGGCTGCCGTTTAAAAAAGCGATGAATTGGCGCGCATCGGCGCCGCCCTGGAGTTTTCCGGTTATTTCAAATTTTTTCAGGAGCTCCGGCAAAGCGGACGGCAAGGAATTAACCATCGGAGAATTAACTGCTGCGGTTCTGACGGTCTCACCGGCAATGATAAAAGTTTTCCGGCCGGGAAGAAAACAACTTGCCGGCGCGGCGGCGGACGGGGCGCGGCAGCCCTGGAAATCAATGTTTACCTTGAACGGCTTGTTATAGCCTTGCAGGTTGTAAGCCCAGACATTTTTCGCAGCCGCCGGATAAATTGCGACTTTTCCGAAAACGGCATCCTCGTGCAGAACGGTTTTCGGTACGGCGACCGGTTTTAAGATTTGCCGCGCCGCATCGGAAACTTTTATTTCAGTCGTCTTTTTATATAAATAATGATTCGCCGGAATTGCCGCCCGGACTTCCAGTAAGTTGTCCTTCACCTGGACTTTCCAGGTGAAGGGTTCCGCCGCCGGCGCCACCAGACTGCCGCTTAACGCCATTATCGCCAAACCGACCAGATACTTTTCCATAACGGATTCCTGCCGCAAAAAAAATAAAAAGGTCTCCCTCACTGAGAAGCAGACCTTATAAATGGTATATTTGCTATTTTTTTGCCGTTTTCCCGGCCGGAAGTTTGCCCTTCAGAAAATCGACATATTTCTTGGCGCCACCGGCAAAATAATTGGTTTTAGCAATTACCGCCCCTTTACTGTCGAGCAGCAAAACCGTGGGATAGCCTTTGATCTGATACTTTTCAGCCAGCGCCCGGTTAGCCTTTTTCTGTTCTTTACTCATCGGTTTCCGGCTGGGAAAATCAACCAGGACCAAAATCAGGTTTTCCTTGGCAAAATCCTTGAATATTTTTTGGGAAAACACTTCCTTGTCCATTTTCACACACCAGCCGCACCAGTCGGAACCGGAAAAATCGGCGAGAACCGGTTTACCGGTTTGAGCGGATAATTTCATGGCTTGGTCCATATCGGTCAGCCACTCGCCGGCAAAAACGGAAATTCCAAGACTCAGGACGAACATAACTACGATCAGCTGCTTCATAACCATCCTCCCAGTTTTCAGGGTTTGAAAAACAATTATCTGACCACGTTTGGATAAAATATACCGCCATTCTCCGAATTTACAATTCCCGGAATATCTCCGCCGGAAGCTATAGAGTATCGCGGGCGATTTCCCGGCTTTGAAAAACAACTACCGCCCAGACGGTGCATAAAGAGACGTACAAAATGACATAGATTCCCGCCCATAACAGGTAAGATGCGGGAATCGGCTGATAGGTCGCCAGCGCGTCGGCCAGCCAGAAAAACTGCCAGTTCGGCAGAATGGCGTAAAAAATCCGGCAGATGGAATTAAGCACCGCCGAGCCGGTATCCCGCAGAAATAAGTAGCTGGAAATCAGCCCCAGGAAAAAAATCATGGAACACACGGTCAGATTGGCGACCATTTCCAGCCGGGTCGCGAACACGACCGTGATCGCCGCCATCGTCGATACCGAAAAGAACAACAATACCAGCGCATACATATAGCTGCGCAGCAATATTCCCGGATGCTCCTTGAAGACAAGACAGACGGCGCAGTAAACCGGCAGCATGATCCAGACGGCCAGCGTGGTACACGACGCAAATGAACGGGAATACATGAAATTCATGACCGTCCCGAAAATACAGCTCGCAATCAGGATCGCAAAATAAATATAGTACGCTCCCATATCCAGGCGGAACTGGTCTCTGGCGATATACAGGGAAATGATCGAACCGACATTGCACAGGAAAACAAATACCAGCACGGTGAAGACAATCCCCGCGATTTTAGCCAGAATGAAAGTCCAGCGGTAAACCGGTTTGGACATGAGCAGCAATACCGTACCGTTGTGCATTTCCCGGGTCACGGTATGGCTTGAACTCATTACCGCCACGAACAGGCCGAACAAAAGCACGGTAGCCATGGAACTGTCGACGACCAGTTTGATCTGGTCACCGAACACGAATAAAGTCATCGACGGAAAATGGCCGATCAGCACCAGGGCGGTAATCAGCAGAATGAAAAAAATCGGCTCCCGCACCGATTCGGTAAAGGTGTTCTTGGCGATATGAAAAAAATTCAACATGGCGGAAATGAAACTATTTATCCTTTACCAGTTCCGGCGTGGACTTCGGCAGGACGGGCTCGGGTTCCTTGACCGCCGGTGCGTCTGTTTTTTTGTCCGCCCCGGCCTCCGGGGCAGCGACAGCTTCAGCCGGCTCAACCGCCGGAGTCTGGTCTTTTATTTCCGGAGCGGTGGGTTTATACAGGCCGCTGTCGAGCTGTTGCCCCAGCCGCTGATAATCCTTGCCGACATTACAGGCGGCCAGCAGGAACGAAAGCCGGTCGGCGATCCGCTGCCAGTTGCTGCCGGTAACGGTAATCACCGGAATATCCTTATCGATCATCTGGCGGTATTTCTCCGGCACATAACGGGTATCGCCCAGAATGACGATCTGCTTCGGATTCAGAAACCGGATGAAACGCGCCAGATTAGCTTCGCGGATCTCCAGGGCCGCTTCCGAACGTTTGCGCGGCGGATTGAAAAATATGCCTTCAGCGCGCGCCGCCGGCAGCAACAGATAAGGTTGTTTGGTTTCAGCCTGAATAAGCTGCGCGATCATCAGGGGATGTTTGTAGTTGGCGGTGACAAACAGGGTGATGACATCCTTTTTCGGCCCCTGGTAGGGAAGCAGCGAATCCCAGAATCCGGCAACAACGGAACTGGAAACGGTAAGGGCAAAGGCGACGCTAAATGCTTTTTTAACCATGCTGTTCATAAGTCATCCTCTCTGGTATATTTGGAGTTTCAACTGACATATCCGCGTACAGTTGATAAGATAAACTGCTTTTCAGCTTTGCGCAAACCCGAAAAGCGCCAACAAAAGATTTTTTTCGATTATCACTTGCGAAAACCCCGGAATGGCTTCAGATTATAAACTCGTTGAAAGCTGAAAAAAAGGAAAGCAGATGCCGGAAAACCTGTTAAAATGCGCCCCCGGCCATCGGATGCCGCGCGCGGCAATCTTGATGAGCGGCGGCGGTTCCAATGCCGAAAAAGTTCTGGAATTCCGGGAAAAAACCGCTGCCGGCTGGCTGCCAGCAGTAATGATAACCGATGCCCCCGGCCGCAGCCGCGCCGCCGAAATCGCGGCAAAATACGGTCTGCCGTTCATCGGACTCGACCTCCGGGGATTTTACCGGCGGCACGGTGAAAATAAAATCTCCCTCGCCACTGCCGAGGGACGCCGTCTCCGCGAACTCTGGACCGCCGCCCTCAGGGAAAAAATCGCACCGTTCAAGATCGATTTCGGCGTCCTGGCGGGTTTCATGCCGCTGTCCAACCTCACCGGCGACTTTCCGTGCCTCAATATCCACCCCGGCGATCTGACCGTGGAACGCGACGGCCGCCGCCTGCTGGTCGGACTGCACGCCATTCCCACCGAACTGGCGATCATCAACGGCTTCACCGCCATCCGCAGCAGCGTCATCATCGCCCAGCCTTACACCGGCGCGGGCGGCGAAATGGACAGCGGACCGATTTTAGGGGTCTCTCCGGAACTCGAACTGGATTTGCAGGGCTTTACCCGGGACGCTTTGCTGGATATTTACCGCCGCCGGCCGGCGAAAAAACCGCCCGGCGGCTGGAACGACGCCCTGAGCCGGGTCGCCGCCGCCAATCAGGAACGCCTTAAGGAAAAAGGCGACTGGATTGTTTTTCCCCAAGTAGTGAATGACTTCGCCGCCGGCCGTTTCGGGCAGGAAAACGGGCAGTTGTATTACCGGCAAGAAGCGGGCTGGATCAGGACTGGGACAATTGAATATAAAGCACTGGCAAACAGCTGAATCCGCGGTATATTAGAACCTTTTAAGACAACGAGGTAACGGAAATGCCCCTGAAGCGAATCGCCAAGGTTTCAATCGCCGCAATCGTCCTTATTGCCGGCATCCTGACCGGCGCCTACTGTTATTTCTTTTACCGTTACCTGCCGCACCGGTTCCAGGAGAAAATACTGCCGGAACTGGTCAGGGAAATCGGCATCAGCGGGTTTTCCGGCAAGGTAAAAAGCGCCGGCGCGTCCGGCGCCAATCTTGGCGAACTATGCATCGGTAGTCCCGAAAATCCCACTCTCAAGATAAATTCGGTCATCATAAAATATCGTTTCCGCAATCTTCTGATGCCCCACAAACCGGATATAACCAGCCTGGAATTCAATGGACTCGAGCTGGTCTGCCGGATCGAAGGCGAACATTTCGAAATAAACCATATCGATATCGGGAAATTCATTGCCCAATTGAGGGATCACTTCAGCGGCCGCCACCGCCATGCCGTCGGTTCGTGGGGAAACACCAAACTTAAAATAACCAATGGCCTGATGCGCCTCGACTGGAACGGTACCCGGCTGTTACTGCCCTTCGAATTGCTTTTTCATCCCGAAAAACAAAACTGGGAAACCTTTACCGCCGATTTGCACTGCACGTGGCGGAAACATCCGGTAAAGGCCGAACTGCGGGTTGACCTGGACCGTAAAACTGCTGAAATCAGTTTCAAGGCCCGGGCTGAAATGCAGAAAACACTGGAATTGATCAAAAGGACGCCTTCCCCGCCCCCTTTATCCGGCCTGGAATTGACCGGACTGGCTGATTTGACGGGGAATATCCGTTTCGGTTTCACCCCCTGGAAAATACGGCAGTTGACTATCGCCACGGTTTCAAAAAACTGTACCCTCCATTATGGAACGCTGACCCTGCATAACGAGCGGCGGCCGTCCGGCATGAGCCTCCCCCTCTCAATCACCGTTAACTACGACGGGAATGAATATATCTGGAAATTGCGGAACGGTCTGACGGAAAAACCGTTTTTCGCGGCGGTACATGAACTTTCCTGCCGGATTTCAGAGACCCAGAACCAGGTCTTGAATTTTGACGGGGAATTTGAATTCGATCTGGCCCGGCTCAAACTGGCCGGGCATTACGGTATCCGGAACGAAAGCCGGGAAAATCCGGTACGCAAACTGAGCGGCAGATTCAACCGGGTTACGAAAAACTGGCAGCTCCAGACAGTCGAGTCCGGCGGTCACGCCCGCGCCGCCCCGTTCAAAACAACGCTAAGCTGGGACGACATGAAAATTTTCGCTGAAATCGGCGAACTCGGTTTCAGCGGCCGGGGCTGTGGTCAGACCGGCAATTTAGCATTGAAAATACTGGTCAAAAAACTCTCCGCCACCGGTTATCAGAATGCTTTTTTCAGCGACAATATCGAGCTTAATTCCGACTTCCGGTTAGCTCCCGATCCGGACGGAAAAATGCTGATTAAGAAAAACTTCTTTAAATTAGCAGTCCCGGAATTTTTCTGCTCGTCGCTCGAACGCCGGATAAAACTGAATGATCTTACCGTCAGCGGCAGCAATGTTTTCGACGGCCTCAGGATTAACGGGTTCGAGCTCATCGCCGCTGCCGACCGGGTCCAGGTCAAACAGGACGACGGTCTGCTGACCGCAAAAGACAACCGGCTGACCCTCGACGGGGTGTTCCAGAAAAATAAAAAGACCTGGGAACTGGCCGCAACCGCCCATTCCGGACAGCTGACCGGATTCTGCGGGAACAATGACTTCAAGCTGCTTAACGCCCGCGGCAAAAGTTTTTTGAGTTTATCCGCTCCCCTGCTTCAATGGTCCGGACTGAAAAACGGCAATGTCCGGCTGAAATGCGACAGCGGCAACTACGGCAATGAGGAAAAATATCTGAAATTTTCCGGATTCGAGGCCGGAACGGCTTTGACCTTGGATAAACAAATGCAGTTGACGGAACAAACCGCAAGCGGAAAAATAAACCGGCTGGAAACCAAATACCGGAATTTCGGCGCCGTCATTTCCGGGCTTGAACTGGCGGGCAAATTCAACCGGGACAGTACGGACAACCAGAATCCGGGATTCCGGGTCAGCCTGGAAACCCGCGCGGTCCGCGTAACAAATGACGATACGGAATACGCGGCGGAGGCGGCACAATTGAAGCTGGCCGGAAAAACTTTTGCCGGGGTGCTGCGGCCGGAATCCGTCCGGGCCGGAATCGCCGTTCCCACGCTGACCATTATCCGCGGCAAAGACCGGCTGCAAATAAGCAACGCCGTCCTGGATGCAGACTGCGGCCTCAGCCAGGCAAACTGCGAGCCGAACTATCTGCAGGCGTTGAACCGCGCCGAGTTTAAACTTGCTCTGGATAAGCTTTCCGGGAACTGGAACCGGGTCAACGTCCAAAGCGCCAAAAACGTGGTAACCGCCGGAACGGCGATAAGCTGGAAAAATTCCGCCGGACATTGCCGCAATCTGAAGGTTAAATTCAAAAACGAAAATACGGTTGCTTACGGTAAATCCTGGAAACTCGCCGCCCGGGAAATTTCCCTCCATGCCGGCGGCGGCGGCAGCCTGAACGCCAGCTTGGGTTTAAAGCCGGAACTGCACGTTAAGGATTTTTACGCGGCTTCCCATGACGCCAGTTTCAATGTTCCTGAAGTCTCGGTTACGGCGAAACTGGCGGACCGGAAAATTTCCGGGGAAATAACCTATGCCGATGCGGCCTTCCGGAAAAACAGTCTGAAGCTGGTTTGCGCGCCGATAAGGATGAAGCTGCCGTTCGGGACGGAAGCCGCGGAAGGAGCGCTGACCGTCGATAAAGTGAAACTGCACCGTCAGAATCTGGGCAAGGTTGAAGCCAAACTCAAAGTCAGGAATGAAGAACTGCTGATCCGGGCCAGTCATTTTTCGGATATTTTCCCGAATGCCAGCGTGTTCTTTCGCGGTAAAGCGAAACTTTCCGCTCTCCCGGACTGGGAAGGAGATTTCATTATCCCGGAATTCAAGGCTAAGAACGCTCTGTGCGCCAATGTCATGTTTCCCGGTCTGGGGGCCGGATTCGTCGGCAAAGCCGCCGTGGAAGGACATCTGCAGGGAGACCTGAATACCTGCAACAGTTCAGGCTCAATTTCGCTGACTGACGGCACTTTGTATCTGGACTGCTGGGAACTGAACGGGCTTACGGCAAATTGCACTTTTACGGATTTATTCGGCGGCGGAAGCCTCCCCCATCAGAAACTGTATTGCCGCCGGGTGAAGAACGCTTCGCTTGAACTCGCCAACCTTCAGCTTGAATTCCAGTCCCGGGGATTCAAAAAAATCCAGGTCGAACATTTGTCGGCCAACTGGTTCGGCGGGCGTCTGACCAGCCTGGGCCCGTTCATTCTCACCGATAATGTTTCGGTTCCCGAAACCGTTAATTTCCTGGCATCCGGAATCACTTTGTCCCCCTTCCTGGACTACTTGGGGATAAAAGGATTCGCCACCGACGCGTCCGTCGGCGGCACCCTCCCCTTCCGGCTTAACCGGGACCGGATCTTCATTGCCGATGCGGCTTTGACCACCCAGGCCGGTAAAAGAGGTTTCGTGCGCCTGGAGGATAATTGGGATAAAGACGTCAAAACGGCGGCCGATAAAGCGGAACTTAACCGGAGAAAGTTCATGGCGGCCGTCCTGAAGCAGTTCAATTACAACTGGATCCGGCTGCAGGTCACAACCGCCCCGCAAATAGGGAAAGTCTGCCTGAGCCTGGACGGTTATCCTGAAAAGGCAACCGCGTTCAGATATGATTCGGCAAAAGCGTTGTTTGAGCCGGTTTCTCCGGGCGAACCGGGAACAGACGGCGATATGACCATAGAAACGGAATTTAAAATACCTAAACTCAAGGTGGTGAAATGATCCTGGACTTATGTGAAAAATGGACTGATTACGCCTATGGCAAAGAACCGGTATGGGCCGAAGTCTTCGGCTTCCTGGCATCCCTGAAACCCGACTGCGAGTGCGGACGGTATGATTTGAGCGGCAACAATGACCTGTTCGCCCTGGTGCAGGCCTATGATACCCGGGAGCTCAGTACGGGCAAACTCGAGGCGCACCGCAAATTCATCGACATTCAAACGCTGCTGGCCGGCAGCGAACGGATGTTTTACGGGGCGGGCAATGTGCTTGAACCGTGCGCGGATTATAACGCGGATAATGACGCCGCTTTTTACCGGTACGCCCCGGAACGGACGGTGGAATACGTTTTGACGCCGGGAGTTTTTACGGTATTTTTCCCGGGCGAAGGCCATATGCCGGGAATAGCGCTGCTTTCCGGCAGTGCACCGGTCAAAAAAACGGTAATAAAAATCGCTGCCGAATTGTTGCGGTAGCCGGGAGCCGCTTCCGGGAAAATTGTTACCCCAAACTCACGTACTGACGCTGGATTTGCGGGGCGCGTTCGGCGATATTGCAGAGATGGTCGCCGATCTTTTCGATTTCAGCGAGCATTTCAATGAAGATAACCCCTACCGTCGCATCGCATTTGCCGTCCCGCAGCCGGTCAATATGATTATTTTCATATTCATCGACCAGTTTATTAATCTTGTTTTCGTCCCGAATCGCCCCGCTGATCTTGTCACTGTCCGTACCGTGCAGAGCATTAACCACATTATGGGCTTGGTTTTTCAGGATTCCCCATAAGATATTAACCTCTTCCTGGCCTTCCTTGCTCAGGCCGCTGCTGGAAACGGCGAGACGCCGGGTCAAAGTGAGAATATTGGCGGTATGATCGGCAATGCGTTCGGCGTCATTGGTGCAATGCATCAGCAGCGGCACCAGTTCAGCCTGTTCATCCGACAGTTCCCGGCGCGTAATCTGCACCAGATATTCGGTTATCTCCCCTTGAAGCCTATCGATTTTTTCCTCGCGGATACCCAAACTTTCGAATTCATCCTCGTTGACCCGGACTTTGATGAAACAGTCCGCAATCGCGCAGTCCACCATCGCCCAGGCTTCCTTGACCATATAGCGAATAGACTGAACCGCTTGTTCCAGAGCGATGGACGGGGTATTCAGCAGGTGCGGTTCCAGCGCCTGGGTCACAATGGACTTTTCATCCCGTACCGGAATAAAGAAAGCGCACACCCGGGCAATAATACCGATAAACGGCAGCAGCAGGATAACGTTCAAGACATTGAAGAACGTATGGGCCATCGCAATATGCCGGACAATATTCTGCGGCACCGCGGCAAATACGTCGCCGCTGGTAATGTGATTGATGAAATACAGGAAAACCGGAATCTGCGTCTGTTTCCACGGAACATAAAAAAGCGCCAGCATCACCACTGCCCCGGTAATATTGAAAAAGCAATGCGCAAACGCCGCCTGTTTGGCGCGGCGGTTGGCGGCCAGCGAAGCGAATATAGCGGTAATGGTAGTGCCGATATTAGTGCCGATGACCAGCGGCACCGCGGTATAAAAATTAATCAGACCACTGCCGGCCAGGGCAAGAATAATCCCGGTCGAAGCCGAACTGCTTTGAATGATGACCGTCACCAGCGTTCCGATGCCGATGGCCCCCAATACCGCGCCAAGCGGCATAATGCCGTCAATACTGGTACAGTCGAAAGTTTGAAAAAACCTGATAAACGACGGAAAAACACCCAGCGTTTTCAGTTCATGGCTCATGATTGACATGCCGAAAAACAACAGCCCGAAACCCAATAGAGTTTCGCCCCAGCCTTTGGCCAGGCGGTGGTTGAAAAACATCACCACCAGGCCGACGGCGATTGCAGGCAAAGCCAGACCGTACAGGTTGAATGAGATGATCTGAGCAGTAACTGTCGTCCCGATATTCGCTCCGAAAATGATGCCGATGGCCTGGAACAGGTTCAACAGCCCGGCGTTCACGAAGCCGATCACCATAACCGTGGTCGCGCTGGATGACTGGATGACAGCGGTAATAACTGCCCCGGCCAACACGGCAATAAAACGGTTACTGGTGAAGAAATGGAGAATCTTTTTCACCTTTTCGCCGGCAACTTTCTGCAAACCGTCACTCATCTGCTTCATGCCGAAGATGAAAATGGCCAAACCGCCAAGTACGGTGATGATTACCGCCCAGGAATTCAAGCCCAATTCACGGACATTAATACCGCGGATATTATAATTGTTTCGGCCATCCGCAACTTCAACATTGATATTGTATTCTCCGGTTTTTTTACCGACTTTGAGATTGGTTTCCGCAATGCCCTCCGGATCGGTCAACACACAGGTCTTTTGTAACCGGGCATCGGTTTTTTTGCCTCCCGGAGCGGAATTTATCCTGAAATAAACCGGAACTCCCGAAAGCGGCCGGCCGGCCGCATTGACGATCCGGACGGTCAAAGGCTCGTGCATCAGTTGTTCCGTAGAACATTCCTGATCCGCTCCGGCGATCGAAATACCGGTTATAAAACGGACCAGAATGCTTTTATCCGCGGCAATTACCCGCAGATACTGATCGCCGATTTTGCGCCCGGCGATAACTTTGACGCTGACTCCGCCGCCGGCGTCCGAAACCGTCGAATCAGCGGAAAGTTTCAAATCCGACCCGTCAACCGGAACAAACAAGACTTTTACCCCGACCGCCGGCGGCGGTTCGCCCTCGCCCCCCAACAGACCGGGTTCACCCGGCCCGAGTAATTCGAGCCGCAGGGGTTTCCGGAATGCTTCGCCCGGCAAAGCGCACTGCTCATCGCCCTGAAGAATTTTTATTTTATCCACTTGCCCGGTTTGAGCGGAATCAGACCGGGAACAGGCAGTTAAGGAAAGTACGATTACGAACAGCAAAGGCAGAATCTTAAACAGATTTTTCATCACTACGATCGTTTCCCTGATGTTAGGTTTAATTTCGGTTAATATACTGTCGGCGATACCGCGAAACAAGAAAAAAAAGTGATTTTATACTAATGAGCGATCAGTCATAGATAATGGCGATGGCGGATTTTGAGATGGATTTTGGTTATAAACCGCAGAGCGATAGAGAGTATCGCGCGAGGATTTATGGCAAAAATCGGCTCAAAAGAACCATCGAAATGTCTATGAATGAGAGCGAATTGGTATTAACCAAACTTTAACAATTGCCATTGCGGACAATCCGGATACCGCGGCGCCCCGGAACGATATTAGATATTTCCCAAGCAGACCGCGGTAAAACCGCGGGAAATCGCATATTCTTTTATTTGCAGCAGGGTTGACTTCGGAGTACGCGGGCTGGAATGGTATTTATAGGCCGGGAAAAATGCGCTGAAATGCAGCGGCACCTGCTTATTCAGATTCGCTTCCACCCAGTCCAGCCAGGCGGAAATCAATTCCCGGGAATCGTTTTTGCCGGGAATGACCAGATTAGTTATTTCCAGGTGGGTGCCGGCATCATACAGCCGTTTGATCGCCGTCAACACCGGTTTCAGACTGGATTCCGTCATGCTCAGATAAAACTCTTCTGAAAACCCCTTCATATCGATATTCGCCGCGTCAATCTGCGGATACAAATCCTGGGCCGCAAGCGGAGTAATATAACCGTTTGAAACCAGGACGGTTTTCAGACCCTGTTCATGCGCCAGCAGCGCGATGTCGATCGCATACTCCGCGAAAACCGTCGGTTCGTTGTAGGTGAAAGCCACTGAAGGACAATTGTTCGCCAAAGTCAGTTCCACTATTTTTTCCGGGGGAAAACAGCGGCCGAAGAAAACCCCGGAATAGGCGCCCCGGGACAACGAATCATTCTGACAGAACGAACAGTTCAAATTACACCCGAAAGTTCCCAGAGAAAAAGTTCTGGAGCCGGGCAGGAATTCAGCCAGCGGTTTTTTTTCGATCGGATCGACGTTCAGGGCAACGGGACGGCCGTAACTCAGTGAATACAATTTTCCCCCGACATTTTTACGGACGGAACAAAAACCGGATTCATCCTGGGGAATAACGCAGGCCCGGGGACAAAGCAAACAGCGTACTTTCCGGTCATCCAGCGCCTTCCACCAGCGCGCCGGATGGGCAGTTATATTCGCAGTCATTATTATCCTCCTGCTTGCCGTTTGTCTATATTAGTATATCCATTAAAAACCGGTAATGCAACTACCCCGGCTTCCGAGATTTCTTCAGAGAAGTTTTCAGTCTAATTTTCCAACTAATACCAAGTTGCGATCAAAAATATAGTAATGACAAGAGAAATTTTAAGAATTAGTTAAAAATTACGCCTGAAGCCGGATATGAATATCCGGCGATGAAGTCATTTTAAAATAAACTTAAAAGACTCTTGCCGCAAGGCGGTTGCATTTTCAACATCCCGGATGCGTGCCGGATGAGCACCGCCACTACGCTTGGTAGCGCCGGGCTCATCCGGATTCGCCCCGGCAAAGTTGAAAAAGCAATCATTACTATATTTTTGATCGCAACTTGGTATAAAATATATTAGTTTTGACATTTTTCCACTTTTTCATTTGCATTTGAAAGCCGGGCTTTGGCAAGCTATACTCTATACGGTTGCAATTTTAACTTTGATTGCGAAGATTTTGAGCATGGACTCGCATTCTGTGAGGCCGCCAATACCGGGGTATCGTTTGTCTGCATCGAGAATATAGTCATGCTTGCTTATCGGAAAAACGGGTTTGCGTATTCAGGCAGATTTTTACCAGCATCAACATGACGGGCACTTCAATCAGCACCCCAACGACCGTCGCCAATGCGGCGCCGGATGACAAACCAAACAGCATGGTTGCGGTAGCTATGGCAACCTCAAAATGGTTCGATGCGCCGATCATAGCCGCCGGAGCGGCGTCTTCGTAACGCAGTTTCAGAATTTTAGCCAGCCAGTATCCTAAGCCGAAAATCAGCATCGTTTGGATAAAAAGCGGAATTGCGATCCAGACAATTGTCAAAGGATTGGATATTATGACCTCACCTTTGAAGCTGAACAACAGCACCAGGGTGGTCAAGAGCGCGATAATTGTAATCGGCGTAAGAACATGGAGAAATTTATTTTCAAACCATTCCCGCCCTTTTAACGCGATTATCCATTGGCGCGACAGATATCCGGCGCCGAGCGGCAACGCCACATAAATGGCAATGGACAGCAGCAGCGCCTGCCAGGGCACCGGCAGTCTCCCGACTCCAAGCAGGAAACCGCCGAGAACGCCGTATAACACCAGCATGGTAAGAGAATTTATCGCCACCATGACCAACGTCAGGCCGTCGTTCCCGCGCGCCAGATAGCCCCAGACCAGTACCATCGCCGTACACGGAGCGATGCCGAGCAGGATACACCCGGCAAGGTAACTGCGCCATAGGGGTACTTCCAGCATTTTTACACCATCATGCATGACTACTTTTCCCGCGCCGTAAACCGCCCCGACGTCGAGGTCCAGTCCGAATGGCATTTTCACCAGGTCCACGGCATCCGTCCCGATAAATCCCCTGAACAGAAATCCCAGGAAAAATAAGGCGATGGCATACATGGTAAAGGGTTTGACCGCCCAGTTTATGAACAGGGTCAGGAGTACGGGTTTGCCGCTTTTCCCGGCCTTGATAACACTGGCAAAATCAATTTTAACCATAATCGGGTACATCATGCAGAAAAGACATATTGCAATTGGAATAGATACTACAGGAGCGCCTTTGACGAAAATAGACATTCCGTCCAGATTTCTGGCGAATTCCGGCGCAAATTTGCCGAGAACGATGCCGCCGAGAATACACAGAATTACCCATACCGTCAAATAACGTTCGAAAATGCCGGTCATCTTCCGTTTGTCACCGGCGCGGTTTTCATTATTCATAATTTATCTCCTGACGTTTGCACTATTTTTCAGCTTAAAAACCAATCGAAAACATATCCGCCAATTACTGCTGTAAGAAAAACCAACGTCACGATGGCCGCCACTATCCGTATCTTAAAAATACTCAACAGCATTGACATTTCCGGAATCGCCATTCCGGCGCCGCCAATAATCAAGGCAAGAACCGCTCCTAAACTCATACCTTTCTGAGACAATGCCAACCCGATGGGAATTGCGCTTTCAGCACGGATATATAGCGGAACACCTATCAATGCAGCAAGGGGAACCGCAAAAATATTACCTTTCCCGGCTATCGACAAAATCCAATCCTGCGGAACATAACCATAGATTACCGCGCCTATTGCCGTACCGATAACCAGATAGATAAAAACGCCCACTAAATCATCATACGCCTTCTTGAGGGCTTTATTTAATTTTCCCTTGAAAGTTGCCGGAATAACTTCTTCTTCCGGTTCGCCGCAACAACAACTGCCGCCACTCTTGGCGGCAACTTTGCGGACAAAGCGTTCGGCATGCAATACGCTCATCAACCACCCGCCCGCCAGTGATGTGAAAAAACAGACGGCAAAATAAATCAAACAAACCTTCCACCCCATCAATGTCAATACCATCGCCACAATAATCGGGTTCAAAAGCGGTGAAACCAATACAAAAGTAATAATGGGCCCAATCGCTACTCCCGCATTCAACAATCCCAGAGTTAAGGGGATCGTCGAACAGGCGCAGAACGGAGTAATGCTTCCAAGCGCCGCGGCCAGAAAATATCCGGTCGGTCCTTTTCTTGAAAGATAAGAATTCAGCCGTTCTTTGGGAATATATTGCAGTACCAGTGAAACAATGGTACTGATTGACAGAAAAAGGATTATCAGTTCCAGAAAAATGAAACCGAAATACCCTAAGGTATCCATAAAAGTATTCATGATAAAGTCTCGATTATTTTAATTTTTCGGTTGAATGAATCGGTCCGTATCGACTCCGGCGCATCATTGGCGGTGATAAATTCAACCCAATCAGATACCTTGCCCAGCCTTCCGCCATCTGGCTTCGACATGAATTACCCGTGCATAAAAACAGGATTTTCAACTTTGCGCAGTTTTTCCGCATAATTCATCCTTGACCATACTTGAGGTTTTATCCAAATTCCTGATATCTTTCTTAATGGTTTTGTCATCTGTTAAATTCGTTTCAAGCCATTCAAGGATTGTTCTGACGGCCTCAACCGAACCTTTTTCCGGAAGCCGGTAATATACCCAGCGCCCGGACTTGCGGGCTTCAACCAAATCAGCCTGTTTCAGGATTGACATGTGTTTGGACACTGTGGACGGAGCCAGTTCAAGGACATCAATTATTTGACAGACACACAGTTCCCCGTTTTTCAGCAGCATCAGCGCCCGGACACGGCTTTCATCCGCCAGGGCCTTCGTTATATTCAGGACTTTATTCATTTTTCAATCCTTCGTCAATTCGCCACATGACGAAATATAATATCCGCAATAAAAATGTCAAATTTTTCAGTGAGAAAATTATGTGATTTATAAAATATCGACCCGGTAAATATATTTCAGGCAGTAGTATATTCCTGTTAATATAAATAACACTCCCGCGCCCTTTCGCACCCATAACTCTACTTTGGTCAGGCAGTGAAACGCTTTACCCAAATATTCGCCGCCAAATGCAATGATGAATGAAAATACTACGACCGGCAATGCGGTACCAATGCCGTATACCAATGGCAGAATAAAATTGCCGCCATTATTGAGCGTCAGCGGAATCAGCGCGCCGAAAAATAACCCCGCCGAGACCGGGCAAAAAGATAAGGCAAACACAAAACCGATAGGCAGCGCCAGGACTACGCCGTTTTTTTCCGCATGTTTGTGGAGTTTTTCCGTCCGGATAAAATTCATGGAAACGCCATTCCCGATCATCTCAAGCAGAATCATGCCGAGCAGAATCAAAGCGGGGCCAAGAATTTCGTTCATATACAACTGAAGAAACCGGGATAGCTCGCCGCTGACTATTACTCCGGCGGTAATACCGACGCCCAGCACCACATACGCCAGAACGCGGCCGGCAGTGTAAAGCAAGCCGGAAATCAGTATGCCCCGGCTGTTGCCGAGCTGCCGTCCGATAAATGAAATCGCCGCGATGTTAGTTGCCAGCGGACAAGGACTGATTGCGGTCAGGATGCCCAGCCAGATTGCGGAGCCCAGGATTAAGAAACTCATTTTTGACCTCCGGAAGCCAGTTCAGCTCTCATTGCGTTGATCGCAGCGGCAATATATTTATCAAACGCTTCAGGAGTTTTCATTTTTGTCCAGACTTCATCAAGCCGTTTGAAGGCAACAGTCTTGCCATCCTTTTCCGCCGCAACTACTACGCAATTGGCTACCACTTCAAAACGCTTGGCGGTTGGTTCGTTTTGCTGGAAATCAATTTCAGTAAAGATCATCCTGCCTGACGCCAGTTCCGACTTGTAGTTGCCGTCAAGAAATTCTTTCGTCATTTTCTCGATAGTATTGCAGGCAGTACAGCGGAAAGTCGAATGCAGATAATAAACATGAATTACCGATTTATCAGTTATTCCCGGCAACTCCGCTTCTTTGGATTTGGCGCTGTGCCGCCCCATGGCAAACCCGATGCTGACCAAGACAAAGGCCAGCAGCAGATTTTTTATCCGCTGAGTATGTTTTGGTCTGCTCATTTTTGCTTCATTTATTCAGCCTTTTCAACAGCCGGTTTGTCTTTTTTCAATTTTTCAAAATCATAGCCCAATGATTTCCACTTCTTCATTATATCTTCTTTGGAAATAAATCCTGCGTGCCGCCAAAGCTCCTTCCCGTTTTTGTCCAGAAACAGCTGCGTGGGAATCGAGTTTATCTTATATTCTTTGGCCAGTTCGACATTTTTTTTCTTCCAGACATCAATAAACTTTACCTTGAGAATCCCTGCGTATTCCTTGGCCAATTCCGCTATAATCGGGGCCATCATTCTGCAAGGCACACATTTTTCCGCTCCCAATTCAATCATCGTTGGCAACTTTACTGTTTTTTTCTCTTGTGCTTCTGTAAACGTGTTTCCCGGTGTCGCCGTTGAGGTTGAAGCGGCACAGACAGCCCCGGAGCAGGCGCATGGGCTTTTCAGCTGCGCAAGACAAATAACTCCTGAAGCCATGGCAATTATGAATAAAAAACTTTTCACATGTTTGAATTTTGCTATTATTCCATTGTTTCCGCCATTCATTGTTTAGTTTCTCCATAAATAGTTGTTTATTGACAGGCAAGCTTTTTTTTTCCGCATTCAACCGCCTTTTCAATATTATTTTCACTGATCTCAGTTTTACCTTTAGCCATGCCGAAATCAGTCAACTGAAGATGTTTGATTTCTGTGAAACCGGCTTCTTCCAAGCATTTTCGGGCACAATTGAGCGGACAGCCGTCAATCGCCAAAATCGCCTGAGCCGCTTCGGTTGTTTTCATAATTCCGCTGACGCGGCCTCCGATTCCGGCGATGCAGAACATTTTTCCGATTCCGTCACGCATAAGCTTACGGGCGGCCCGGTCCGCAATTTCTCCGACATCAGACGCTCCGGAACAGGCGAATATCAGTTTGGGGGCGACGCTGCATTCGCATTTACACTTGGTATCCATGATTTATCTCCTTTACTGCTTCAACCATTGTTTGATCTCTTCAACAGACGGAACCTTGCCTACGGTTTTGACCTCGCCGTCAACGGCAAGCGCGGGCGTCATCATTACTCCGAATCGCATTATTTCATTGATGCCGGTGATTTTTTCAAGCTCAAAATCAAGTCCCAGTTCTTTGGCGGCCGCCTCCGCGTTTTCCGCCAGTTTTTTGCATTTCGGACATCCGGTCCCGAGAATCTGGATTTTCATTGCTTTTACCTCCGTTTTCAGATTTGTCAACATTATAAACTATGGATTTCAAAATATTGGGAAATAACCCGATATGAAAATAAGCCTTTGTGCTTATTCAACCGCAAAACACTCCGAATATCATGCCGCTGAAAGTTGCCATTACTATCACCAGCGAAACAAAAACCATGGTCTTTTTCGTGCCCATTATGCTCCTGATCACCAGCATATTAGGCAGGCTCAAAGCCGGACCGGCTAAAAGCAGGGCCAATGCCGGGCCTTTGCCCATTCCGTTGGCGATGAGGCCCTGAAGAATCGGCACTTCCGTGAGGGTCGCGAAATACATGAACGCCCCGGCAGACGACGCAAAGAAATTGGCCCATAACGAATTTCCGCCGACGGCCTTTGAAACCCATTCTGACGGAATCATGCCTTCATGTCCAACTCTTCCCAGCAGTAATCCGGCAACCAGAACGCCGAACAGCAACAACGGCAGTATTTGCTTGGCAAAAGTCCACGATGACGAAAACCATTCTCCCGTTTCTCCCTTGTCCGTGCTTGCGAAAGCCGACAGACCAACCGTACCGGCGGCAAACCCCAGCAGCGGAATGTCAGGAAATAACAGTGCCAGAACTGTGACTGGAACCGCGGTTACTGCAACCTTCCACCATTTAACCTCAAACCATTGGATCAGCATTATACCAAGTAAAATTGAAAAAACGGATGTAATCGGCCATTTCCAATTGTATATGAGATTCCAGATGCCGCCCGGATCATCGGATTTTCCCCAGTTGGCAAAAACCAGAATACCCACCATTACCGCGAAATAAAGCGAATTCTGCCAGAGAGGGCGTTTTACTTCAGGTTCAGGCATTGCCATTTGTCGATTGGCTTTTTCTGCTTCTTCCTCCCTGAAAATCAGGTGCATAAGCACTCCAATCACCACGCTGAATAAAACTGCGCCCACCGCTCTGGCGATACCCAGTTCAACGCCGAGTATCCTTGCGGTCATGGCGATTGCCAGAATGTTTATTGCCGGACCTGAGTATAAAAACGAACAGGCCGGACCAAGTCCGGCACCCATTTTATATATGCCGGCGAAGAGCGGCAGCACCGTACAGGAACATATCGCCAGAATTGTACCGGAAACTGAGGCGACACCATAAGCCAGTATTTTATTTGCTTTAGCGCCAAGGTACTTCATGACCGATGCCTGGCTGACAAAAACCGATATGGCCCCGGCAATAAAAAACGCGGGTATCAAACATAACAGAACGTGCTCTTGGGCATACCATTTCAACAAATGAAACGCTTCGAGTACGGCATTATCAAAACGATTACTGCCGACAGGCAGATAGAAACATACTAAAAACACGCCGGCAATAATTGCCAGCTTCTTCCATTCAAGTTTCCAATTCATCAAAACGTCTCTTGTTTTTATATTTTACCAAAAAAGCAACTAATATGCAAAATTATTTCAGCATGGCAATTTTCGCTTCCAACTGAGCACGCAACAAAGTTTCCACACAACCGATGAACTGCATAATACACGTTAATTTCAAACTATAAAAAACTTTCTGTCCGCGTTTGTCATCACTGATTATGCCGGCTTCCTTCAGTACGGCAAGATGTCTGGACACGGTAGAAAAATCAACTCCGGCCAATTCAACAAGTTCGCAAACGCAACATTCGCCATTAACCAGTTTTTCCACTATCATCAAGCGTGTGGGATGCGCAAGCGCTTTAAATATTTTGGCTTTTTCGTTAAGTAATTCTTTATCGTTGTAATTTGGCACCAAATGCTCCATAACTGATTGTTTATTTTACAATAAAACCAAATATCTGCCTTTTGTCAATAGCAATTCTTATTTTTTTCCCGAATTTCCCGAAAAGCGCCCAGGCCTAAACCGGAACTTGATAAAAACGAGAACCCGACCGGCAAGGACTTTGCTTTCAGGGAAAAACAAACGGTTTGTTTTCCCTGAAACATATGGATTCCCCGTTAATGCCGTTTTTTTTCTTTATTATGACGATGAATTTTTCTATGGTACTGTTTTCACAAAACCGAGAAAGCGCTTCAGGCGCGTTCCTGTCGATTCTTCGGGCAAGGCGCTGTCGCGCACAAATTTGAAGTAAAGCGCCGGAATCAAATACAGGGTCATAACGGCGGAAAACGTCAGGCCGCCGACTACACCGAGGCCGCAACTGGAGCGCAATTCGGAACCGATCCCGGTTCCGAATGCCATTGGCAACATACCAACCACCGAGGCTATCGAAGTCATCAGGATCGGACGGAATTTGGCCTTTATTGCCTGAAGCATGGCTTCATGCGTGCTTACTCCCCGTCCGGTCAGGACAGCAGTCTCGTCCATGATCAGAATTGCATTGTTGACCACGATGCCGATCATCATTACGCCGCCGAGCATACCTACCATTGACATGGAAGTCGAGGCAAGAAACAGAGTGAAGAACATTCCGATGAAACCGAGCGGAACAGTAAAAAGGATAATGAAAGGGCGTCCCCATGACTCCATGATCGCGGCGATCAAAAGATAGGTCATGACAATTGCGATTACAAAAACACTGACGAAGTCCTGCGCACCGCTTTCCATCATTTCCGCCGGACCGTAAAACGCAAGTTTATAGCCGGGAGGGAGATTTTTCCCGACTTTGTCCCTCAGCAAGTTTACCACATCGCCCATTGCCGCTCCGCTCGCAGGATTGCAGTAAATCCATGCGGCACGTTGTTTGTCCTCCCGGATCATTGAAATCGATACCGGTGACGATTCGAAATCCGCGAGGACATTGATATTGACCGGCTTCCCTTTCATGGAGCCGATGACAATGTTTGCCGCTTCCTGAAAACCTTCGATATCGTTGGTTTTAATGCGGATGTCATAGGTTCTTGTTCCTACCTTGTAGCTTCCGGCTTCCACGCCGTCGAAGAATCCGAGAATTGAGGTGCCGAGCGTTGATTCCGGAACACCAAGGTTTCGGAGAACCACACGGTTCGGGATGATATTGGTTCGCGGCTTGGTGGCCCTGATGCTCGAATCGATGTCGGAGGCAATGCCGGATTTCCGCAGAATATTCATTGCTTTCAGAGCTTCTCTTTGCAGAATGGCGGAATCGGAACCGGAGATGTAGGTAATGATTTCCGCACCGGACGATCCGGTCGGGTTCGGAATGTTCACGGAATAGCGGAGATTTTGCTTTTGCGACAGCATTGCCCGCAGGTCGTCCGCGACCCGGAATACCGATTTGCGCTTCTCTTTATCAATCAGGTTGAGGCTGATCTGCGTCAGATGAACGCCTTCGGAAACTTGTCCAACCGAGGCATTGATGTAACCGACCGTGGCCCCGACCGATTCGATTTCCGGTAATTTGCCGATTTCCTTGATAATTTCGAGCGAACGTTTCCGTGATGCGGCAAGCGCGGTGTTGGTCGGGAATTCCAGAGTGACCGATACCTCGCTTTTATCGTTGGTCGGAATAAATGACATGCTGATATGCGGCAGCGAGATAACGGTAAGGAGCAACGAGACAGCCAGGACCATAAGGATCACGGCGCCACTGTGCCGGCAGGTAAAGTCTATACTTTTCAGAAAAGCAGACTCCAGACGGACATATCCGAAATCCCATAAACGGAAAAGCGCTTCGCTGACCCGGTTAGGTTTTTTTCTCTCTTTCGCGAAGAATATCGAAGCGAGAATCGGCGTCAGGGTGAAACTTACGAAAAGCGAAGCCAGCGTCGCCACCACCATGACGCCTGCGAACGGAGAAATAAGCAGTCCGACAACGGAACTCATCAGCACGACCGGAACAAAGACCACCACATTGGTCAGGGCGCTTGCGGCAACCGCGTTCACGACTTCATTAGTTCCGCTGATGGAAGCCTGGGGAGCGTTCATACCCTCATGCAGACGTTTGGAAATGTTTTCCAGCACAACTACCGCGTTGGTTACCAGGATGCCGGTCGAACACCCGAACGAGACCAGCGTCATCATATCGAACGTGTAATCAAGCCCTTTCATCGCAATAAACGAGATAACGATGGATACCGGCATGGAAATTACGACCGTGAAGGTGGAGCGCGTGTCATGGAGGAATAAAAACAGGAGAACCGCGGTCAGTAAGATACCGAGCCCCACGCTCGACCAGGCATCGTTGACCGAAGCATGAATGAAGGCGCCGGAATCCTTGAACCAGTGCAGATGCATTCCCCCCGGAAGCAAGCGGCCGTTTACGATCGCTTCATAACGCTTTTTCACTTCGGCAATCACTTTGACGGCATTGGCCTCGCTCTTCTTGACTATTTCGAGCTGGACCGCGGGCTGTCCGTTGAAATATGCTTCCTGCCGGATCTCTTTCGACATCAGTTTGATTTCCGCAATATCGCCCAGATAAATCCGTCTCCCCACATTACTGCTGATTTCCAAATCCTTCAAGGCCTGAATATCCCGATATTCCGCGTCATAGGTGACCGCCATTTCGGTTCCATTTTGCTTTATCCGCCCGGCGGGCACTTTCAGGTTTGCCGAATTAATCCGGCTGATGACTTCCGCAATGGTCAGATTGCTTTCGGAAAGCTTTTTCCGGTCAAGAACAATGTGCAGTTGGACTTCGTTTCCTCCATGTATCCGGATTTCGCCGACGCCGGGAATACTTGAGAACATGTCCGAGAGAGTTTCATCGACATAATCATAAAGCTCATCCACTGATTTACTCCCGGTCAGGAACAAAGTTACGACCGGAATCGCATTTATATTGACTTTGCTGAGCCTGGGGGTTTCTACGGAACTTGGAAAATCGTTAGCAATCGTATTCAGTTTTTCCCGTACTTCATGGATCATAATGTCAACATCGGTTCCCAAAACAAACTCCAGCGTTATCGCGCAGACATTTTCCATGCAGACGCTGGTCGTATGTTTAAGCCCGTCAAGCGAAGCGACCACATCCTCGATCCGTTTCGCCACGTCAACCTCGATCTCCTCCGGAGAAGCCCCCGGATAGACGGTAGTAATCTGGACATACGGGATGTCGAATTTCGGCAGCGAATCAATGCCGATGGTATCATATAAACGAATGCCGAGGAACAAAAGCATAATCAGGAAAGCGGTCATTGCCACTTTCCGTTTTACTGATATTTCGCTTAACGTCATGTTGGCTATTCTTCTTTATTTCCCGGTTCCGTTCACAACTTTTACCGCACTGCCGTCATTCAGGAAATACTGTCCGGAAATCACCAGATCACAGCCTTTGAGTTTTTCGGCATTGAGAATTTCCGTATAGCCGGCGGTAGAAAATCCGGGCTGAACCGTGATTTCCTGAGCCTTTTCACCGTTTACCGCAAAAACGGCATATTTCCCTCCGGCCCTGGCCAGAACGGCATCGGCAGGAATCCCGAGCCCGTTTCGCTCCGCGATGATTATGGTAATGTCGCAAAGCGTTCCGCAGACGAGATTTTTCTGGAGCGGCAGATTCGCCTTGATTTCGAAGGTTCGACTCAACGGGTCGACACTCGGTGAAATATAAGAAAGTTTCGTCCGGCAAAGTTCCCGGCCCGCGAAATTTAAAACGATTTCCGTTTTCAGGGAGAGCTCTTCATAATACAACGAACTTATACATGCTGAGGCTTCCAGGGTATTCTGGTCTTCCATTTCCAGCACTTTCGCTCCGACCGCGGCGAATTCCCCGGATTCGAGATATTGTTCTGTGACAATTCCGTCATACGGGGCGCGAATGATAGAGTCCGCCAAATTTTTCCGGGCAATTTCCAGATTGGTTCTCGCCTGTTCAATCTTGACCTTGCTGTAACTAAGTACAGCTTGTGCTTTATCAACCGCCCTGGTCGCGTTTTTCCAGGCAACTTCGGCGTTTTCATAATTCGCTTCTGAAACTACCCTTTTGTCATACAGAGTTTTATTCCGCATATAATCAAGTTTCGCTTTTCTCAAATTGGTATGAGCAATTTCCACATCCAATCGCACGGTTTGGCAGGTTTCCTCCATCACTTTTAAATTTTGTTTTTCCACTTTTACCTGGTTTTCCAGATTCTTCCGGTCGGTCTGAAAAAGGATATCGCCATTTTTTACCCGGGAACCCTCTTCCACGTTCAGTGAATTGATCGTCCCGGAAATCCGCGCTGCAATAGTTACCTTGTTGACCGGCTGGATTACTCCCTGCACCCGAATCTGGCGCCTGAATTTCTGCATGGCCAGGCGTGATACTTTCACCTTGACGGAATCATCGCCTTTTTCCGCTTTCTGATTCTCCCCGCATCCTGACATAATAAAGCAACAGCATATCAATGTCAGCAGCAAGTTTGAATTGTATGGATATTTCATCGTAAACGGCATATTTCCCATGGTCGTCATTATCCTCCAGTTAATCTCTGGGCAGGCCCAGAGACTCCCAAATTGATTTTGTTTTTGGAATTTGTGTTAACACAAATCCTTGTACCTCTAATTAGATGAGGGAGAGGTTTATTTTTCCACTGCAAGACCAACAAACCGGTGATTGCCGTCGGACAAAAAACAGCATTCCCAACGTAGGATAAAATCTGTTGTCAATATATCTGAAGGCATATTCTTAATGTCCACCATTACCCTCTAATTAAAGTTCATTGATTTTCGACGGAATATTTCTTTCCGCTTTCTTAAGAATTGGGTCGCACTTAAAGCACAGTGAATACAAGAAGCTTTTAATTTCGACAAGAACTTATCTGACGGTTCTCCTCCTTCGGGGCGCAATCTTTTAAAGCCATTTTTATTAAGCGCATAGAGTGCGAGCGGGGCAACAATTGCGGTACTCCAGTTATAGGCTCGTTCAAAATCATTATCACCGGATACGGTATAATAAAAGTCTATGAATGCTTTTAGTCCAAAGCCGGCAGTAGCATCAAAAGCTTTTCTTGAAATTTCCAGGTCCCGTTGCGACAACTGAAACATGAATGTACAGCACCAGGACGGCTTTTCCGGCGAAAAAACTATCTCCATAAACATCTCGACCATTCTGGCGATTACCGTATTTTGCCCGTTTGGTTTATTCAAAAAATACCGGTGCTCTTCCAGAAAACGGCCGATGGGGTTAGGTTTCCACAACTCTGTGGCAAAATCCATCACTGCTTCAATCAGTCCGTCTTTGCCGCCGAAATGGTAATGAATCACCCCGAAGTTTTCTTTAGCTTTTTTGGCAATTTGCCGCACGGTGACAGCATTTATGCCATGCTCGGAAAACAACTCGCCGGCAGCCATGATCAGGGCTTTTCTGGTAAGTTCAGTATTGGCGTATGTCTTCATGATTTTACCCCAAAAAAGACTCCCGTTGTTGTCCGACCGCCTTTATTATTGCCGGTTCCGGTTAAAATTTGCACAAATGTATAATATTATACAAACGTGCAAAAAGCAAGCGGTTTTAAATTTTTTTGTAAAATAGATGGGAGTTTACAGCAAGTTTTATAAAGTTCTTCGACGGTTTATGACATAAACAAGTTCAAAAAGCGAAAAACGGATTTTACTTGATTATTTTGAGCTTAGCTGAGTTCAGATTTTTCTTTAAAATGTAGTCAGAATAATAATATTAATATATTTTGATTTTATCTATTGAAATATAATTGTTTATGTGCTATAC
>JAQULZ010000015.1 GCA_028718375.1 Victivallaceae bacterium | reverse complement strand
TAGTGTTCTGAAAAACAAAAAAGCTTTTGTTTTTCAGTCAGCAAAAGGGGGAAACAGGGAAATTTGCGCAATATATTAATAATCAATAACATAAATAAAAACTTCGCCTAGAATTTTTGACAGAACCTCATTGATGCCAAGGACATAAAATATGACCTTTTACGACAAACTTAACCGGATCTGGAGAAAAAACAACTCAATGGTCTGCGTCGGACTCGACCCGGATCTGAAGCTGTTGCCGGATTGTCTTAAATTGACGGAATTCCCGCTTTTCGCGTTCAACAAACGGATCATCGACGCGACTCACGATCTGGTTTGCGCCTATAAACCGCAAGCCGCCTATTACGCCGGTCAGGATGCCGACGACCAGCTCAAAATGACCCTCGACTATCTGCGGACGCATCACCCTGAAATCCCGCTGATCCTCGACGCCAAGCGCGGCGATATCGGTTCGACCGCCCGTATGTACGCGTTCGAAGCGTTCGAACGCTATCAGGCGGACGCCGTCACCCTAAATCCGTACCTGGGCACCGATTCGTTAAAACCATTTCTCGATTACACCGACCGCGGTGCGGTTATCCTCTGCCGCACTTCGAACCCGAGTTCAGGCGAAGTGCAGGAACTCGGCTGCGACGGCGAAACGCTGTTCGAACGGATCGCCGTCCTGGCCCGCGACCGCTGGAACTACAACCGCAACGTCCTGCTGGTAATCGGCGCAACTTTTCCGCAAGAGCTCGGTAAAATCCGCCGGCTCTGTCCTGACATACCGTTTCTCGTCCCCGGCATCGGAGCTCAGGGCGGGGATGTCCGGAAAGTCCTCGAAAATGGTCTTACCGCCGACGGTTTCGGCTTGGTGATCAACTCGTCCCGCGCCATCATTTACGCGGATAACACGGAAAATTTCGCCGCCGCCGCTCGTGAGGCCGCCGCTCAGTTGCGCCGTACCATCAACGAAAATAAGTAGATACTATGAAAAAGTCTATTAAGTAGCGGAAGTAGGAAAAAGAGCAACCGCTTTCCCTAACCGGAGAAATGACTGGTCACGGAAACTTTTGCAATCGATTCCAGCAATAATAAATCCGGATTGTTCCGGTATTGTCCGGGAGTACATCCCAATACCTGCTTAAAAACCCGTCCCAGATAGTCCGGGGATTCAAATCCGCAAAATTGGGCGATCTCCTTGATGCTCAGTCTGCTTTCCCTCAGGAGTTCGCAGACTTCCACCAGGCGGCGGTGCTGCAGATAACGTCCCGGAGGTACCCCGATGAACTTTTTAAACAACCGGCTTAAAGCTTCCGGCGTATAACCCAAGTCGCAGCAGCATTTGCCGATATCGAGCCGGGATCGGGTGCCTGCATGTAAAACTTTAAGTAAGTCCAGCACCACTGCCGGAATTATTTTCTTATGTTCAAGACGCGCCGAAATATAGGTCATTAAAAAAGCATAACTCAAAAATGAATGATGCAGTCGGGGACAGTAATCTGGATCAAGACGCAGCTTTATCAATTCCCTGAGTTGCGACTTCAATTCCGGATGATCTTCCAGCGACATTACCGGATCAAGCCCTAAAGACTGCGGCAAAACCGCTTCGGAACCCGTAAGCCCGATACTGAAAAACTCAAAATTCCACACTTCCCCGTTTCCTTCATAACCATATCGATAGGGCCCCGGACGATCAATAACGAAAAGCGAATCCGGCCCTAAAACATAACGGCGGTCATTTACATACAACACGCCTTCGCCCGACAAGGTATGTTTCACCAGTATCCGGCGGGGCGGGGGCGTTTCACTAACATCATGGTAATACCTGCGGCTTGCAATCCGCTCCCTGCCGGCAACAAACAAAAAAAACGGCGGAATCCAATTATTATTCAGGTTAAATATCAATTATATCCTGTTATTATCAAGTTAAACCTATTTATAAGTAATAAATACCGATCTATAATTATAATAGTGTTATCAATAATATGCAAGTTGTTTAACAGGAAATAAACGATGAAAAAGAAACCTAATATTCTGTTAATCACCAGTGATCAGCAGCATTGGGCGGCAGTCGGCTTCAACAACCCGGAAGTGAAAACCCCCAATCTGGACCGCCTGGCGGAATCGGGAACGGTTTTTAACCGGGCCTACTGTCCGAATCCGACCTGTACTCCAACCCGGGCATCGATTATCACCGGCAGGTATCCGAGTCAACACGGCGCTTATACCCTCGGCACCAAAACACCGGAGAACATCCATACTGTCGGAGACGATTTCCATCAGCACGGTTACCGCACCGCGTTGATCGGCAAAGCCCATTTTCAGCCGCTTTACGATCATCCGAAATACCGTTCCATCGAATCCAATCCGTTACAGCAGAATCTGGATTTCTGGCGGGAGTTCCATGGACCTTTTTACGGTTTCGATCATGTTGAGCTGGCCCGCAATCATGCCGATGAATACCATGTCGGACAGCATTACGGCATCTGGATGGAGGAAAAAGGTTTTACCGGGTGGCGCAAGTGTTTCCGGAAACCGGCCGGAACCGCCGAACCGCAGCATTTGAAATGGAATATTCCCGAGGAATTCCACTACGACGCCTGGATAGCGGAACGCACCAACGCCATGCTGACTGAATACGCAGAAAATGAAGAACATTTTTTTCTGTGGGCAAGCTTTCTCGATCCGCATCCGCCGTATTTGGCGCCGGAACCGTGGGACACCATGTATAATCCTGAAAAAATCACGGTGCCAGGCATGCTCGACAAAGAAAATTTCTCTGAATTGCCCCCGCATTATGCCCAAACGCAGCAACCGGACGCGGATTTTTCGGAATATACCGACGCCAACGGTTTCGGCTGTCACGGAGTTCACGGACATTTGCACGACCGCCGGGAACTGGCGAAAAACATCGCCGTGTATTACGGAATGATCTCCCTGATGGATAAATATATCGGTAAAATACTGGCCCGACTCGAAGCTCTGGGGCTGCGCAAAGACACCTTGATCATCTTCACTACCGACCATGGTCATTTCCATGGTCAGCACGGTTTGATCGCCAAAGGCCCGTTCCATTACGAAGATATGATAAAAGTACCTTTCCTGGCTGCTCTGCCGGGCAGCATCCCCGAACGCAAACGAACGGATGCGATGTTATCGCTGGTAGACCTGGCTCCGACCTTTTTAAGTTACTGCGGCATTGAAATCCCGCGCTGTATGACCGGCGTTGACCAGAAAACCGTGTTTACCGGCGAAAACGCCCAAGCCAGAACCGGCGTCATTGTGGAAAACAATCACCAGCCGGGTATCATCAATCTGAAAACTTACGTTGACGAACGTTATAAAATAAGCGTTTACCAGAACAAAAACTACGGCGAATTGTTCGACCTGGAAAATGATCCCGCTGAAACCACAAATCTCTGGAATGTCCCGGCATTTCAGGAATTGAAGCGGGACCTGCTCTTACAATTCATCCAGGCGGAAATGGCTAAAGAACCGCTTCACATGCCGCGCGTGTGGGGAGCTTAATTTCCTCTCACCGTCAACCACCGCGAAATTTAACTTCAACTCATACTATCGGGGCGGGGCTGCCAAAAGTTACTGTCATTGAAAAAACAGTGTCCTTCGTGAAACTCGAACGCTCAGCGTTTTTTAAAAATTGCTGTGCTCATTTTTATAAAACATCGCTTTTAGAGAGAGGTATTTGTTCAGGCGCAACAAGTTGCGGGTAAATTTCGCCCGTTGGAAACGGGCGACCAGCGTTCCGCCGCTGGACCGCGTCCGGGAACGTCCCGGTGCGATTACTTTTATTCTTTTTTCTTTTTCCCGGCACAGAGAAAAAAGCCGATTCCCCCCAAATAGGCGAGGGCAAACAGGATAGCTCCCGCCATATATTCGCGCCAGGTAAAAATCAGGACAGCGGAAATCGCGGACAGGATAATGAAGATTCCGGCAATGAAAAACAGCCGCCAATAAATCAGGTCGCGCAGTTTTTCGATGACGACCGCGATATTCAGCAGCGGGATATACCGGAGACCGGGCACCCGGCGGGAAGGAAGGAAAAGACTGACCAGATAAAGTACCGCGAAAAGGCCTGCCGCTGCCCCCATCTCTAATTTGTTGCCGCTCAGCATGCCGGAGCTGAAACCGGCGACGGCGAATAAGTAGAGCAGGAGCATGATGATGTATTTAGAACCGCGCAGCAGACTTAAAATCAGGAGGAAAAAGAAATAAATGAGATTCAGGCCGGGAACAAAAGGCAGTACCAGCAGGAAATTGAACTGTGGCGGAACGGAACAGGAATCTTTCAGCTTATTTCCGGCGGCATTTTTCCGGGAATTTCTTTTAATTATTTTCCTCAGCGCCGGTTCGGTCTCGTCACAGGCGGCAATAAAATGTCCGAAATCTTCGCCCGGTTCAAAACCGGGCTCATGGACCGCCTGATTGCGGATTGTCGCGATAAAGCGCAATTTCCGGAGTAATTCCGGGTCCAGTTTATCCTGAACGCCGGTAATCAGTTCGTGCAGGCCACGCCCTTCCGCGCCCGAATCCCGCAACTGCGCTTCCAGCCGCTTCGAGCGTTCAACGATTTCGCCCAGCTGAATTTTATTTTGCATCTGACTGTCTGCCGTTGAAAACAATGAGTTAATGTCCGGTAACAAAACATTAACGTACCATTATCTTTCAGGAGGTCAAACGCAGTTCCCCGTTAACAAAGACTTCAGTCGGTCTGAAATCGTCGGAAAGGAAAACCATATCAGCGAAATAACCCGGTTCGATCCGGCCGTGTTTTTCCAGCCCGATCGACCGCGCCTGATTCCAGGAAGTCGTTTTGATTAACTGTGCCAAAGGTTTGCCGGTGATTTCGGCCACGTTTTTCAAACCGTCACAAAACGCCAGGGAACTGCCCCCCAGGGCGCCGTTGGATTTCAGGCGCACCACACCATTGACGACCACTATCGCCAATTCTCCGAGAATATATTCTCCGTCCGGCATGCCGGCGGCCCGCACCGCATCGGTGATGAGCAATATCCTTTCATTATCCTTCAGGTCGAAAACCAGCCTGATCATATCCGGACAAATATGCAGGGTATCGCAGATGAATTCGATAAAAACCCCATCATCGGCCAGTCCCGCGCCCACCAACCCGATGTCGCGGTGGTGCAGCGGACTCATCTGATTACAGAAATGGCTCAGATTTCTCAAACCGTTCTTACGACCGTCCCGGAATTCAGCATATCTGGCGGCGCTGTGAACGCAGGAAGGAGTGATGCCTTCGGCCAGCAGCTGCGCCGCGAACCCGGCTCCGCCTTCGAGCTCGATCGCATAGGACAATTTGCGTATCGGGAAAATCTTTGCCAGGCGTTTGACTTCCTCAATATCGGGCGGGCGGACATAAGCGGGATTCTGAGCGCCGAGGCAATTTGGATTGATGAACGGCCCTTCCAGGTGGACTCCGGGTACTTTACAGCCTTTTCTGCCGGATTTGACGTAATCCGCCGCGGTACTTAAGGCGACCGCCAGGCGTTCCTCGTCCAAAGTCAAAGTAGTCGGCAGCCAGGTAGTTACCCCTTCCTTGAGTTTATCGACGGCAATGGTATCCATAGCTTCCTGACTGCCGTCGGAAAAATCGAAGCCCGACCGGCCGTGACAATGAATATCGATGAAACCCGGAACTACCAGTTGTCCTTTCGCATCGATAACCTGACCGGCGACCGGCAGGTCGTTCGGGTCGGTAAAAAGTTGTTTAATCTTTTCTCCTTCGATAAGGATCGCGACATTTTCGACGTCGTAGTCCGGCGAAACGACGTGACAATTCTTCAGTAAAATACTCATAATGGTTTTCCTGGTATGATATTCGTTTTGCCAAAAGTTTTGACTTTAATTTCTGCTTTATTTCGTCAATTTTTAATGTTTTGTGGGGATTTGCTTCATTATCCCCCCTTCTTGACTGAAAAACAAAAAAAGTTTTGTTTTTCAGAATACTCCTCACTTCACTTTATTGCCGCTTCCGGATTTAACTCGAACGCTCAGCATTTTCAAAAAACTCACTTCATTCTTTTTTGAAAATATCGCTTTTCGAGAGCGGTACTGTTCGGGTGCGGCAAGCCGCGCAATACTTTCGCTCATTGGAGATGAGCGACCAACGTTTTCGGCCGTTGGATCACCGAGGCGTTACATCCGCCTTTTTTAAATTTTTTCATGTTATTTCTGACCCCACCATGATATTTTCATTTTTTCAGACTCGGCAAACTTGCCGCGATGACCGCCTGACCGTGCCGTTTGAATTTTTCATCCGGCGTCCGGAATTCAATCGTCTTCGCGAGTTCGGGAAATTCTCCTTCCAGCACCTCGCGGGCAGTTTTCAGGAGCAGCTCACCGCCGGCGCCGGAAGTTACCCGTCCCAGTACCAGCAGCAGCCGGATATCGTAAAACGCCGCGTACTGGGCGACTCCGTATCCGAAATAAACCCCGATCGTCCGGTAAATCTTCGCCGCGCGTTCATCGCCCGCCGTCATTTTTTCCTGGACTTTCACCAGCTGCTCGGGGAACGGCAGATCATCAGGAAAATCGAATCCGGCCGCCGGCGCCAGGCGGGCAACGGCCTGCTGGGAAAAATACTGGACGCCGCAGCCGATATCGCCCGACCATTCGTCGACCGGAGCGTCAGCGCGGTAATCCACCGGCGAAAACGCCAGTTCATTGAGCCAGTCGGTAATATTGCCGTCTAAATTAACGTAACCGGCCGCCTGACTGGTTCCCATGGAAATCCCGAGCACGCCGTTGACTCCCATCGACATCGCGCCGGCCAGCGCGGTCACATCGCCGTCATTGGCCACCTGCAGCGGGACATTGTATTCCTGCTGGATCTCATCAAAAATCGGGGTGACGTGTTCCGCCCACAAGGCGGGATCAACCCCGCGGAAAAGCGACGCAGCCCGCGGCTGATTATTGACGTAAACCCCGGCCGCGCTGCCGCCAATGGCGTCAACCCGGGGCATTTTTTCCGCCGCGCGGCGGAGCGAATCGCGAATTCCGGCCTTATGATACTGCGGGTCTTTTTCGAAATAAGGATTCCAGGCGATTTCTTCCGTAAACACGGTTTCGCCGTCAATCACCGCGGCGCACTTGCGGTCGGAACCGCCCAGGTCGAAACCGATCCGGCAGCCGTCCGTATGGCCGCCGAGTTTTATTTCGGCTTCGCGCCCGGCGGGGGCATCCGCCAGCGGAACGGAAACGACTTCCATCGGCCGGCCGTAAATTTTAGCACCCATAATATCATAATCGAAAGCGCGCGCGCCGGACGGCGAATAAATTTCGGCGATATCTCCGGCCAGGGCGTCACAACCGGCAACAGTGATCTTATAACCGCCCTTGACCCAAAGCAGGGATTTGATCAGCCGTTCGACATATTTGACGTTGATCGCCCGGAAGCCGCCCTCATGGGGAAAAATCGCGGTTTCAAAAGTCGAAACGGTACCGGCGCTGCGGGTCAAAGCAATGATTATTTTCACCGCTCTGCCGGAAGCGGCAACCTGCCGGCAGTATTCGCGATTCCACAGCACGGACGGTATAAACCCCGGATCAAGTTCGGGTACGAAGCGGGGAGCGGTTTTAATTTCCATAAACAAATCCTTCGTCAGTTTATTAAAGCGTTTTAGCAAACCAAAGCAAATTATCGGAGCAGCAATTTATTCTCATACTTATACATCATTTTTTATAAAAATGCCAGTCGATCTGGAAACATTTGGTTTTTTTTCCGAACCGCGGTTGATTTGTCCGGAACCTGAAGTTAAAATATATGCGTAAACGGTTACGCTAATTTTACGGATTGAGCCTGACATGACAGTTAAAAAGCTGACCATCAAGGAATTTGCCGCGCTGCTCGGGGTTTCGACGGCAACCGTTTCACGCGCGTTCAGTTCCAAAGGCCGCATCAGCGCCGAAACCCGCCGCCGGATTATCACCCGGGCAAAAGAATCGGGCTACCGGCCAAATATCCATGCCCGGAATCTGAGCACTTCCGCTTCGTCGGCCATTACCCTGTACTATCCCGAATTCAGCAATGAGGAGCCGGATTATTTCATCGCCGAGCTCATGCTGGGAATTAACCGTACTTTGGCGAAATACGGCAAAATTCTGCAAATCAGTCCGTTCCCGCTTGAAACTTCGGAAGTAATTCTGGATTTATGCCGGGATCAGATTTTGAGCGGGGCGGCAGCGGGAATAATCATTATCGCCGGTTCGAAAACCTCGCGGGAACTGTATGAATGCGCGGCCGGCTGCGGTATGCCGGAGATAGTGATCGGGCATATGCGGGAGGTGCGGTATAACAATGTATGGTTCGACAACCGGCGCGGGGCGTTCCTGGCCGGCCGTTATTTCCGGGAAACCGGCCGCAGGCATCCGGCGTATCTGGGCGGAGTGCTGGACCGCCGCAAACAAAACGGTTTCAGCGAGGGTTTTCAATTGCCGGAAAGTGAAATCATTAAGGCCGGTTCCGGATTCGGATTCCGGGACGGTTATCGCATCCTGGACATCATTGCCGCCGAACACCCGGAAACCGACTGCATTCTGTGCGCCAATGATGTCATGGCGATGGGCTTTATCGCGGCCGCCCGGGAACGCGGCATCAGAATACCGCAGGATATAGCGGTAATCGGTTACGACGATATTCATCCGGCGCGCTATTATTCGCCGGCCCTGTCGTCGGTATCCCTGCAGCTTACCCGGCTCGGCGAAGCCGCCGCGTTGTCGCTGGAACGGCTCATCGGCGGCACAACCGACCTGCCGCCTGAACTTATCGAATGTGAATTGATTATCCGGGAATCTTCCTAACTTTATAAGGTAGTGTCAAAAATAACATGAAAAAAAATGAAAAAAGGCGGATGCAACGCCTCGGTGATCCAACGGCCGAAAACGTTGGTCGCTCATCTCCAATGAGCGAAAGTATTGCGCGGCTTGCCGCACCCGAACAGTACCGCTCTCGAAAAGCGATATTTTCAAAAAAGAACGAAGTGGTTTTTTTGAAAATGCTGAGCGGTCGAGCCGGATTCAAACGCATAACGTTACTTTATCGCCACTTCCTTGTCAAGGCGGAGGCAATGCCTCATTTATAGTTCGGCATAAAGCCGCTCCTTGCAGTCGCTGTTTATACGATTTTGGCCGTTGACAAAAAAGCAGCGATAAAGTGAGACGGGAGGTGTTCTGAAAAACAAAAAAGCTTTTGTTTTTCAGTCAGCAAAATGAGGAAAACGGAAAGATTTACGCAATAAGTTAATAATTAAAAAGATGACAGGAAATTAGCAAAGTAAATTTTGACAGAAACCTTTATAACCGAAGGACAACTCAATATGAAACCAACTTTAGTAGTACTGGCCGCCGGAATGGGCAGCCGTTACGGCGGGCTCAAACAGCTTGATCAAGTAGGCCCCTCCGGGGAAACGATCATCGACTACTCCATTTTCGACGCGATCCGCGCCGGGTTCGGCAAAGTCGTTTTCGTGATTCGCCGCGACCTCGAGGATGCGTTTAAAACCGCCGTCGGAGCCCGCTATGAAAATCGGATCGCGGTCGCTTACGCCTTCCAGCAGCTCGAACTGCTTCCGGCCGGCTTCCGGGTGCCCGAGGGGCGCGAAAAACCGTGGGGTACCGGTCATGCGGTTTATGCTGCCAAAGACTTGATCCATGAACCTTTCGCAGTGATCAACGGTGATGACTTTTACGGGCGCAACGGCTTTCAGTTACTGGCGGACTACCTGCGGCAGACGACAGCCGGCGTCAAGGCCAATTTTTGCATGTGCGGCTTCATCCTGCGCAACACGCTCTCGGACCACGGTTCGGTATGCCGGGGGGTTTGCGAGGTCAATACGGCGGGTTACCTGACCCGGGTCGTGGAAAATACCCGGATCGAACGGAACGGAACCGCCGCCAGGAGTTTCCCGGAAGACGGCCGGGTCATTGACTTTACCGGCAATGAGATCGTTTCCATGAACATGTGGGGGTTCACGCCGCAATTGTTCGACTACCTCGAAAACCTGTTCGCCGAATTTCTGACTGAACGCGGCCGGGAAATGAAATCGGAGTTTTTCATTCCGACCGCGGCCGACACCCTGATCAAGCGGGATAAAGCCGCGGTAAAGGTATTGACTTCCACGGACAAATGGTTCGGGATCACTTACCGCGAGGACAAACCGGCAGTTGAAGCCAGCATCAGCAAGCTCGTGAAACAAGGTATTTATCCGGATAAACTTTTTTAAGGACAAGACCATGACTGACAAAATCAAAGCGATAAAGGACAAATTCGAAATCTACGGAGATTTCATCTCTGCCGCGCCTTACGGATTCGGCCACATCAATGATACCCTCCGGGTCATAGTCAATCAGGGCGGAACGGAAGTGCATTATATTTTTCAACGGATCAACGACCGGATTTTCAGGAATCCGCCGGCGCTGATGGAGAATATTGCCCGGGTAACGTCCCATATCTTCCGGAAAATAGCGGCGGAAGGCGAGTCCAGTCCCAGCCGCCACAGCTTATATGTGATCAAAGCCGCCAGCGGCCAAGCCTATGTTCAGGACGAAGAGGGCAAATACTGGCGCGCCTATATTTTCATTGAACAGGCGCAGACTTACGAAGTTATCAAAACCGCCGCTCAAGCCTACGAAGTGGCGCGGGCTTTCGGGCTGTTTCAGAAAGACCTGGTTGACCTCCCCGGCGGCCGGCTGCACGAAACCATCCCCGATTTTCACAATACGCCGCAGCGCCTGGCCAACCTGGAAAAAGCCATTGCCGCCGATCCGGCCGGACGCGTGAAAGAAGTCCGCCCGGAAATAGATTTCGTCCTGAGCCGCCGGGCCGAGGTTTCCCGACTGACGGATTTGCAGGCGGCCGGAGAAATCATCGAGCGTATCACCCATAACGATACCAAGCTGAACAATGTCATGATCGACGACCAAACCGGCAAAGGGGTTTGCGTGATCGACCTGGATACGGTGATGCCCGGCCTGGTGCATTACGACTTCGGCGACATGATGCGGACGAGCACCAGCCCCGCGGCTGAGGATGAAAAAGATTTGTCGAAAGTCAGAATGCAGTTCAATATGTTCGAAGCGCTGCTGCGCGGTTATCTGAGCACTGCCGGTGATTTCCTGAATCCGCTCGAACGGGAATTGCTGCCGTTTTCAGGCAAACTCATCACTCTGGAAATCGGGATGCGTTTTCTGACCGATTATCTGGAAGGCGATATTTATTTCAAGACCCACCGCGCCGGACATAATCTCGACCGTTGCCGCACTCAGTTCAAACTGGTTGAATCCATCGAGGAACAGACGGACGAGATGACGGCCCTGCTTCATTCAATACCCTAAAAAAAGGACTTTTTTAAATGCGAATCTTAGTTACCGGCGGTGCCGGGTTCATCGGCAGCCATATCGTGGAACATTTTCAGCATCTCGCGGAAGTACGGGTTTTAGACAATCTGCGTTCCGGTTACCGGCGCAATCTCGACGGCCTGAAGGCGGAATTCATTGCCGGCGACATCCGCGACCGCCGTACCGTGCGCGAAGTCATGCAGGGCGTCGATTACGTTTTTCATCTGGCGGCGATGATCAGCGTGCCGGAGTCCATGGAGAAACCGCTTGAATGCGTCGATCTCAACGTCAACGGACTGCTGGTCGTCCTGGAAGAGGCGGCGGCGGCCGGGGTGAAAAAACTGTGCTTCAGCACCAGCGCGGCGATTTACGGGGACAATCCGACCGTTCCGAAGCGCGAAACGATGATCCCGGAACCGAAAAGCCCTTACGCGATCACTAAACTCGACGGCGAATATTACTGCAATATGTTCACCCGGGAAGGCCGGCTGCAAACCGCCTGTCTGCGCTATTTCAATGTTTTCGGGCCGCGCCAGGACCCGAACAGCGCCTATGCCGCGGCGGTGCCGATTTTCACCGCCAAAGCGGTCGCCAATGCGGATATCACGGTGTTCGGCGACGGGGAACAGACCCGGGATTTCATTTACGTCAAGGACATTGTGGCGGCGAATGTCTTTATGGCGCAGAATCCGTTTACCGGGGTTTACAACATCGCCTACGGCGGCCGGATCACCATCAACCGCCTGGTCGATACCATTAAAAAAATCACCGGGTCGACTTCGCGGGCGCTGCATGCCGCGGAACGCCCGGGAGACGTAAAACATTCGATGGCGGCAGTGGACAAACTCAATACGACCGGTTTCCGGCCGGAAAACGACTTCACCTCCGGCCTTGCCCGCACCATCGAATATTTCAAAGAACAGGCGCGGCTGAAAAAATAACCGCCGGAATCAGCTTCCCACAATAAAGTCAACCAATTTGCGGGGAATGAATTGCGGCAGAAAAGAACAGAGTTTTTCCTTTTCGGCGCGATTAACATAAGTCAGCCATCCCGCCAGCAGATAAAGCATTCCCGTGGCCGGGATAATTCCGGCCAGCAGATTGAAATTCCAGTTCTCCAGCGGGATAAACCCGGTCGCGAAAATAACCGTCACCGCGATCGGCGCAGCCAACAGGATTATCGGCAGATATACTTTCACCAGATAAGGGAAAGTCGTACTGCCGCTGTGACGAGCGGCAACCGGGAAAATTATGAACAGACTGATTACCGCATTGGGGATCAAGGTGCCCCAGGCTACTCCTTCGGCGCCCAGCAGTTTCACCAGGATGACGCTTAAGACCAGATTGGCGATGCTTTCGGCGACGGCAATCCAGGTCAGGAAACGGTGATGACCGGTCATCAGCAGGAAATGCTTCGGGATATCCCGGAAAATTATCAGCATGTACATTGAGGTTATCAGGATATACGCCAGGGCGATCGTGGTTTCATCAGTGACCTTCAGCCAGACGAACAGGATTTGCCGCACCAGCGGAATAAACACCGTGAACACTCCGGTACAGATGAAAACGGTGATACGCGTACTCGCAAACATCGTTTCCTGAAGCGTCCGCTTATCTCCGGCCTTATGCAGGATCGCGGCGATCGGAGCCAGATTCGCCTGAAATTGGGTCGAAGCGATGCTGATCAACTGCGGAATCTTGGTGGCAACCTGGTACATCGCCACACTGGACATGCCGAGCATCACGCCCAATACGACCCGGTCGGTCTGGAAAATAATCAAATCACATATGGTCAGGACGTAAGTAAAAAGACTGAAATCGCCGATATATTGCAAAGCACTCAATTTGATATGCCGAAAACTGATTTTTAAACCGGGCATGAACCGGAAAACCATTATTCCCATGGCAAAATTGCTCAACAAATTGAGTGAAGCGGTAAACACCACCAAAGCCGCCAGCGACCGGCCGGAACGGAGAATATACCACACTCCCGCCAGTTCAATCAATTTATTGGCGATCAGGACATAGTTCCGTAAATAAGTACGCTGCAGGCCGACCAGAATAGTCGGAAAAACTCCGGTCGGGAATACCAGGGCAATACCGACGGTAAACAATATAAAGACCTTCCGATAATACTCCACCGTATGCGCACTACCGTCGGTTTTCACCTGAAAAACCGTTTCCAGATAAAAAGATATTATGAACCCGACAGTAATTATCAGCAGCGCCATCAGACCGTAACTGGCGACAATGGTGGAAAGAATACTGTTGAATTTGGGCATATCGCCGGAAAAACTCGCTTCCGCGCTGTACTTCTCCACTGCTTTCCCGAACCCCAGATCCAGTAGCAGAGAATAGATGAATACCGACCAGAGCAACGACCAAAAACCGTAAAATTCCTTGCCCAGCCCCGTAAACAGCAAATAAGTCAGAAAAATCGCGCTGAGCAGTTTGACCGCCATAGTCAGATAATTACTGGCGGTATTTTTCACCAGCCTGGTTCCGAAGTCCAAAATTTTAGTCATTTACGCCTGATTCCACGTTTGATTTTGGTCCAGACCGGCAAGCGGCGGCGCAATCCCAGTTTGTGAATGAAAATCTTTTTCCAGCACTTCCTGAAATCCGCTCTGCCGCCGGTTGAATCGATAATGCCCTGCACCAGATCGACGAAAACCCGCCGGTGTTCCTGCATCCGCGCTAAATAAGCCCGGCGGATTTCAGCCGGGGCCGGGGCTTGGCTGAACATCTGCTCCACACCGGCGGCAACCGCTTCCGGAGTGTGGTCCACATAGCAGAATGTCCCGTCCGGAAACAGCGCATCCCGCCCGCCCAGGCTGCGGGTCGTAACCACCGGAATGCCGCACAGCAGATATTCGGCGCTGACGAACATCGCGCCTTCTTCCGCCGACAGGCACAGACCGGTACGGGCGGCATTGATTTCGCGGTAGATTTGGCGCGATGCGACATTACAGGTCCACTCAGCCTGGGGAATGGCAGTCATGATTTTATGGAAGTAATCGGTTTCATCAGGACTGGTCCAGCCGATGAAACGCAAAGTTTTTATTTTTTGTGCCAGTTCCTGGCGTTTGAACGGCGTTATCCGGGCAATGTAAATCGCGTCGTAAAGTTTTTTCGCCTTTGGCACGACGGGATAAAAACGTTCATCTACGAACGCGTTCTGGTGACAGAATACGGCCTTCAGGCCGGCGGCGCGGAGATTTTCCGTTTCCCGCGGAGAGTTGCCCAGAAAAGTGAACCGCCAGCCGGGACGTTCCGGTTCCAGCGCCGCCAGGGCGTCGACCAGTTCGCGGGCGCGTTCCGGAGTCTCGCGCTGCCAGCCGATCTGAACCAGGATATGGACGTTCCGGTAAGCGGCGAGCCCGGCCAGGAACGCCTTCCGTGCAGTGATAAAATCGTGCCAGTAGGAAATGATGATCAGCGGGTCGCGGTTGATAACGTAGCAGGGAAGGTACGAAAACATCCGGTCAAGTAATGATATTGCCAACCCCCTGAGCATTCCCGTCCCCGTTACTGATTTGAAACAAATTGCGACCTATGAACTTACCATTGATTAAGCTAGCATCTTTTTTCCGAATTGGAAATGAAATCATGAGCATCATGGGAAATTTAACCACGAAATACCCGAAAAAGACTCTTGCCGCAAAGCGGTTGCATTTTCAACTTCCCGGTGCCGGATGAGCCCCGGCAAAGTTGAAAAAAGCAATCATTACTATATTTCTGATCACAAATTGGCATTAAAATCTTTTTCGTGTATTTCGCGTATTTCGTGGTTAAAAAGATTGTCAGGCGCGTTTCCGGGCAGTATATTGTCTTTAGCGAGGATGAATAAACGGCAAACGGAACGAAAATGGGCGAAGTTGCAGCGAAAACCCGGATCATGATTATCGACGACACCGCCGATAATCTTTCTCTGCTCAATAAACTTCTGACCGAACAAGGCTACGAAATTGCGCTGTTTCCCAAGGCGGAGCTCGCGCTGCGCGCCCTCGCCTTGAATATCCCCGACCTTATCCTGCTGGACATCAACATGCCCGGCATGAACGGCTTTGAATTCTGCGCCGAACTAAAAAAAAATGCGCGGTACCGCGAAATCCCGATCATCTTTCTCAGCGCCATGCAGGACATCGCGGACAAACTGAACGCGTTCCGCACCGGCGGGGTCGATTACATCACCAAACCGTTCCAGTTTGACGAGGTACTGATACGGGTCAAAACCCACGTGAAATTGCGCCTGCAGCAGAAGCAGCTGGAGGAAAACTACCGCCGGCTGGAGGAGTTCGAGCAGTCTCTGGAAATTCTGGTGAAAAAGCGGACGCGGGAACTGACCCTGGCCAATCGGGAACTGAAAAAAAGTCACGCCGAACTGCATAAACTCAACGAAGAACTCGAACGGCGCGTCGAACAGCGCACTTCCGAACTGAAAATCGCCAACCGGGCCCTGGAAAATTCCCTGCAGCAACTCCAGACCGATGAAGAAGCCGGCCGGCTGGTTCAGTTCCGGCTGCTGCCTCCGAACCGCCGGATCATTGCCGACTACCGTTTCGAATACGGTCTGCGTCCTTCGCTGTACATGACCGGCGATTTTGTCGATTATTTCGACGTCGACCGGGATTATGCCGTTTTTTATATTGCGGACGTTTCCGGCCACGGGGCGGCTTCAGCGTTCATCACCTTTCTGCTCAAAAGTTTCATCAACACTTGCCATGACAACTATCACACCAATCATGACGCCACGATCATCAAACCCCGGGAACTGCTTGCCAAATTCAATAAACTGTTGTACGAAGACAACCTGGACAAATACGTCACCATGTTTTACGGCGTCCTGAATAAGGCCGGCAATACCCTGACTTTCGCCAACGGCGGGCATTTTCCGTTTCCTTTTCTGTGCAGCAACGGTTCCGTGCAAACCCTCAAAGAAAAATCCATGCCGGTCGGAATGTTCGATTTCACCCAATATCAGGATGTTTCCCTGCCCCTGCCCGACAGCTTTACCTTCACCGTTTTCAGCGACGGCATTCTGGAGGTCATCCCGGAAAAAAATATCCGGCGGCAAATCGCCCGTCTGGAAAAACTGGTCAATGTTGAAAACCTCGACCTCGCTGAACTGGTCAACGGTCTGACCGATAACGGCCAAGCTTCCCTGCAGGACGATATTACCATTCTGGCATTGAAAAAAGGGAAAACAACATGAGTGAAGCAGGAAACATTCTGTACGCCAGGGATCGCGGCCGGTATTTTCTGAAAATGACCGGTTCGCTGCGGTTTACGCGGGGGCGCGGCTTTGACAGTCTGCTCAAACTGATTTTCGACGACCCGGAAGTCAAAGCCGTCATGGTCGACCTCAGCGAAGCGGAATACCTGGACAGCACCATGCTCGGGCTGCTGGCGAAAGCCGCCGATTTCACGCTGAAGAAATTCCGGCGGAAAATGACGGTGCTGTCCACCAATCCGAACATCAACTACCTGCTGGACAATATCGGTCTGGACAAAGCATTCATTATCGTAAAAAGTTACGATTATACCCCGGAAATGCTCCGGGAGATACCCGACCTAAAAAGCACTGAACTGGAAAACGCCCTGACCATCCTCGATGCCCATCGCCAGCTTGTCCGGGTCAACGCCAGCAACCGGGCGGTCTTTAAAAACGTCATCGAGCTTCTGGAACAGGAAACCAAAGCAAAACTTGAGTCCCAAACGGCATCATGCCAGGTTAAGGGGAAACAAGCTGATAGAGGATGCATTTCCGGTGTCCCAATTTGCCCCGGCCGACTTCCTTAAGCCGTTTCCGGACTTCCGGGCGAACGCATTTTTCCTTACCGGCTTTGAAAACGATCAGCGTGCCGGGCGGCAACCGGAGCAACTGTTCATGGTCGTTCAATTTCACGAAAACGGGAAGATGATATTCTGAACGCTGCAGGTTCACCAGGTATTTCAGCGCTTCGCCGTCGCGGTCGATCCCGCAGAAACCCAACCGGTCGCCCGCCGGACGCAATTTCTCAATCCGCCGGACGAACGCCTGCGAAGATTCGGCGTACGTTTCCAGCGGTTCGATCACCATTATTTTGATGACGAAAAACGTCATAACCGTCAACGCCACTACAAACATCACCTTGTCCGGGTCTTTTGCCTTGCGCGGTCCGGTGATCATCGCCAGCCCCAGCACCATGAACATTATCCCCGGCAGGAACAACGGTACCGGAATATCCAGTTTCAGTACCTTAAGCGCCGCCGCACCGCCCAACACCGCCGCCAAGGCGGCGAACGGTACGATGTGACAAATCTTCAGCAGGATATTGCGCACTTTTCTGAAAATTCCCAGCTTATCGGGATTGTCCAGCAGAAACGCCGACAATAAAGCTGCTGCCGGTATCGCCGCGACGATATAGCGCAGGTGCTTGGTGCCGGGAACGCTCATTCCCAGAACAATGACCAGCATCCAGGCGGTCAGGCGCTGCCGCAGGGCGGCATGACTGGAGGCGGAGGTTTTGGCAAAATAGTGCTGCCGCTCTTTCCACCAATAAACGCCCATCACGAAAAAACTCAGCGGATAAGTCAGCGCGTAAGCCCCCATGGCGTTGGTAAAATAAAACCAGAACGGTTTGCCGCTGCTCATCCGGCTGTTAATCTGGGTATCCCGAAAGGCTTTGACCAATTCCCGGCCGCCGTAACGATAGATGATAATGACGGCGAGCATCAGGCCGCAGGTCAATACCAGAGCGCCCAGAATACCGCCCGCGACGGCGGTTTTCCAGCGCCGGGCGGCCAGGTAATAGGCACAAACGGTTCCGATAGGGATTATCGCGCCGATCGGGCCGCGCATGATGAAGCCCAGGGTGAACAGCAGCGGCAGCAATAATAAGCGCAACGCCTTATTTTCGAGTTCCGCCGTATACATCAGGTAAAACGCGCAGCCCGCGGAAAAAGCCACAAACATATCGGGCGACGGGGCGCGGGCGATGCTCAGAAACTCATAACTTGCCGCCAGCATCAGGGCGGCGAACAAGCCGAACCTGCCGGAAATCCGCGCCCCGATCAGGTAAGTGAGAGTCATAACTCCGGCGGCGGCCAGGGCGCTGGGCAGGGTCAGGCTCAGCATCGTTATCCCGCCCGGCAGTGAGGCCAGGTACATCAGATAAGTATGAACGGACGGATAATCGCAATAGGGTTCGCCGTAAAGCAGCGGAAACGGTCCCAGCGGCGCCAGCCCCATTTCCCGCACGAACAGGGCGAAGCGGCAATTTATTTTGACGAACTCCAGGTTCTGCAGTCCGGCCAGGAATAACGCGGCACTGCCTAAAAAAATATAAAATGCGATCGCCCGTCTGCTCATTATCTGTTCCTTCTGCTCTTTGGGATTCTGTCAAAATTTATTAATCAATTTACCATTTATGTTGTTAATTATTAACTCATTGCGTAAATCTTTCCGTTTTCCTCATTGTGCTGACTGAAAAACCAAAGCTTTTTTGTTTTTCAGAACACTATCCAGTTCGACCGCTCAGCATTTTCAAAAAATACACTTCGTTCTTTTTTGAAAATATCGCTTTTGCCTTTCGCTTTGCTCAGGCTCAGCCTGCGCAAAGTCCGCCGCTGGACCACGGAGGCGTTACATCCGCCTTTTTTTATTTTTTATGTTCTGATCTGTCCGTTGCCATAAATAAGGTACTTGTAACTGGTCAGTTCGGCCAGTCCCATCGGGCCGCGGGCATGGAGCTTGTCGGTACTGATGCCGATTTCCGCGCCCATCCCGAATTCGTAACCGTCGGTGAACCGCGTCGAGGCGTTATGATAGACCGTCGCCGAATCCACGCCGCGCAGGAAAAATGCCGCGGTTTCGGGATTCTCGGTGATGATCGCGTCGCTGTGATGCGACCCGTAGTGATTGATATGTTTGACCGCCGCCGCTGCATCCGGAACGATTTTGACGGAAAAAATCAGGTCGATATATTCAGTGTAAAAATCTTCCTCGGTCGCGAATTTCGCGTCCGGCACCCGTTGGCAAAACGCCTCGTCGCCCCGCAATTCCACCTGGTTGCGCCGCATACACTCCACGAACGGCGGAATGAATTTATCGGCGATCTTTTCATTGATCAGCAACGTTTCCAGCGCATTGCAGACTCCCGGCCGCTGGCATTTGCCGTTCTCGGTCACCCGCAGCGCCATTTCCAGATCGGCGTCGGCGTCGACATAAAGATGGCAGACGCCTTTGTAATGCTTGATCACCGGAATTGTCGCCTGTTCGACCACCGCGCGAATCAGCCCTTCGCCGCCGCGCGGAATGATCAAATCAATATACTGATCCATTTTAACCAGCAGATTCACCGCCCGGCGGTCGGTTACCGGCACCAACTGCACCGCGCCGTCCGGCAATCCGGCGATTACTCCGGCGCGGTTCAGACAATGCGCCAGCGCCAGATTGGAATTGATGGCTTCCGAACCGCCCCGCAAAATTACCGCGTTACCGGCTTTCAGACACAGCCCGGCCGCATCCGCGGTCACGTTCGGGCGGGATTCGAAAATAATGCCGATCACCCCGAGCGGCACCGAAACTTTATCGATCCGGAGACCGTTCGGACGCACCGTCGAAGACAATTTCCGGCCGACCGGATCGTCGAGTTCGGCTACCGCCCGCAGACCGTCGGCCATCGCTTTAATGCGGCTGTCGGTCAGTTCCAGCCGGTCGAGCAGCGCAGGGGAAAGCCCCTTCTTCCGCCCCGCAGCCAGGTCCTGCTGATTGGCGGTCTTGATTTCTTGAGCGGCATTTTCGAGCGCGTCCGCCATCCGCAGCAGACACTTGTTTTTCGCCTCCGGACTCAACAGCGCCAGCGCCAGCGCCGCCGTCAGCGCCTTTTCACCCATCTGGTTCAGAATATTTCGGATATCCTCTTCGGTCGTTACCTTATTCATAAACCGCCCCCGATTACAGGTTGAAGAATTTTTTCGGCCCGGCGTAGGACATTTCGATCGCCAGTTTCATCAGCAGGTCGAGCGGGGCCTGTTCCATTTCGGCCATTTCCCCGAGCACGTCGGACAACACCCGCCGGAACATTTCAAACCGCGAACCATAGGACAGAAGTTTGCGCGAATCCGAAACCATACCCGCGAAACTCGACAGCACATCCACCGCGCCGATATATTCCAGCTGGCGGCGCATGCCGATCGGATTATCGCACAACCACCACGCCGCCCCCAGACGAACTTTTGCGCCAAACGCGCGGGACAGCGTCGCCAGGAGCGGCTGATGCGCCGGATCCAGACAATACAAAACTACTTTCAGGCGATCGTCGAAACGGTTCAGAAAGCCGCGCAGCGGCGTCAGATGATCCTGATAATGATTACAGATGTCACCGCCCGAATCCGGCCCCAGGCCGGCGAACAGCCGGTCGCGCACGTCCCGCACTGCGCCCAGATGAAGCTGGAAGACCCAGTCCTTGGCGGCGTCCATTTCCGCCGCCCGGCCGAAAATGTAACTCATGAACGCGGCGGTTTCCGGAACGGTCAGTGCTTTTCCGTTGACGGCCTTGCGGAACGCAGCGTCCGCGTCTTCAACCGCGGCATCGCCGCTGAACGGCATTTCCACGCCGTGGTCGCTGGCCACGCAGCCGTGCTCCGCGAAATAATCATGCGAAAGTTCCAGCGCCTTAACCAGATCATGGACGGAATCAAGTTTGATGCCGAACCGTTTACCAAGCTGCCGCAGGTATTCGCGCCAGCCGGGAGCCGCGATTTTCATCGCCTTATCCGGCCGCCAGGTAGGACGGATGAGCTTACGCCCGACAAGTTTTTCCACTTTGCGGTGAGCTTCCAGCGAATCGACCGGGTCATCGGTCGAACACATCGTCTCGATACCGATTGCCGCCAGTAACTGCTGCGGGCGTTTGTCTTCCCGCGCCAGAACAGAGTTGGCCTGCTCCCAGACCGCTTCGCCGGTTTCGGAGGAAATCGGCACGCCGATCTCCAGATAATGCTTCAAATCCAGATGAATCCATTCGTAAACCGGATTCCCGACCAGTTCGGGAAAGACGGAAGCCAGTTTCAGCCATTTTTCTTTCGGAGTGCGGTTACCGGTAATGTAGTCCTCCGGCACGCCGCGTTTGCGCAGGACTTCCCAGACGTAATGATCGGTTGCCGCGACCAATTGCCAGACGTCAGGATAATTGGCGTTTGCCGCAATCTCGGCGACATTCGCGTGGTTATGGGGATCGACAATCGGCAGATTCTTGATCGTGTCATAGATTTCCAGTCCGGTATCCGTTCTTACTAAGTAATTTCTGCTCAAAAAGTTCATGGTTTTTTCCGCTCGTTTAATAGGCTGCACCGAATTTTGTTGCACGGGAATCCGTCCGTACAACCGGAAGTAATCAAAAAATAACCTGCAATTGATGTTTTGTCCAGCCGGAACGAAGATTTCGGATGAATTTTAAGGCGGGAGCGCCGGATTTTTCAACCGTGCTTGAAAAAGAATTCAAATCCGTTTATATTAACCGGGTAAAAATAAAACATCATCAAAAGGGGAATTTACCTTTGAATACGAATCGGACGAAAATGATATTCATGCTCAGCGTCGCGGCGATGGCTATATTTCCGGCAGGCGGCTGCATGCAGTTCGATTATGTGGGTCAGAAACTCGCACCTCTGAAACCGGATCAGGCCGTGGCTTTTTACAATTCCAAAGATTCGGTGCCGCCGGATACCTATAAAGTGCTTGGACGAGCGGAAATCACCGCTCCGGACGGAACCAATACCGAAGAGGTTAAAGCGGAGCTGATTGAAAAAGCCCGCGAATACGGCGCAAACGCGATTGAAGTAGTCTCCTTCAAACGGGTCAAGACCGGTGAGGTGGAAATTCCGCAAAATGAAGCCTACGGCAGCAACGACCCGGTCGGTACCTGGGCGGTAACCTCCAACCGTCCTGACGGAACTCCCATTTATACGGATTCATTTGTCAAGACCATTCCCCTGGAAGTCAATGTGATCGAAAAATATGAAATCCAGGCCAAGGTCTTATTCCTGGCCGACAAGGAGAGAGTGAATAAAAACATCGAGGCCTATAAAAAGAAACGTAAAAGCTATCTGCACAGTTCAAGCCGTTTCGCCCAATAACGCCGGTGCCGCCGGCAGCGGTAATTTTGAGAAATCATAAAAAAAATCTTTTTTCATCTTGACAAATCATATTTGAGAGGTTCTTATAACCGGCAGCGGATTCAGTTAACGGATTTTAAAGTGAAATGACATCCAATGCAAACAGCAAATTCTGGTGGTGGTACTGCTGGCGGGTTCGTCCGTAGTACGTTTTGTGCTGTTTTGAAAGCTGAGCTATCATCGCGGATTGACCCTGAAAAAGTTTAATCCGCGATTTTTTTATGCCCGAATCGAAATGAAATAACCATTAATATATAATTTTAAAGAGGATAAAAATGTTTAAACCTGATTTCAAGGAATTCGAAAAACTGACCGCCGCCGGCTATCTGGTGCCGGTCTATAAAGAATATCTGATGGATATGGACAGTCCCGTATCGGTCTTGAGCCGCTTTGTCGAAGATGAGGAAGTTTTCCTGCTGGAAAGCGTCGAAGGCGGGGAACGCCGCGGCCGCTATTCCTTTCTGGGAATAGAGCCTTACGCGCGCTTCACCGTCGAAAAAGGCGTCCCTTATTTAACCGAAAACGGCCGCCGCCGGGCCTTGGCGATTCCCCCCAACGGTCCGCTGACCGCGTTGCGCGGCCTGGTGCTTAAACAGAAGGTGTTCGAGTTCCCGGAACTGCCGAAATTCATCGGCGGCGCGGTCGGTTATGTCGGTTACAATACCGTCCGGGAGTTTGAACGGCTGCCGCGGGCGGCCGAAGAACTGCCGGAGTGTACAGCTTGTCTGATGCTGACCGACTGCATGATTATTTTCGACAATGTCCTGCATACAGTGCGGATCGTCTGCTGTGCCCGGCAACAGGACGGCGTCAGCGTTCGGAAAACTTACAACCGGGCGTGCGAAGCGATAACCCGGATCGAACAACGGATGAAACAGCCTCCGTTGCGGCGGAACGCGGACAAATTTGTATTTGACCGGACGGCTATCCGGTCGAATATGTCAAAGACCGATTTCATGCACATGGTCGAAAAAGCGAAAGATTACATCGTCAAGGGGGATATTATTCAAGTAGTACCGTCCCAGCGTTTCAGCGTCGAATTGAACGTTCAGCCGCTGCAGTTGTACCGGGCGCTGCGGCTGATCAATCCGTCCCCGTACAATTTTTTCCTTAAATTCGGCGGCAAACTCCTGCTGGGGTCGTCGCCCGAAACCATGGTATGCAAACGCGCCGCCAAAATCATTCTGCGGCCGATCGCCGGCACCCGGCCGCGCGGCGCGGACGAACACGCCGACCGGGTACTGGCTAACGAACTGCTCGAAGACGTCAAGGAACGCGCCGAACACCTGATGCTGGTCGATCTGGGACGCAATGATCTGGGGCGGGTGGCTTCGACCGCCAGCGTCCAGGTGAAACAGTTCATGGGCGTCGAGCGCTATTCGCACGTGATGCATCTGGTTTCGGATATCGAAGCTCAGATCCGGCCGGAACTCGATTGTTTCGACCTGATCAAAGCCACTTTTCCGGCGGGGACGCTGAGCGGCGCGCCGAAAATCCGGGCGATGGAGATTATCGACGAACTGGAACCGGAAGCCCGGGACGCTTACGGCGGCGGAGTCGGATATTTTTCCTACAACGGCGATATGGATATGGCGATCACTATCCGGACCTTCGAGATCGACGACGGACGGATTTCGATGCAGGCCGGAGCGGGGATAGTCGCCGATTCCGACCCGGAAACCGAATACGAGGAAACCCGCCACAAGGCCGGGGCGTTGTTCCGGGCGATCGATCTGGCCGCCAACGGGCTGGAAATATAAGTCGGGAAAAAGGAGGTTTTTATCATGATATTAATGATTGACAATTATGATTCATTTACTTATAATTTAGTGCAGTATATTTCGGCGTTGAATTACAAGGTGATAGTGAAACGCAACGACGAACTGACGGTGGCGGAAGCTTTGGCCCTGAAACCGGAAGCCATCGTCATTTCCCCCGGGCCGGGGCGGCCGGAAAACGCCGGAATTTCACTGGAACTGATCCAGGCGGCGGCCGGAAAAATCCCGGTTCTGGGGGTTTGTCTGGGGCATCAGGCCATCGGGCAGGTGTTCGGCGGCAAGGTGGTGCAGGCGAAACAGATCATGCACGGCAAGACTTCCGAGATTAAACATGACGGCAAAGGATTGTTTACGAAACTGCCCGCCGGGCTGAAAGTAGTCCGCTATCATTCGCTGGCCCTGGATGAATCGACGCTGCCGGACTGTCTGGAAATAACCGCGCGCACGGTCGACGACGGGGAAATCATGGGCGTCCGGCATAAAAAATTTTTGATCGAGGGGATTCAGTATCATCCTGAATCGGTGTTGACTTCGACCGGCAAACGGCAGCTCGCCAATTTTCTCGATGAGGTTAAGGCATGTTCGCTGACGCATTAAAAAAAGTAGTTGAGGGAACGGATCTGTCGGCCCCGGAAATGGCTCAGGCCATGGCCGAGATCATGCAGGGCCGGATCAGCCCGGCAATGCTCGCGGCGTTCCTGGTCGCCCTGCGGATGAAAGGCGAAAGCGTCGATGAAGTCACCGGCGCGGCGCGGGCGATGCGGGAACAGGCGGTGTTCATCGACGCCGGGACGCCGAATGTGGTGGATACCTGCGGCACCGGCGGCGACGGCGCCGATACTTTCAATATTTCGACGGCGGCGGCGCTGGCAGCGGCCGGAGCCGGAGTTACGGTCGCCAAACACGGCAACCGCAACAGTTCGAGCCGGTGCGGTTCCGCGGACGTGCTCGCCGCGTTGGGATTCAATCTGGAAGTCGAGCCGGTAGTGATGGAACAGAGCATCCGGGAAAACGGCATCGGCTTTTTATTCGCGCCCCGGATGCATCCGGCCATGAAAAACGTCATGCCGGTCCGACGGGAGCTGAAATTGCGCACCATCTTCAATATTTTAGGGCCGCTGACCAACCCGGCCAATGCTTCGGGACAGGTAATCGGGGTATTTTCGCCGGTTTTGACCGAGCTGTTCGCGGCGGTACTGAAAAATCTGGGGACGCGGCGGGCTTTCGTCGTTCACGGTCAGGACGGGCTGGACGAAATCACCTGTACCGGCAACACCCGGGTCACCGAATTGCGCGACGGAACAGTACGAACCTACGAATTATATCCCGAACTGCTGGTGGGACGCACCTATGACGCGGAGGATTTGCGCGGCGGCGGCCCCGAAACCAACGCGGCGATCATCCGCGCCGTGCTGAGCGGCGAACGCCGGGACGGAGCGCGGGCGGCGGTACTGCTGAACACTGCGGCGGCGATCGTCGCCGGGGAACAGGCGGACACTCTGGAAGACGCCGTCATTCTGGCGGAAAAAGCGCTCGATTCCGGGGCCGCGCTGGACAAACTCAAGCGTCTGATCGAGGCGAGCAACTCATGAATATTCTGGAAAAAATCATCGCCACCAACCGCGCCGCCCTGAACAAAGCGCCGCTGCCGGAACGGCGGCGGGCGGTACGGCCAGGCTGTTTCGCCGCAGCGCTGCGCCGGGACGGATTGAACGTCATCGCCGAGCTTAAAAAGGCCTCGCCGTCGAAAGGACTGATCCGGGAAGATTTTTCACCCGTGAACCTGGCGCACGAACTGGAACGAGCCGGAGCCGCCGCCCTGTCGGTATTGACGGAAAAATTTTATTTCCAGGGTTCGCCGGCCTACCTGGAGCAAGTCGCGGCTCAGGCACAGCTGCCGGTATTGCGCAAGGATTTCATTTTTGACGACTATCAGCTCGCGGAAGCGGCGGCATTCGGCGCGGACGCGGTGCTGCTGATCGCGGCGGCGCTGCCGCCGGAGCTTTTCCGGCGGCTGCTGGACGCCGCCCGCGCTTTCCGCCTGGAAGTACTGGCCGAAGTCCATACCCCGGCGGAGTTGGACTTCGTCTTAAGTACGGACGCTGCGATTATCGGGATCAACAGCCGTGACCTCCGGACCTTTAAAACGGATCCGGAACTGACCCGGAAAATGCTCATCTCCATTCCGGCGGCGAAAGTCAGAGTCGCGGAAAGCGGAATTTTCGGCCATGCCGACCTGGTCCGCCTGCGGAACCAGGGCGCGGACGGCTTCCTGGTCGGCGAGGCGCTGATGAGCGCCGCGTCCCCCGGCCGGAAACTGAGGGAACTGTTATGCGTACCGAACTGAAAATCTGCGGCCTGACCCGGCGCCAGGACATCATTGCCGCAGTGAGCGCCGGAGCCCGTTACGTGGGGTTTATTTTTTACTCGAAGTCGCCGCGCGGCGTCACCCCCGAACAAGTTCGGGAATTGAGCGCCGCGGTGCCTGCCGGAGTTAAAAAAGTCGGGGTGTTCGTGAACGCTCCCGCCGCCGTCATCAGGAAAACCGTTGAATTTTGCGGCCTGGACATAGTCCAGCTGCACGGCGACGAAACCCCGGAATTCGCCCGGCAACTGACCGGAGTGGAAGTCTGGAAGGCGCTGCGCCTGGATACGGCGGCGGATGCGGAATACGCGGCCGCCTATCCGGCGGACGCAATTCTGGCCGATACCATGACCGCGGAACAGCGCGGCGGTACCGGAACAACGGGCAACTGGCGACTGGCGGCAGAACTGAGCCGCCGGCGCCGGGTGGTTCTGGCGGGCGGCATTACCCCGTCGAACCTGGCGGAGGCCGTCGCCCAAGTTCAACCGGCGGTCATCGACGTCAACAGCGGCGTGGAAACCGCACCCGGCATAAAGGATAAGGATAAAATAACGGAAATCGGGAAACGGCTTATGAACAAAAAAGGTTTTTACGGGATTTACGGCGGCCAGTACGTGGCGGAAACGCTGATGCCGGCTTTACACGCGGTGGAAAAAGCGTTTCATGAGTTCAGGCGCGATGCGGCCTGCCGGAATGAACTGGAAGAATATCTGCGGGATTACGTGGGGCGGCCGTCCCCGCTTTACCTGGCGAAACGGCTGACCGCGCATTGCGGCGGCGCGCAGATTTATCTGAAGCGCGAGGATCTGAATCACACCGGCGCGCACAAGGTAAACAATACCATCGGCCAGGCGCTGCTGGCGAAATTCATGGGCAAACAACGGCTGATCGCGGAAACCGGCGCCGGCATGCACGGCGTCGCCACCGCGACCGCAGCAGCGCTGCTGGGTTTCGAATGTGAAGTGTTCATGGGTACGGAAGACATCCGCCGCCAGGCCTCGAACGTCCGGCGCATGGAGGTGCTCGGCGCCAAAGTTTCCGCGGTACCGCCGGAAAACGCGACCCTCAAGGACGCCATGAACGAGGCGATCCGGAATTGGGTGGAAACCGTTGACGATACTTTTTATGTGATCGGCACGGTCGCCGGGCCGCATCCGTATCCGGAAATGGTGCGGGAATTCCAGAAAATTATCGGCGAAGAAACCCACCGCCAGATTCTGGAAAAAACCGGGAAACTGCCGGCACAGGTGATTGCCTGCGTCGGCGGCGGCAGCAACGCAATGGGTATATTCGCCGGTTTCACCGCTGATAAGCAAGTTAAACTGGTCGGGGTCGAAGCCGGCGGCCGCGGTCTTGAAACCGGGCTGCACGCCGCGAGTATCTCCGGCGGAAAACTGGGCGTGCTCCACGGCACCAAAATGTACCTGCTGCAGGATGAGGACGGCCAGATCCGGACGACCCACTCGATCTCCGCCGGACTGGATTATCCCGGCGTAGGGCCGGAACATTGTTATTTCAGCGATTCCGGACAGGCGGAATACACCGTCATCACGGACGCCGAGGCGGTCGCCGCGTTCGAGCTGCTGTGCCGTACCGAAGGCATCATCCCGGCGCTGGAATCATCCCACGCCGTGGCGGAAGCAATCAAACGGGCGCCGGGATTATCTCCGGACGAAATCATCATCGTCAACTTGTCCGGCCGCGGCGACAAAGACCTGCAAAGCGTAAAGGAATATCAGGAAAATGAACCGAATAAGTAATACTTTTGCCAAATGCCGGAGCGAAAACCGCAATGCCCTGGTGGTTTACGTGACGATGGGATGTCCCGACCTCGAAAACAGCGAACGCCTGGTCACGGAACTGATCAGCGCGGGCGCGGATATCATTGAACTGGGAGTACCGTTTTCCGATCCGATGGCCGACGGCCCGGTTATCCAGGAATCCGCCCGGCGCGCCCTGGCCGCCGGAACCACCCTGCAGGGCGTTCTTGACCGGACAAAAAATATCCGCCGGCGTTATCCCGACACCCCGCTGATTCTGTTTTCCTATTACAATGTGATCCTGGCGTACGGCATCGAAAAACTCGCCGCCGCCGCGGCAGCGGCCGGAATTGACGGTTTACTGGTCGTGGACCTGGCGTTCGAACACCGGCAGGAATTACTGCCCGCCCTGAATAAACACCGCTTGTCCCTGATCCCGCTGGTTGCCCCGACCACGCCGCCGGAACGCGCTGCCCAAATCGTCCGTGACGCCACCGGATTTGTTTACTGCATCACTTCCAAAGGGGTTACCGGGGGAGGCGCGGCTTTCGATCCGGAACTGGAAAAACGCCTGGCGGAACTGCGCCAAAGCTGCCCGGTGCCGCTGGCCGCCGGCTTCGGGATCGATTCAGCGGAAAAGGTACGGTATTTGACCCGGTTCACGGACGGCATTGTCGTCGGCAGCGCCGTGATGCGCCGGATCAACGCCGGCGCGGATATTGAACAAGGCATTCGCGCGGCTTCGAAATTAACCGCCGAAATCGCAAAAATACTGAAAGCGGATTGACTTATCGTTATCGGCAAGTATGTTTCTATTTAAACCGGCCTTTAGCTCATAATATCAAGAAGGAGAATGTCCAATGAGTGAAGTGAAACATTTGAACAGCGCTGATTTTGCCGAGGTTACCTCAAAAGGTTTGGTATTGATCGACTTCTGGGCGAGCTGGTGCGGCCCCTGCCGGATGTTGGGCCCGATATTGGAACAGGTGGCTGAAGAAATGGGTGACCAGGCGGTGATCGCCAAAGTCAATATCGAAGAAGAGCAGGAACTGGCCGCTCAGTACGGCGTACGCAGCATTCCCGCCATCTTTATCCTGAAAGACGGGAAAGTCGTCAAGGATTTCGTCGGCCTGAAAGATAAAAGCACTTTAGTAAGCGCTTTGAAATCAGTATAAAACCGGGAAGACGACACCGCCAAAAGTAAAAAAATAACATAGTCCAGAACTTGTTCTGGTCGGTGGTCCAGCGGTCGAAAACGCTGGTCGCCCGTCTTCAACGGGCGAAATTTATGCGCAACCTGTTGCGCCTGAAAAAGTACCGCTCTCGCTAAGCGATGTCCGGAAAAATCAGCGGAGCGTATTTTTTCCGGATGTTGAGCGGGCGAGCCGGACGAAAAACACTGTTCTTTCAATAACGGCGACTTTTATCAGTGTCGTCCGGGAAACCGGCTTATAATTATTTGGCTAAAAAAAATTAAATCGTTAGCTAAATAAAAAAACCATGCTATTTTACGGAAGATGGTTATTTCCTGGTTACTCCAGTTGATTCCGGATGACGGCAAAACCGGAGGTTCCCGTAGTTTTAAATTCTTGGGAGAATTTTACGATGGCTGAAGAAATCAATGTGGCCTGTCCCGGATGCAAGGCCGTATTCAGTGTTCCGCCGGAATTTTGCGGCGAAACGGCGGAATGCGCCGAATGTGGTACTTTATTTGAGATTCCGCCCCCCAAAGCCAAATCCGAAGGAACTTTGGAAAATACGGAAACCGGACCGGTCCAGGGAGTGCAATCCGATGAAACTGCAGCCCCCACCAATACCGTAAAATTATCCCGGTCGGGAATCGGCATGATCCCTGAAGTCAAGGACGATTTCAAGTTCGTCACCTCCACCGCTCCTTCCAAAGCCAAGTCCGCCGCGCCGAAATCCGCCGGAAAGGAAGTGGCAAAAGTCAAAGTCGCAATTCCGGCCTGGACTCAATTCAAACCCCAAAACGGCGAAGAAGTCATCGCGGTGCAGGAAAGTTCCGTTTCTCCCTGGAAGGTCCCGTTGCTGCTGATCATACCGGTTATCATTGCCGGTATCGCCGGAATTGTACTGACCTGTTTTACCGGCCTGGTAAGCGCGATCATCGCTTTGGTAATCATTACCGGAGCCGTTTTCGCAGTCGCCCTTCTGGCCGGCAAAAAATGCGGTAAAAAAGCGCTGATCGTAACCGACCGGCGGACAGTCTGTATCACCGGCAAAGAAAAAATGGAAATCAGCAAGTAGCCCTCCGCCTAGCAGTCTGTCGGACTGAGGGCTTCGTAACGAGAAAATCATCCGGCAAAGCCGAAATTCAGGGCGAAAAAGCGCGAATAGCAGCGCTATTTAAGCATTTTTCGACCAAATTGCCGGCAAAGTCGG
>JAQULZ010000014.1 GCA_028718375.1 Victivallaceae bacterium | reverse complement strand
ATATTTCCCGCAGACAACTGACGCTGATCCGGACCAGAAACGGATGCACGGCAACCAGCAGCGCGGCCAGCAGAGCATAACTCCGGCCGGCGGAGCGAGCACCGTCCGCAGGCGAAAACAGATTAAGCGCGATCCAGAACGCGGCCAGCGGCAACAGCGCGCCCAGCCCCGCGCCGACGATCAAACCGGTATGTTCCGGAGACAGGCCGCAATTATATCCCGCGGCCATCAGGCACGGCAACAGCGGCGGAACCGTTTCGGTGTCATACGAGTAAGTATAGTCCGCGCCGTGATAAGCCCAGTGTTCCGCCATCCTGAAATACAAATAGACGTCGGTGCTGTAACGTTCCTTTTCCAGCGCCCGTACTACCCGAACAACTCCGGCCAGCAGGACGATTAAAACCAGATACAGCGCGGTTCGGGAAATTGTCCCGCGCGTTTTTTCCGTTTTTGGCGCAGTCCGGATCATTTTTAACGGCTTTGCACGATCTCCGCACTTCCCGGAGGCGGATACGGAGAAAGCGGTTCCTGCCGTAAAGCGGTCTGAATCAATTCGGAATCGGCATTGAGCCTGATCAGAATTTTATTTATTCCCCGCAGGGCCACGGGCTTGGAGACGATGGCAAACGCCGTCAGAATAATGATTTCCACGTCCAGGAACAGGTTCCGGCGTTCAATATACAGCAGCCCCAGACGGCTTTTCCAGGGGCGGATGACCTGATTGTATTTGAGATCCGGATCACTGCTGCCGGCCAGGATATCCCCCTCATCCGAGAAAACTATCGATGCCAGGTCGGTGATTCCGGGGCGTACGTCAAGCAGCTGTTTTTCCGTTTCAGTATAAATATTCACTTCCCTCTCCACGTTCGGACGCGGCCCGACCAGACTCATGTCCCCCTTCAGTACATTCCAGAGTTGAGAAACTTCATCCAGCTTGTATTTCCGGATGAGCTTACCGACCCAGGTGATCCGCCGGTCGTCCGCTGAAGTCGAATCCACCCCGCTTTTATCGGCGTTGATGACCATCGAGCGCAATTTCACCATCCGGAACAATTTTCCGCCGCGCCCGACCCGCGGCGCAATATAAAACGGCGAATGGCGATCCTGCAGCCAGACTAAAATCATAACGGGGACCGTTACCGGCGAGGTTAAGATCAGACCGAACAAAGCGGCCATTATGTCAAAAAACCTTTTCATTGCTGAACAATTCTCCTGATTTCGCTGATTATGGTAAAACTGTCAAAATAAAATTCTTTTTCCAGATCGCAACTTGCGGGAGCCGGACAGTCCGGCAATGCCAACCGGAACACCGGTGCTTTCAATTCATTGAAACATTCACTTGAAATCCAGGCCGCTATTTCAGCCGACACGCCGAAACTTTTCCAGCCGCCGTCGATAACCAGTAATTTTCCGGTTTTTTTCACCGACTTTGATATTGCCTCCTTATCGAACGGTTTTATCGTCCTTAAATCAATTAATTCAACCTCTATCCCCTCGTCTGCTAATTGATTAACGGCTTTTTCCGCTTCTCCAAGCAGAAACGACGAGGCTACTGCCGTCATATCTTTCCCTTCCTTCACCAGGCGTGCCTGGCCGATCGGAACTTTGTACAATTCCTCCGGAACCTCCCCTGAATTGTTATAAAGCCAGCGGTCATCAATAAATACGACCGGATTCGGATCTTCAATTGCGGCAACCAGCAATCCTTTGGCGCTGTACGCGTCGGCCGGCATGACCACTTTCAGTCCCGGAATATGAGCGAACAGCGCCTGCAAAGCCTGGGAATGCTGGGAACCCTGTTCGCCGCCGCGGTTAATGATGGCCCAGATAACGACCGGAACGGAGGCGCCGCCGCCGAACATGTAATGCCAGTTAGCGGCCTGATTGATGATCGGATCCAAACCGTAGAGCATAAAATCCATGCGGGGATGCACCGCCACCGCCTTCATCCCGGCAATCGACGCGCCAACCGCAACCCCGGTCATCGCATTTTCGGAAACCGGCGTATCAATAATCCTCTCCGCGCCGAACTCCTCAATCAAATCCGCACAGGTATGACCGACATACCAGGGACTCTTCACCCCCTGGCCGATAACAAAAACCGTATCATCCGAACGCATCTTTTGTTTTAATGCCTCGTTGATCGCCCGGGCATAAGTAATTTTTCTGTTATCTGAAGACATATTTCAGAAGTTCCTCTTTTCCCGCAGGTTTTTGGGTTTCACGCAGCGATTCGACGGCAGCTTTTACTTCCAGGCCGGCCCGGTTTTTTATTTCGTCCAACGCCTCCCGGCCAATCCCGGCCGTCAATAAATATTCCTCGAACAGCTTGACTGGATCTCTTTTTTTCCAGCTCTCCAATTCAGCTTCAGGCCTGATGTCCGTATGAGTTCCCTGGATATTATCATCCGGCCCGACATGGCCGCGCAGCCGGTAGGTCTTCGCCTCGATAAAACAGGGGCCCTCACTATTTCTGCATAAATCCACCGCCAGCTTCGCGGTTTCGAATACGTCCAGAACATTATTGCCGTCAATCTGTTTGGAAAATATATCAAAGGATTTCGCGGTTTCATAAACGTTTCTGTTCGCCCTGATTTCATCTATCGACATATGGGTCGAATATAAATTGTTTTCACAGACAAAAATAATCGGCAATTTTTTTACTGAAGCAAAGTTCACGCATTCCCACAGCACGCCCTCGCCCGAGGCCCCGTCCCCGAAAAAAGCGACGGCGACACTTTTGTCCTTCCTCAGCGAGGCCGCCAGCGCCGCCCCCAGGGCCAGTGATATGGTGCCTCCCACAATCGGAGTGGCCCCCAGCATGCCGGCGGAAACATCGATAAGATGCTGAGAGCCGCCGCGTCCCTTACTGCAGCCGCTGTCGCGGCAATACACTTCGCTGACCAGTTTCCGTACCGAACCGCCCTTCGCGATAAAGTGACCGTGCGAACGATGAGTGCCGAAAACGACATCACTTTTTTTCAACGCCGCGCACACTCCCACCGCAACCGCTTCTTCTCCCGAATACAAATGAACCGGACCAATAATTTCCCCGTTCAAAATGGGATCGACAAAACTCTCTTCACAATAACGGATCAGAACGAGTTTTTCGTAAATATTCAAAAGAGTATCTTCAGCATATTCCATTTATACGCTCCCGGCGCGGTAACCCACTAACAACCGCCATAAAATTTTCTGATGATTTCACAGATGTAATATACGTCATCATCAGACAAAGATGTATTCATCGGCAGTAAAAAACATTTCCTGAAAAATTCCTCCACCACCGGCAAACATTTCCCGGGAAGCCCCAGCCCGGTAAATTTATGCACCGGCGTTCCTCCCCACTGGATAATTGAACCGACTCCGTTATTTTTCAGATATTGCCGCAATTCATCCCGGTTTTCGGCTTCCAGTTCATAATTCTGATAAATATCGAAATGGTCATTATCCGCATCCGGCGCGGGAGGCAATCTCAATTCCGGGACGTCTTTAAGATTATCCGTATAAAGTTGCGCCAATTTCCGTCTCCGGATAATTTCATTCGGAAAATTCTTCAGCTTAGGCAATAAAACCGCCGCCTGGAGCGTGTCCAGCCGGCTGTTCACTCCCCAGGTGACGACCATGCCGTTCTCATCCCGGCCGTGATCATGCAGTTTCAATAATTGTTCATAGGTTTTTTCAGCGTTGGTAAAAAGAACGCCGCCGTCCCCAAAACATCCCAGCACTTTGGCGGGATAAAGACTGACCGAACCGGCAAATCCAAAGGTTCCCGCACTGCGGCCTTTGAATTTCGAACCCAAGGCCTGGGCGGCGTCTTCAATAATGATTAATCCGTGCTTGGCGGCGACTGCCTGCAGCCTGTCCATATTACAGGTGCGGCCATTGAGATGGGTCGGCATAACGGCCCGGGTTCTGGAAGTGACCGCATTTTCCACCGCGACCGGATCAATTAGCCGGTCTTCCCCGCAATCGACGAGTACCGGCGTCGCTCCGGTGAAATGCACCGCCGCCGCCGTCGCGATATAGGTATGAGAACATAAAATCACTTCATCCCCGGGGCCGATGCCGGCGGCCAGCAACGCGACAAACATCGACTCCGTCCCGTTGGCGACCCCCACGGCATATTCCGCATTTACGAACCGGGCGATTTCCCGTTCAAATTGAAAAAGCTCTTCCTGCAGAATGAACGCTCCCCGCTCCATAACTCTCATCATGGAGGCAAGAATTTCTTCCTTTTGTTGTTGATAGACATGAGGGTAGTTAAAAAAAGGTATTTGTCTCATCGGCTCAATCTCCTGAAAATAATTATTTTTTAATTAATCCCGTCATGGTTTACCCGGCCTCGGCGGCACAGAAAATGACCTTATGTTCAGTGTCTCTCCCGTCCGGACTCAATCTGACGGGCGGGATGACCACCGCGGTCCCGGCCGTAATTTCCCGCGGCATTCTGATCAGGCCGCCGAACACGAATTTCTTAAGCAGCCGTTTGCCCGCGTTGGATTTCGGCAGCAGATTCAGGCTGACCACCGCTTTTTTCACCGGCCGCAGGATTCTTTGTTTCAAGGAGACGCCGCTGAACGGCGTATCCCCGAAAAATTCGGCCTGAAACCCGTGTTTCGTCAACAGCTCCCGCAATTCGACGACGCCGTAATACTTAACCGCGTATTTGCTGGGATGAAAATCATATAAGTCCTTGTTGGCGGTAACGATCAGCAGTTTGCCGCCCGGCCGCAGCACCCGTTTGCATTCCTGCAGAAATTTATCAATATCTTTCAGATAATAAACCGCTTCGAACAGAATCACGACATCCTTGGAATGATCCCCGAACGGCAGTTCGTGGGCATCGGCTTCAATAAAGTTGATCCGTTCCCCGTAATGGCCCCGGGCCAGTTCCAGAACTTCGCGGGAAATATCGCCCGCCACGTAAGATTTCGCCAGGCGGCTCAGGTAGCCGGCGCTCTGTCCGGTACCGCAGGCCAGTTCGGCGGTGTCTTTGCCGCGGCAGTATTCTCCCGCCCAATAATAACGGTTGCATAAACGCTGCACTTGTTCCTGACTGACTTCTTCGTCCGCCCATTCCAACTCCGGAACATATTCTTTTTCCATAAGTTTACCTCATATTATACACTGATTTTTGAATGTTACAATTTAACTGATATTTCTGAACGTTCTTTTTTCGGCTCTTCTTTTTGCTCCGCAAAAAATTTTTCAATATGCCGGGCATATTCATGGTAAATATTATTCGCATCTCCGAATTCTTTAAAAAAATCAGATGCCTTTCGGGATAAATTCCCGTATAAATCAGGCTCGTCAACCAGACGCTCAATGCAGCTCCGCAATCCATCCAAATCTCCGGGCGAATAGTTTAAACCAAACTGGTATTGGTTTATAAACTCAGACATTTCCCCAGTAAGAGAGCTGACCAGGGGGAGACCGGCGGATAAGTATTCAAACGGCTTGTTAGATAAACCCTGAGGGGCGTCTTTGGTATATGTCAACAAGCCTACCGATGCTTTGCTTAACAAAATATCAATTTCATCTTTATCTATCCAGCCGGTTAAAACTAAATTGTTCAGACCGGCGGTCCGGCGACTGATCAGGTCAAACTTTTCCCCCGTGCCGGCCAGAACAAAACAAATGTCGGTTCTTCCTGATTTTTCAAAATACGCGGCAACGTCCACCACAAGCTCCAGATCGTAAGAAACGCCGAAAGTTCCAATGAAAAGAATTATTTTCTGATTTTTTCTTTTTTCCAGCCAAACGGAAATTTTTGATTTTTCATTCGAATCAACCGGATTTGCGGGAAGCGGCTTATAACCAAGATACACTACTTTATCAAACCTGTTTTGCAGCCTTCCAACTTTATTTAAGCCCCATCTGAGATAACCTTCCGAAACCGCTAACAAGCAATTCGCGTTTTTAAGCAAAAAGGATAATCGTAAAAAATCAAAGGCCAATACCATTTTCCCCAGATTGTACAAGCCGGTATTTTTTAAACGATCAAGAAAGATATCGGGCCAAAGATCCAATATATCCACCATGAAAGGAATATTATTTCCCCGGGCGTAACGCGCAACTTCGTATGCCATCAAGTGGTCCGGCGTGGTAACTATTATAATATCGGGTTTTGGATATTTTTTTGATTGAATTCTGAATTTCAACGCGATGATTTGATTGCTGATATACCGGGCTAAAGATACATTCTTCCGGTAATTCAGACCGCGAAGAACCCGTATCGCATAGCCTTCAGAAATCGAATAATTTTTATCCCGCGCGGCAATAAACGTCTTTTTCTGATGGTCAAAAGCGCTAGCCCACCAGAACACTTCATGCCCGCGTTCCACTAATTTTTCTGCTAAAAGCGCTATTCTGAATTTCCTGATTCCACTTTTTATCGGCAGCGGTTCCCCGGTCTCTATAAGCCATATAATCATAATTCCAGTCCCGTTTAATTTATCCAGACCTGATATTAACGGTTGACAGCAGCGTGTTTTCAGTCATTCGCTTTTCCGCCTTTGGCTTGGTACATTTTAAACCGCATCAGATCGGCGATCCGGCGCAGCCGGTTCTGGAACAGGTATTTGCTGAACGTTTCGGATACCATGAGATAAGCGGCCAGATGCCTTATCCCGGCCGGAATCCGGCTGCTTTCGAGCCGTCTCAGCAATCCCCGGCGCAGTACCTTCCGCCGGATTTTCTTATAAAAAGCCAGGGCTTTTTTCCGGTTTTTGAACGACCAGTCCGGAGTGGTGAAAACCGGCGTGTTGGAGATCGTGGAATCATCGTTCAGATATTCATCGGGCGATTTGAGCAGGTAGTTTCGCTCCGTCAGGCAGGCGTACAATTCCGTTCCGGGGTAGGGAATCAGGTTAGACCATTCCGCATAAAAAACCGGATATTTCAATGCGAAATCCACCGCGTCCCGCCGGTCCGCGGCGGTTTCTCCGGGCACCCCGGCCAGGAAATTCAGATAGACGTCGAAATCGAGTTCCGTCGCCAGTTTCACGGCGTTATCGATCGCGGCGAAATTTTCGCCTTTTTTGATGATTTTAAGCATTTTGTCATTGCCGACCTCCACCCCGATCGCGATGGTCTTGAAACCCACCGCCTTCATCCGGCCCAGGACTTCCCGATCCAGCTTATCAGCCCGGGCGCCGGCGCAGCGCAGAAACAGGCCTTTGAAATTCCGGCGTTCGATCTCGTCGCACATGGCGAACACCTTTTTTTTGGTAGCCGTGAAATTGTCGTCCTGAAAACTGAACTGCCGGTAACCGCGTTTATACCAGTATTCGATTTCATCGACCACCTTTTCCGGACTCCGCAGTCTGACCTGCCGGCCGCTGGTGAGTTTAACCGCACAGTAAGTGCAGTTATAAGGACAGCCCCGGGAAGAAATGACCGCCTTTTCATCAATGTATTTATCGATCTCGAAACCGACGTAGCGCGGGAAAGAAACGGCGTCCAGATTGCGAATGAATTCCCGGACGGGATTTTTCACTACTTTCCCCTCTTTCCGGTACATCAGGTTCCGGATTTCAGCCGGATCGCAGCCGCGGCAAAGTTCCAGCAGCGCACCTTCGCCTTCCAGAATAACCCCGTAATCGATCCCCGGACAGTCCTCCAGCACTTTCTCCTGCAAACAGGATACGTGCGGGCCGCCGGCTACGATTTTAAGCGCCGGGAATTCATTTTTGACGCCGTCGATGGTCTGGTAAGCGGTTTTATATTTGTTGCTGAACAGACTGACTCCAAGCAAATCGGGTTTAAACTCCGTAATTTTCCGGTGCAGGTCATCCGGCGTATACCCCAGCAACATATCCAGAATCTCATATTTGATCCCGTTTTCCAGCAACATTTGGGCCAGATACCCCAGCCCCAGGCTCGGCCTTACCGGCCCGATCTCGGTCTTGACCGGAGGAGTAATCAATAATATTTTTTTAAAATCCATGACAATTACAACCTGATTAATTAGTCCCGATGATGTTTAACTATGTCTTCATACAAATTGAGATACTTGCCGGCAAGAGTCCGCCAACTGAAATTGTCCTCGACCCATTTCCGGCTGTAAGCGGAGAAGTTCTCATCATGAAAGCTCTCCTCCCGGTCAAGCGCAACCAGCGCGTCCACCCAGGTTTGAATATCCCGCGGCAGCCACCGCCCCAGGCGTTTTTCCTCCAGGACGCTCCAGGGCGTTCCCCGACTCGCGACCACCGGAATTCCGGAACCTAGCGCTTCCAGCACCACATAGCCGAAACTTTCGAAATGGGACGGCAGCAACAGGCAGCGGCTGTGGTGCAGCAGGGCCTGTTTGAGTTCTCCCGTTACCGGACCGGGCATGATGACGTTTTCCGGCCGGGCCAGATTCCGTACCTGTTCCCTGAACTTCCGCAACGAATCCCGGATGCTTTCACCGCAGATAACCAGGGTAGCTTCCGGCATTTTTTTCACCAGAACGTCCCAGAGTTCCAATAAAAACGGAATCGCCTTTTCTTCCGCCAGGCGGCCCAGGAACAGAAATACGGGCGTCCCGGTTTTTATGCCGAGTTCAGTTTCAATAATCCCGCAGTCCGCGGTTTCGGCAACCGCCGCACAATCAATACCGTTGCCGATGAAGGCCAGATTAGCCGTTTTCAATTTATTGCCTAACGACTTCATTTCCAGCTCGCTGTTGCAGATAATCTTATCAGCGTTGCGCAACACCCGGCGCGAAAACAACTCGAAAAACAGCCGTTTTTTCCAGACACTCCGGATCTGCTGGTTCTGGTTTCCCAGAGACGGGATGAAATTGCCGTGGGGCGCCACCACATACGGCAGCCGGTTTTTCCGGCAAAAACGCGCGCCGAAAACCGTGGATACCGAATAAATGCTGTTCAACTGGACCAGATCGAAATCACCGCGGCGGATTTTTTTCAATTCCCGGATCAGGCCGTAAGAAAAATCGAAATTGTTATTCAGAACGGCTTTAAAGACCCGCATTTTGTCGGACCGGTGTTCGACAAGGTCAGCGGAACTCCAGCCCCAGTCGGTGGTGAAAACCGACACCTCCGCCCCCTGCCGCTCCAAAGCCCACACCAATTGCCGGGTGGATGACGAAACCCCGTCATTCCCGGAAGGCAGGTAAATTGAACAGATCAGTATTTTCATGCTTTTACGCCGGTCCGGCTGCGGGAACAGGGGTTTTGCGCCAGGCTCGCCCGAAGATCGGCGATTTTCCACAGTCCCAGCGCCTTGTCGGCGTAAATACCGTTGCCTTCCCGGCAGTCTTCGGTGATCAGCTTAAGCGGCGCCGGAAAACTGAAAGGTGCCAGTTGGAGGCGGCGCGGCGACCATTGTCCGGTAGCGATGTCATGATTGCGCTTCCGTTCGGTAAAGGTCGTGGTAAGCAGGTATTCGGCCCGGCTCCGGCAAATATTATCCAGCGCGGCAAAAACATCGGCAAAAGAAAAATGAACGAGGCAGTCCCGGCAAAAAATCAAATCCGTCTCCGGCAACTCGTCGGTGATCAAATTCAAATATTGGAACCGGATTCCGTCCCGGCCGTATTTCGTCGTGTTTTCGGCGACCAGTTCCCGAACAATGTCGGCACCGATATAACTGATACCGCCCAGATCGAGTTCCTTCATCCAGTAAAAATCGCCGCAGGGAACGTCCAGCAACGCCGAAATTCCGAGCCCGCGGAACAGGGTTGAAAGTTCCGTCATGATTTTTCCGGTTTGAGACAGATCCGAACCGGTTCCGGAAACCGAATTATCTCCCGCCCAACTGTTCTTTTCATAAATATCCGTAAAAACCTTTTCCGCGGTCCTGGACTTCAACTTATGACGGATATAAGGGTCGCGCACTGCCCGGTATACCAGGGGAAGTAGCGGTATTTTTCCGGCGATTTCCCTCAACTGCTTCTTTATCATCCTCAGTCCTTCCTCATTACATGATTTATCGCATTGACAAATGTTTTCCGGGCCATCTCGAGATCATAGTTTTTAATTATTTGTTCCGAACGTTTTCCCATTTGCTTCCTGAGTTCATCGGACTTCAGAAGCAGTTCCAGTTTCTTCCTCAGAGCCCGCCGGTCTCCGGCCGTTACAACAAAACCGCTGCCGTCGATCAGTTCATCGGCGCAGCCGGCTTTTTCGGTAGTGATGACCGGCAGACCGAACATCATGGCTTCGTTGGTCACCAGTCCCCAGGCATCACTGTAAGTCGGAAACACGAAAATGTCCGCCAGTGAATAATAATAAGCCTTATCCGCGCCCTCCAGATAGCCGACGAAATGGATATCTTTTCGCCCCGCGGCAAGCCGTTTCAATTTTTCTTCATCTTCCCCGGCGCCTCCCAATACCAGCGCGGTATCGGAAAAGTCCAGTTCTTTATAAGTCTCGATCAGGTCGTCGAAGCCTTTGCGTTTGCTGAACGAACCCACGGATAAAACGACTTTCCTTCCCGCCAGTTTTTCTGCGTTGACGCGCAAAGCGGAAGCACAACTGCGCTTATCCGCTTCGGTAAGCCGCGCCGGGGGCACGAACTGGGTGCCGGTGAAAATTTTCCGGGCCGGGACACCTTTTTTTTCGAGATAATTCCGGGTTCTCTGTCCATAGGCGATAAAGCCGTCCGTAAATCGGTAATAAAGCCGGCTCACCGGCCGGAGCAGGAGGCGGTCGATAAGGTTTTTATAGCTTTCATAATAATTCTCGTCCCAGCCTCCTGACCAGACAATGACCGGCCGGCGCAACATTTTCGCGATCGCGAACGCGACGCTTTCCGAAAAGAATATCCGTTGATCATCACTGAGAATATACAGGTCATAATTATTCCTCAAGAGCTCCGCCGGGAGAGTGGGATTTATCATCAGCGGCCCGGCCCGGAAACTCATCAGGAATTTTTTGCGGAAGGGATATTCCTCCAGTAAAAGTTTCCATTTCCGGTTTTTCGACTGCCGTCCGCACAGCCATACCGTTAAATCGACCCGCTTCGTCAGCTCATTGAATAAAGGCAGCCGGTACGGCGACAACTCACTGGTCAGCAATAATACCTTGGGGCGTTTCAGTTTTCCGGATTCATTTTTCGGAACGGTCATAAATTATTTCCAACCCCTCCAGCACCTGGTCAACCGTTATCCCGGCCAGACATGCGGGCGGCTCGGTATGACATTTTTCCAAATTGCACGCCTCACATTCCATATTTTCCCTCAACACGATATGGCGGTCATACATCGGATACCACAACTCCCGGCGTTCGCGGGCGGAAAAAACCGCCAGGCAGGGAATTCCCAGAATCGCCGCCAAATGCATACCGCCCGTATCGTTGCCGCAATACAGCCGCGCCCGGGCTAATAACCCCGTCGTTTCCGTAAGCGAAGCGCCGCAGGCGGAAAAACCGTAACCGGGCCATCGGCGCGCTATCCGGTCGGCCGCCTCCTGTTCCTCGGGACCGCCGATTATGACCAACGGCATTCCGGTACGGCGGTGCCACTCCTTGCCGACCCGGACATATCTTTCCGCCGGCCAGACTTTACTCGGCATATTGCTTCCCGGGCAGACCGCCAGAAAATCCGCTCCCGCAATTCCCCACTCCGTTAATTTGTCCGCCGCCCAACGGGTGGCGAAACGCAAATCGCAGCGCTCCGGACACACGACCGGAATCCCGGCTCCGGAAACGAAGTCCAGCAGCCGGAGGTGTTCTTTCCTGAATTGATTTTGTTTCCGGGCGTAAAAATAAGTCCAGTTCCAGTTTTCCTTAAAACAAATCATATGTCTGAAATTCAGCAGCCGGAAAAACAGCCAGTCACGGAGTATCTGGTAACGCTGAATGCGGTTATACGGCAGATAAATCAGTAAATCGTTTTTTCCCGGCTTCAGCTTCCTTTTCAGGTCGCGGTATTTTTCACCGGCGCTGTCCTCGAAATCATAGACGGCAACCTGATCTATATAAGGACTCAGATCAGCGACCTCATGGCCCTGCAAGCGTTTTTTACGGCGGAAATTCTGAGTACAATAGACTATTGCCGCCGCCGGGAACAGTTTTTTCAAAGCCTGGATCAGGGGAAACGCCACTATCGTATCCCCCAGTCGCCCCTGCCGGAAAATAATTATTCTTTCCCACTTCCGCACCTTTTCGCTCAAGCTTCTTCTCCCGGTATTTTTTCCAGCTTTATTTTAAAAAGCCATAATACTCCCGCAATCATCCCGACAACGATAAATCCCCGCAGCAGTTCGCATATCCGTTGGCTGGCATTGAAACTGGCATAGACGAACTGCTCGGACAAAATGGGATAGGAACAGATAATTGCCGGCCAGAGATAGTTTTTCCGGTAATCCAGCAGAAAATCGAAGCCGTTGCAGATCAGCAGAAAAACGAGACCGCCGAAAAATACCGCAACATAACCGCAACTCAGATAAAATTCAGCAATCGTACCGAGCGGATTACCCCGTTCCGGATACATGATCTCATTGGTTATATGGTGCACGTCGGCCATATCCGGTTTGTTCCTCCAGAAGTAACGCGGTATAAAGGTATAAAGCACGTTCAGAAAAGTCGCGCCGTAAGAAAAAGGAAGAAGTTCGGGAATGGCGGCCATGACCGCGGAAGCCGAGCGGGCGTCATACATCCGGTATAAGGCGTCATCCAGACTGCGCAGTAAAAAATTCCTTTCTTCACTGATATGCTTGCCCTGAATGGTGTTTGAAGAGTATTCCTCCGCCCCGCTCCATAATACGGAAATGGTATCCTCCAGAGTCATATACTGCCTGCCGCTCTCCTGAATCCGGTGGAAGACCAGATGCTGCGCCGCTCCGAGTATCGACAGCACCAGCAAAACGATGCCAGCCAGACCCGCCGCTTTCGCGACGGTTATTTTACCGCCTTTGATTATCCCCAGCACAAACGACAGGAAAACGAACCGGACAATGCCTTTGCGCTGGAAAGTCAATAACCGGAGCAAACCTTCAACGCCCCATAATATCCAACCGCTCCGCCGCAGGGTTTTATTCCCGAACAGAATGAAAATAAAACACGTGCAGGCAATGTAATAAGTAAAGTTGGCAAGGATCATGGTGAAATTCTGTGAACCGAACAATATCGGGAACTCTCTTCCCAGGCGGGCTATCCAGCCGGACTGGATGAAATAAATGCGGATTAAAATCCCGGCTGCCGCCGGAACAGCCAGCAACCATAATCCGGCGCTGTACTGTAATTTCAAGGAGGTGATTTTGTCTTCCGGCGGCCGGGCCTTTTTTTTCCCGAACATGGCATAGGCGAGAAACGGCAGCCCGAAAATAATGACATTGCCCAGCACCAGCGGCAGGCCTTCGAAATACGGGGGCACATAATACTGCCAGGAGCGAAACGACCAGTATAGCGATGGAATGATATAATAGAAAAATATCCCGAAAACCAGCAGGCTTTTCGGAGAAACAAATCCCCACGGGGATTTACAGACCGCCTGGTGCCAGATAAATCCCCATATCCCGGCCGCGAAAACCGCGTAAAAAAATATTTCAAATCTCATAACAGATCATCGGTTTAAGAGTTCTTCGTCAATCAGTTCAAATACCCGTTTCAGCCGGGCCTCGTTACTGTAGCCGTCCCGGAGACAGCGTTCCCGCCCGGCCCGGGCGATCGCTTCCCGCGCCTCCCGGTGCGCCAGATAGTAGCGCACCTTCCGCAATAATTCCTCTCCCCCGGTGAAAAATTCCGCCTCCCGGCCTTCCTCAAACAAGCTGCAATGTTCATTGCTCCGTTCCGCCAGCATAAAGCCGCCGCAGGCGGGAATTTCAATGCTTCTGGTGGTCTGCAAATCCCGGTTCACTCGACGCAGGAAACCCAGGTTAATATCAAAAGCGCAAATAGCCCGGGCGTATTCATCGCCCCGCAGCGGACGGTTTTCGATTATCAGGTTCCGGTTCGCCGGCTGTTTTTTCCAGCCTTCGCCCCAGATCCTTACCTGCACGCCGTTTTCGGCTAAATACGTCACCAATCCCGCCCGCTGTTTTTCCCAACTGCCGATGAAACCGACTTCCCCGCCCAGCCGCGTCCGGTCTTCGACGGCAACCTGAAGCGGCCGGTGAGTTTCAGGAGCGAACGCGTTATCCGCGAAGAGCACTTTCCGGCAACCCAACTCCTGCAATTCGGAAACGTTATAGGACTTGGTAGTAATGAACAGGTCATAAAGCGGCAGGCCCTGCAGAAAATACCGGGATTGGTTATCGGGATTGAGACAGTCATCGGGTGAATAACCGACGATCAGCAGTTTCGGCCGGGCGGCCCGCACCAGTTCCAGTGTTTTTCGTTTTACGGTCAAGCCCTTGTCGATCCACAGGATATCGTAAACCGGCGGCCGGGTCAGTTCCATTATCCGCCGGTTGACGCCCGCCAAATCCGACGGCCCGAACAGCCGGCGTTTGATACGGTACGGCAAAAACCTGCCCATTCGCTCGGCATAAGGGGTTTTCGTATTCAGCGGCAACACCTCGAAACCGAGCTTTTTCAGGGCCTGCAGCCGCTGATGACAGGTACCGCCTTCGTCCAGAGGACCGACATAGAGAATTTTCATAAAATAACAGCAAAGGGGTTAATGTTCTGCTCACCCCCGGTTGAGTTTTATTATAATACCCTCATTGTTTTTCCAGATGGAAAAATACCCTGGCCCACATATGCCTTCTGAGGTACGGAAATTTGTAGATGATTCGATGCAGCAGATCATACATCTTAGTTTCCGCAAATGTGCCGAAATCCAATATCCTAAATCCATACTTTTTAAACAGTTCCTGTAATTCCCCGGTCTCAAATATCATCACATGAGTGGATTTAGGCCGGATATCATTATTGAATACTGCCGGTTCAGATTTTCGGAATAAGTTTTTCAGCTTGCGGAAAATATCCGAAAAAACCGCATATAGCCGGCCGGTGAAAGAGTGTAACAACTTCGGGATTCGGCACTTGATCTTACTTCTGAGATAATCGCAAGTATCAGTTACCAGGATCATTTTTCCTCCGGTTTTTAAAACCCGGCTTACTTCTTGCAAAAATTTTTCCGGTTCATATAAATGCTCAATCATATCAAGAGCTAAAACCGTATCTATTGAAGCATCCGCGATCGGCATATCCGTGCAATCCGCCTGGATCAGATTCAGTTCTTTGGATTTTCTATGAAATTCTATTATTGCCTCCGCGTGATCCAGAGAAAGCACTTCCGCACCCCGTTCCTTACAAAGTTTACTGTAAAAACCGCCTCCGATTCCGATATCCAGTACTTTCTTCCCCTTAAGATCATTCAAATATCTGGAAACTATCTTTATTTTTCTGCTTTGAACGCCGCTTTCAGTCTGAAAAAGATAAACTTTTAAGTGCGCTTCGGTATAATCCGAACTGGTAATTTTAGGTCCTTTCAGGTCGACTTCATGCCTCATAATAACCTCCTCCAAGGTGTAACTATCAACAGGATTTCTCCAAAAAAACCTTATAGCCCGCCATAAACCGGTGTCCCGATTCGCAAATGAGTTCCCGCCGGGCATCTTCATCCTCCAGCAGCTCTTTCAGCGGACGGTCATATTTAATGGTTTTCTCCACCGGACAACGCCCTTTGATATAGGGGATCAGGTAGTGCGAGTCCGGCTCCCAGACCACTAGGTATTTCAACCGGAAACCGCAATCCGCCAGCAGCTTCAGCAACTGCTCAATGTCGCCGCCGAATTCCTTGATCAGTTTAGGATGAAGCTCCAAAAACATTTTCAACGGTCCCGGCCGCCGCAGAATATTGCTCATACCCTGAAAAATAAACCATTCCCCGCCTTCCGGATCCATCCGGATGTAATCGACCTCATTGTCTCCGAGCAGCTCGTCCAGCGAGATCGTATCCACTTCAATATTATCGACGGTGCCGACGTCTTCCGTACCGTCGAGGGGAGCCAGCCGGTGATTGTTCGACGTACCGGACAACTGGAATCTCATTTTCGCTTTTTTATTGGCGATCGCCAGGTTGTGAAACTCGATCGGAGTAGCCGGACGGTTCAGTTCGACGTTGGCCCGGAGCTGCCGGAAATTATCCGGTGACGGTTCTACCGCGTAGATTTTTCCCGAACTGCCGACAACCCGGGTTTCCATCAGCACGTAATAGCCGATATTGGCGCCGATGTCCGCGACTTTCATGCCCTCCGCAAGCTCTTCCCGATAGAGACGGGTACACTCCGGTTCGCGGCAGCGGGATAAAAACAAGTCGCGGTTAATGCCTTTATCCGCTAAATTCAGGCGCATTTTGGAACCCTGTACTTTGACCACCACCTTATGCGAGGGATGAAGGAAATAGTTTAACATAAACCAGGATTCATCCAGCAACGGTTTCAGATAAAGGCAGCGTTTAAGGTGGAGAACATACGCCTTGACACCGCCGGTTTTAATTACTTCTCGGGCTCTGTTGAATAAATGTCTGATCATTGATTCCTCGCTTTTTTTAATATGGTTAATATTATGATCTTCATTTCCTGAAGGATTTCGCCAGGGCTACGGCGTCACGGCATAAGCCCCGGTCCGCCAGGAAACATATTCCCAAAGTAACTGCCGCATATACTGCCCCCCAGATAATCAGGGCCGGAAAACCGTACGGTTCAAACGTCCGGGTTATCGTCAGGCCCACAGTAACGACTATGAGTACCTGGAATAGAATTATTTTCATCAGTTCCAGCATTTCCTGCCGGGAAATTTCGAGTGCCTGAATGAATTTCCGGCCCTGCATGAAAAAATTAGTCGGTATTACCGCGATGACCGCCGCCACGGCGATGCCGGTCAGTCCCCAAAGTTTAACCATGATCACGGACAGGACAACCCGGGTCACTGCCCACAGAATATTGGCTTTGGCCACGGTGATCATTTCGCCCTTCGAGAAAATTACGTTGTAAAAAGTTACCGCCAGGATGGCCAGCAGCGTATAAACGGCGAACAGCACCGTCAGCAGTTCCCCGCCGAATTTGTCCTCCCCTACCCAAGCCGCGACAAAATAACGATTGAAACTCAGATACCCGCCCGTAACGCAGATTCCCAAAAGCGACGTAACCTTAAACAGTCTCAAGGTAATGTTCTTGAACTTTTCGTCGACCCGCTCGCCGTGCAGATGCGCCAGACTCGGCAAAAACGCCCCGGCAATATGTCCGACCAGCATGTTCAGCAAATCTGCGGCTCTTTTGGTCATAGTCAGGACTATACAGGACAGCGGATCAAGCAGTACACCGACAATCAGGTTGTCCGATTGTCGGGCCGCGGTAGCCGCGGAACGCGCTCCGAACTGCCAAACCGACTGGGAAAACAGATCTTTGACAATGTCCGCCTTGGGCCCTTGAGATAAGCCCAACTTATTCCTTTTCATGAAACGCCATAAATAGATGCCGTCCCCCAGCAGCGCCGTTCCGCCCCAAACGACCGCTCCGACCGGAATAGCCATAACCCCGAATCCCAGGGTCAGCAGGATGATGATGCTCAGAATTTCCAGAATACTTCCGACAACCAGAATCACCCCATGGAAGGTCTGGCACTGCAGCGCCACCAGCGCCCCGCCGACGCAATACATCGCCAGCATCAGGGAAGTACCGATACCGGCCCAGATGAAAGCGGCTGTTAATTGCCGGGCTTCAATCCCGGCGATATGAACAATACCCGGTACCCAGGGTGCCAATGCCAAACCGATCATTGTCGGAATGCAGCTCAGAGCAAAGCTTACCGCCACCCCGATACTCAGGATATTTCCCAGCTGGCCGAAATTCTTCCGTCCGTAATTTGACGCTACCCGCTGCATCAGTACGCTGTTCAACCCGAAATCCAGCAACCCGCAATAAGCAATGATACTGCCGGCCGCCAGCCACGCCCCGTAAAGCCGGTGGTCGATGTACGCCAGATAAAGCGGTACCATCGCGATATTTTTGATGACCAGAAAAACAACCGAAGCATAACTGCTCAGTAATAACGCGATCGTGCCTTTTTTTCGCGATGGCGGAGTAAAATTATCCTTGTTTTCAGTCATATCCGGCTACCGGAACGCGTAATGGTTAGCAGGCAGGAATTCGATATCTTCAATAGTTGCGCCCGCGGCGGCAAGGGATTGGGCAATCCGGCCCGAATCGGGAAAAGCGCCGCTGTCATCGTGCCACGCGACCAGGAGATGCCGCGCTTTGAAAAAATCCTTATTCACGACAAAATCCTGGGAATATTTCGAACTTTCACTCAGCGCCCAGGTGGAAATGAAAAGATCCGAATCGACCGGAACGGAATGAATGAAATTTACCGGCAATATATTGATTTTCCCGCTAATGACCGCCGCAGCGGAATCCTGGATCAAATTGACGGATTTTTCCCCTAGTACAGTGGACAGATACAGCCACTGGACGCAGCTGAACAACGGCGTATCAATAATGACGTAAGTGAGCGCCCCGTATTTCAACCGGTGGAACAGCTTAGCCATATTGCCGTATCCGCCGCCCCATTCAACAACCGTCTGCACCTGTTCCAAATCGCAACGCGTACAAGTGAGAAATTTGACCAGGGAATAGAGGTGATGAATAGTATTATGGGAAGTCATATACTTGCTGTTCAACAACAGGGGACGGCCGACCAGGTCTTCCGGCAAAAGCGTTCTGAGTTGTTCTTCGGTCATTTTCTCCTCCAGAAACGATAATTCCTGTTTAAGCCAATCACCGCCGGCCGCAACAAACATGGCTCTGGCGACAATGGAATTCCGGAGAAAAGAAAACGAAGGCCGGGGCAGCAGCGATTTTTCGGCCTCGAAATTAAATATTTCCCACTGCGGAGTAACGAATTCTTCAAATTTACCCGCGTTTTTGAGGTGGCGGTATTTAGCGGAAAACGCTTTACATAACGAGGCGAAAATCAACTTCTGATGTTTTTTTGCCTTAATCCAGTTCCGGGAAAACAAAACGCAATTGAGAACGGAAATGAACTTTTCCGTTTTACCGCGAATATATTGAAATATCCCTGACTTTACCATTACTCATCTCCCCAAAATATTATTTCCGGAGTTTAATTTTAGTAGCCCATTGCTGCATGTCCCGGATCACCACGGAAGCGAATTTTTTCAGAATCGTCGGTATATCCCTTATCGAGAGGAGCCGGATAAGATTCCTGTAATCTATGGCATCTGCAAATATCAACCGCTCAATAATGCGTATTTTGTATTTTGAATAATAATCCCATTTTAACTCTTTATTTATATCATTAAGAATTCGGGTGTACTCTTTTTGATCGAAATTGGTGAAATTTATACACGGAAACATTTGTTCCTCATCGGCGTTTAAAACAAACTCAAGATCATCCGAAATCAAGCCTTTTTCCTTTGCTATCCGGTAAAGTTCGGATCCCACCATCAATTTTATTTGGTTAATTCTCGCAATAGAAAAATTGCGGATACTGTAAAGCTGCTTGATATAATCCCGCGTTTCATATAAAGTTTCCTTTGTCGCGCCCGGTGTTCCGGTTAAAAACCCCGATCCGCAAATCAGGTTCTGATCGGAAATTAACTGAACATTCCGTTTAACTTTCTCCAGATTCTGAACTTTATTCATTTCTTTAAGAATCTGAGGGCTTCCGGATTCAATGCCGACTTGTATCCTATTACATCCCACTTCCTTCAAGCGGGAAATTGTCCTTTCGTTAAGGGGCTCGGCCCAAGTCCATATTGAAAACACCACCTTCAGTCCGCTGTTTTCCAGAGCATCGCAAAAAGCCAGCACTTTCTCATTCTGTCCCAGAAAAGCTTCATCATTAAAGCGGAAATATTTCACTCCATAGTTCTCGTTCAGATATTTCATTTCATTAATTATATTTTCAGGACTTCTGGTCCGCAATTTCCTGCCGCCAAGAGGTTGGCAAAACACACATTTACGGACACAGCCGCGGGTAGCTAAAATAGTGGAAAAACCAAACAAAGGATCAGGGGCCCACCGCTCTAATTTATGATATTCCATATCAAAAAGGTGTCTGGCCGGAAAGGGGCAACTGTCAATATCTTTTACAATGGCAAACTCCTGGACATACGGTTTTCCCCTGGTATGGACATATTGTAAATCCTTTAACGGTTTTCCGGTACATAAAGAATCAACGATCAACGGAACAATTTCCTCCCCTTCACCCATGACAACCGCATCAACCGTGGTATTTTCAACTAAGGCTTCAGCTATTCTGGAAGCATATTGGCCGCCGATAACCTGACAGGTATCCGGAGCCGTTTGCCTGATCTGCGCGGACAATTTCCGGAAATAGGTGAACTCAAAGAAAACCGCTCCAAATCCAATAAAAAGATATTTATCTTCCTTCAGTTTATCATCCAGCATTTTCGGAGAATATCGCCCCTTAGTGGTAAGAAGATTGATATCCAGGACTTTTACTTCTATACCCAACTTTAATAAAACCGATGCGATATATGCCAGTCCCAGAGGCATGCTCCAGGGTTGCCGGTGATAATATGGCAGATGGATTAAAAGCACTTTCATACAGTTTCCCCTTCTTCTTTTTAGCTAAATTTATTTATTTTCAAATTATACACTACCCGGATTCAATCCCATTACTTTCAATAAGGCTTCACTTCTTTGTTCCCAAGTATGTTCCCGCAATGCTCTTTCCCGCGCTTTCCGCCGGGCGTTGGCGCATAATTCGGGATTCGCCAACAGCCAGCGTACCCGGTCCACACAGTCTTTTTTATTCCGGAAGGTGAATATTTCGCGGTCGAGTTCGAAGTAATCCGCCAGGTGCGGATTATGGGTAGTCAGCATCAGTCCCCCAGTCATGGGAATTTCAAAATCCCGGCATTTCCCGCATTGATAATCAGTAAGGGCGATATCGCCGAAATTCAAATTGATCCTGGACGCCGAAAACAGTTCCGGTACCGCTTCGTCGGGAATAAAGCCGTTGGGCCAGCCTTTGCCGAACGCTTCCACATTAATTCCGTTTTTGCGGAGATAAGCGATAAACGGCTTCCGGTTGCCGTGCGCCGAACCGACGAAGGAAACCTCGTATTTAAACGGTAAGTTCCGGGGATAATACAATTCCTGGTTAGCGGCCAGCGGCCACAGCCAGACAATTCCGCCTTCCACCCGGTATTTGACCAGCGATTCCGGCGCCTGGGTGAGGTTGAGGTCATAGGCCTTGCAGACTTCGACCGGGCCGGCACAACGTCCGCCTTCAACCGGCCCCCGGAAACACAGCCGGTCGTCATAGTTGACCGCCGCGGTTATTATCCCCAGCCGGTTAATGCGGTCAAGCGCCGCGCAGGTTATCCGGTAACCGGAAAAATAGGTCAGGACAATATCGACCGGCTTGTCGGCGTGAAGTTTTTCCAGAAAATTCACCAGATGGACATTCATTTCGTCCCGGATGCCGAGCCAGGTCGCTTCATCGCAGCTGAATCCCTGTTCGCTCAAATAATACGGCGTGACCTCCGCGAATTTTTCCAGCGCGGGCACGATATTCTTGGCGTCCCAGGGCGTTTTTCTGGAAGCATAGACGATATGCGGTTTCCGATCCGGATCCGGCTTCGGAAAGATTCCCCTCCCGGCCAGACGCGCCGCCAGTTGCCGTTTAACCGTTTCCGGCGTATAATCCCGGCTTAAACCCCGCTGTTCGGCCTCGCGCTCGTAATAGGCCTGCTCGCGTTCGATCGTCCGCGCCTGCTCATAAGCGCGCCATTTCATTCCCAGCCGGTAAGTCAGCGGGTTCTGTTTCAGGCAGCGTTTCACCGCCAGCCCATAATACTGCATAATTTTTCTTCATCCTCTTTCGTATAGCGGTTCCCGAAATATTTCGCCGGGCAGCCTGCAATTTAAACTCCCGATTACGGTCTGTGCGTTTCGTTATAAATCCAATTATACGTTTCTTTCATACCTCTTACCAGCGGCCAGGCGGGACGCCAGCCGAGTTTATTGTAGATTAAACTGTTATCCGAACAACGCCCCCGGACTCCGAGAGGCCCGGCAATATGGTTCAAGGTTAAGGTTTTGCCGGAAAACCCGATCACCATTCTCGCCAGGCCATTAATCGAAATGAGTTCATCTGAACCGATGTTTACCGGCCCGGAGAAATCAGACTGCATCAGCCGCAGGATTCCCTCCAGGCACTCGTCTATATACAAGAAGGTCCGGGTTTGTTCCCCGTCTCCCCAGATTTCGATGCTGCCGTTTTCAGGAGCCTCCGCAACCTTGCGGCATATCGCGGCGGGAGCTTTTTCCTTACCGCCGCGCCAAGTTCCGTAAGGACCGAAAATATTATGGAATCTGGCGATTTTCACGTCAATGCCATAGTTGCGCATATAGGAAAAATACAAACGCTCGCTGAAAAGCTTTTCCCAGCCGTACTCGCTGTCAGGCCCGGCGGGATAGGCGTCTGACTCCTTCAGCCCGGAATTATTCACTTCCATCTGAATCCGTTCAGGATAGATACAGGCGCTTGAGGAATAAAACAGCTTTCCGATTCCGGTCAGCCGCGCCTGTTCGGCCATATTCAGATTAATCATGGCCGAATTGTGCATTACGACCGCATCATGCTCTCCGGTAAATATATATCCGGCGCCCCCCATATCCGCGGCAAGCTGGTACAGCTCATCAAACCTTATATCCTGACATATTTCCTGACAGAACTGCGGCTCGCGCAAATCACCAATCCTGAAATCATCCGCGAAACTTTTCCGGTATTCATTTTCCTTTATGTCAACGCCCCGAACCCAGTAACCTGCTTCTTTCAGCCGCTTCGCCAAATGTCCGCCAATAAATCCCCCGGCTCCACATACTAATGCCTTTTTCATTTTCGATAAGTCCTGATTGAATTGTGCTTCCTTAAATATAAATAATTACTACTAAATTCCGCCTCAAAACGTCTTGGCGTTGCTGTTAAGGTAATACCAGTTGATCATATCTTTAATGCCCTCTTCAATGGATACGGCCGGGATATAATTACCCACAACCTGGTATAATAAAGACGGATCCGCAGCTTTTCTGAACCGCCCCTCCGGTTTGGTCTTATCAAATATTACCTCCGGTTTCTTCCCGCCGAGTTCACAGATAATCTTTACCAGATCTTTAATTTTTATGTCGTTATCAAATCCGATGTTTACCGGAACGGCATCTTTGCTGTTCATCATTATAAGCATCATTAACCGCGCGGCATCCTTCGCATGAATAAAGTTTCTGCTTTGTTCTCCGGAACCCCATACGACCAGCGGATTATCTCCGTCCAATACCTTTTTGGTCAACATTGGAATCACATGAGAATTCATCCCATGCCACAAGTATCTTCCGCCGTAAGGATTAAACGGCCGGCAAACTGCAATTTCCATTCCATGATTGTCATGGTAATAAGTTGCCGCCAATTCACCGATCCGCTTCGCCCAGCCATAACCGGCATTAACCGATTCCGGAAACCCGGTAAATACCGGCAGTTCCGGCGTAGGAATAGGGGCGTCATCCGGATACACGCAGGAAGAACTGACCATCAGGACTCTGGTTATATTATTTAATCTGCATGCCTCTAAAACATGAAATTGAATGGTTGTATTTGAATATAACATTTCCGCATTATGCAGATTGCTGAACGCTACTCCATATGCCACTCCGGCCAGATTGAAAACATAATCATAATTTTTTATGTATTTTACTGCAATATTGACGTCTCTCAGATCGCCCTCGATTATTTTGACTTTATTCCCAAGAAAATCCAAATTGCCGGGGGAACCTGACGAAAAATTGTCTATTACATCAACAATCGCATCATGTAAAACAAGTTCTTCACACAAATAGCTCCCAATAAAACCGCAACCTCCCGTAACCAAAACTTTTCTTTTTTTAAAATAATCATTCATTTATTATCTCCGTGGGTTATTAACTGGTTATGCAAGACATGCTCAATATCGGCTTCCGAAAATGAGTACAGAACAAATGACCGGAAACTCCGGCAGAGTTCCAAACGGAATGTCAATATTCTTTAAATTCTTCATTGAGTTCCTTCAGTGCGTTTCTCCGGCAGCGAAGCGGACTTCAGATAGATCGGGCATAATTTGACGTCGTCAAACCACACCCGGCCGCTGCCGGAAGAAATCATCACGATTCTCACCTGGTCCGGATAAGCGGGCAAAGCAATATGCCGGGATTTTTTCAGCCAGTCATAAGTACCTTTGGGGAAGTCAATCGGATAATATTTACTCCGGCTGCCATCTTTGTAAAAGAACATCGCATCGATCTGAGTATGATCACCGTCGGTACCGCTCCATTTATCAGCTTTAACCCGCCCTTCAAGATAGAAATATTTAGCGGGCCTGAGAATCGGGACCCTGACGGAATCCCAATGGGTTGACCTCAATTCATTCTCAATTTTCAGGGAATGATTGCCCTGATCCTCTTCCCAGACAGAACCGGGGGTAACCCGCGTCAAAATCCAACTCGCAACTTTTCCGCCGCCCGCTTCCTCCATATTGCTGTTTTGAAGGATATTATTTCCCAAAACGGTTTCGCGCCGATAAATATCCAGATCATCGAACCAGACCGTTCCGGTCACGCCCGAAAAATAAAGCCGGGGAACCACTTTAACGACATTCGCGGTGAATAAAACGGTTTCTTTCGTTTGTTCCCAGTCATGAACGGCTTGCGGCAGTTCCATGACAATTTCACTGCCGGGTTCATTTTCCTTATCGCCTTTCAGATAAACCTCAAGGAACAATTGAACCCGGCCTTTTCCTTTAAACTCTTTCGTTTTGGTCCAGATACTTATTTCAAACGCATTTGCCGGTTTGGTGAAAACAACCGGTTCACCTTGCCAGAGGGCATCAGTTTTACCGGTATTTTCAATTTTCAGGGAGCGCCTGCCGGAATGCGCCTCATCCGTTGCCCAGCCGGTAAAATCATTGAATACCTGATAACCCGTTTTCCAGCCGGCCGGTTTTTCCACCGGGTATTTGCCTTTTTTATAAATCCCCGAATTAAAAATTTTGGCTTTTTCAAAAGACGGGTCGGGAACAATATTTACCGAACTTGCCGCCGTTCCGGTTTCGGGTTTGCCGCAACCGGCCGCCAGAAATAGTAATACGACTGCTGCCGGGCAAAAAATTACCCTGATAATTCGTTTCTGAATCATAATCTTATCCTTGCGTAAGAATTACTTATCATTCCAAAGCCGAATGTAACCCAACTCCGACGGCGAGGCTGTTCAGACGAAATACCTGAACCACATACCGGAATCCGGCATGTTACCGTTTCATTTTTTTCAGCACTTTTAAAAGCGAAACGGGAATTATCGCCTTTCTCCATCTTCAAAACGACACTTTGAGGAAAGAAATCAGAAAATTAAAGAAGCTGCGCCCGGTCACTTTCACAATTTTAACCTGTTTCCAGATTAGATACGCTAAAGTAACCAGCAATTCTACCGAAAAAAAATATTATATTGCCGGTACCGGTATTTTTCAAATAAAAAAGGGCAAATAAATCGTGAAAAAAACTAAAACCGAAATTATTTATTGGCTTCCGGTCGCATAAATATCAGCTCTTTAACGGCATAACCATAAATGGACCATGGTATTTCCGGGGCGGTTTAAGGTCAGCCCGGTTTCGCTTTCCGAAGTCCGCCTTGACATTGAACCGGCAGCTACTATATTTGCTTCCATGAAAAGTTCGATCGATCATCTGCCGCCGGATAAACGCGTCATGCTGGAGCGCGCCGTCGCTACCATTCGCGAAATGTGCGATGACGTCGAAATGATCATTCTGTTCGGCTCCCATGCGCGGGGCGATTACCGGGATGACGAGGATTTGCCGCCCGCCCGCAAATCCGGCGAGGCTTCCGACTACGATCTCCTGGCGGTCTGCCGCCGCAAGTCGACCGCGAAAAATCATTGGCTGTGGCATACCGTCGCCGAACACTGCAACGGCCGTTCCGTGGAGCAGCCCTTCCGGATCATTGTTCACGACCTCAACTATCTGAAACAGCGGCTCAAAGAAATCCATTATTTTTTCAGCGACATTGTCAAAGAGGGCTGTCTGCTTTACACTTCCGGCAAATATGAACTGAAAGTAAGTAAACAACTCGCACCGGAAACGCAGCTGGAAATCGCTCGGGAACATTTCAGGAGATGGTTTGAAAATGCTAAAAACTTTTACTTCGCTTTTGAGAAATGTTTCGAGACTGGGCGATATAATACCGCGGCCTTTCAACTCCATCAAGCTGCCGAATCGGCTTATAAAGCCCTGCTGCTGGTACATACGAATTACTGTGCCCAGGGTCATTTTCTGGGTAATCTGAATGACCAGTTGCGGGAACTGTTCCCGGAAACGGAGGATATTTTTCCCGGTGAGACGGAAGCGGAGAAGGACCGCCTGAGCAATTTCGAATACGCTTATATCGGCGCCCGCTACGACCCGGCCTTTGAAATCTCCCAAGCCGACCTGGAATATCTGGCGAAACGGGTAAAGCTGCTGCTTGAAATGACTGAAAAACGCTGTATCGGAAGATTGGAACAATTAACCAGCCGGGAGGAAGTGCCGGGATGTTCGTTTCAGCAGTAAAAGCCGCCATTGCGGCTCATCAGGAAGAGCTCAGGCTGATCGCCGCGAAAATATTCGCCAGCCCCGAGCTCGGTTTTAAGGAACACCGGGCTTCCCGGCTTATCGCAGACTGTCTGAAAGCCGCCGGCTTTGAACTCCAGCATCCTTACTGCGGTCTGGAAACTGCTTTCCGGGCGAGTTACGGCCGGGGGAAAGGGGTATTTTGCGTGATGTGCGAATACGACGCCCTGCCGGAAATCGGACATGCCTGCGGCCATCATCTGATCGCTGCGGCCGGACTGGCGGCCGGACTGGCCGTGAAACAGATTCTGGCGGCCCGGGGCCTGCCGGGGACGATAGTCGTTCTCGGAACTCCGGCCGAGGAGGGAGAGGGCGGCAAAATCGAACTGCTCCGGGCGGGGGCCTTCGCGGACATCGACGGGTGTATTTTGTGTCATCCGTATTGTCAGACCGGAATCGATCCCGGCGAATTGGCCGTATCGCGTTTCAACGTGGAGTTTCACGGCCGGGCCGCTCATGCCGCCTCGGCTCCGGAACAGGGCATCAACGCCCTGGACGCAATGAACCTCTTATTTGCCGGAATCAATGCCTGGCGGCAACAGTTGCCGGAGACCAGCCGGGTCCACGGGATTGTCACGGCCGGCGGCGCTGCCGCCAATATCATTCCCGCTTACACCGCAGCAAATTTTTATCTGCGGTCGCTGACCAATGAAAATTGCGCCGCCATGGAAGCGCGCTTCAATAAAATAGCTGAAGGTGCGGCTTTGATGACCGGCTGCAGTTGGAAGGTCAGTAAACTGCCCCGGAGTTACCTGGCGAACCGCCCGAACCCGGCGCTGGATGCGTTTGTGGCGGTCCGCCTGGCCGCAGCAGGGATGAAACCGGAACCGATCACCGGCCGGGTTTCAACCGATTACGGCAATGTATCCCAGGTTGTTCCGGGCTGTAATTTTTTCTTTTCCGTCTGTAAAACCAAATCGGCCGCGGCGCTGCATTCCGCAGAGTTCAAAACCCTGTCCGCCGCCCCTTATGCGTTTGAGCAATGCCTCAAGGCCGGCGGAATAATGGCGCTAACGGCGTTGGAATTCCTGCAAAACAAACTGGAGCTGAACCGTGAGAGGTGAAATTTATGGTGCGCGGTTATTTGCTAAGCGCTTTGGCGGCCCTGCTCACCGCCGGGGCGGCAGCCGGCTGTCATGGCGGCAAAACGGGTAACTCGGGAGACAAAATGCGGATAGTTTGTTTTGGCGACAGCCTTACGGCCTGCGGAGGTCCGGGCGGACGTTATTCCGACTGGCTGGCGCGGCTGCTTCCCGATTGCGAGCTGATCAACCGGGGCATCGGCGGCGATACTCTCGGGGGCGGCCGGAAGCGGTTCGCGAAAGATGTACTGGAATTGTATCCCGATATTCTGGTTTTCGAGCTCGGAGCCAATGATTACTGGAGCAGAAAGAGAACTCTGAACGGCCTCAAAACGGATTATGAATACATGATCAGGACCGCTCATGACGCCGGAATAAAAATAGTTATTGCCGGGTGTTTCGGTGCGGATCACGATCCCGCGCGGCAAATTGATCCCGCGCGGGCCGGACTGGCTTGGGAGGACTATGCCGCCGGAATTGCCGCGATGGAATTTGAATTTGCCGAGCGCTATGGCTGCGTCTATATCCCGGTTATGCAGGCGGACATAAAACCCAACGGCACCGCGCCTTACTGGAGCGAAGACCGGCATCCGAACAAAAAAGGCAACGAACTCGTCGCGAAAAGAATAAAAAAGGCGATCGATCAGCTAAGAAACCGCTTGTGATGAATAAGAGTTTATCAACTAATAACCGAAAACGCTCTGATTTGTGGCGGACAAGCATTCACTTGTCGAAAAAAATGGTAGATACTTCCAGTATCCCCAATTCTTTTCAACTGCGCGACTGCCTATCCGGCACTGCATCAATAGAATTTCCTTTATTAGTTGATAAACTCTAAATAAAAAATTTCTGCAATTACTGGACATTTTTAATTGACCGGCTATATTAGTTATTTCGGGATTGCACGCGCATAAAGTTCCGGAGTGTTGTCTCAGCAGAAAAATCAGCCTTATTTTAGGAGAATATAGATACAATGGCAGAAGTAATTTTAAAAGATTTGGCGAAAGTTTATCCGGGAAATGTAAAGGCGGTTAAGAACATTGATCTCACCATCCATGATCGCGAATTCATGGTTCTGGTAGGACCGTCCGGATGTGGTAAATCCACTACCTTGCGGATGATCGCCGGTCTGGAAGAAATTTCGGAAGGCACTGTTACCATCGGAGACCGCATCGTCAATGACGTCCCGCCTAAAGACCGCGATATTGCCATGGTATTCCAGAATTACGCCTTGTATCCCCATATGACGGTTTACGACAATATGGCTTTCGGTTTGAAGCTGCGCAAATTCAAAAAGACCGATATCCAGAAACGGGTTATGGATGCGGCTGCCATTCTGGGCATCGAAGAATATCTCGAACGCCGTCCCAAGCAGCTTTCCGGCGGACAACGGCAGCGGGTCGCGGTCGGCCGCGCCATCGTCCGTAAACCGGAAGCCTTCCTCTTCGACGAACCGCTTTCCAACCTCGACGCGAAAATGCGCGTCCAGATGCGGGCTGAAATCAGCAAACTGCATACTCAGCTTGAAACGACGATGATTTACGTTACTCATGACCAGACCGAAGCCATGACGATGGGTGACCGTATTTGTGTGATGAAGGACGGCATCATTCAGCAGGTCGCAGATCCCATTTCTCTCTACGATAATCCTACCAATCTGTTTGTGGCCGGTTTCATCGGTACTCCGCCGATGAACTTCTTCGAGGGTACTATCCTCGAAAAAAGCGATGAACTGTTTTTCAAGGAAGACACTTTTGAAATTCAGATACTGGAGGAATGGAAAGAAAAATTAACGCCTTTTATTGACCGCAAAGTCGTATTCGGCATCCGTCCCGAGGACATCGGCTGGGCAAAAACCGGCGACGAGCATTTTCCGCAGGTAAAAGCTGAAGTCGAAGTAATTGAACCGATGGGATCTGAAACTTATCTGTATGTGAATACCGGTATGCATTCGTTTATTGCCCGGGTGGAAGCACAGCGCCGGTTTAAAGTCGGTGATATGATCGAATTGCCGTTCTTCCTGCCGAAGGCGCATATTTTCTGCAGTGAAACTGAAAATGTAATTGTTTAGAGGCTACCTTTAGAGAAACGATTAATAATATAAATCTTCAGGGCGGGGTGAAAGTCCCCACCGGCGGTAACAGTCCGCGAATCCCGTTGGAGGGATTGATATGGCGAAATTCCATAACCGACAGTAAAGTCTGGATGAAAGAAGATTCCGGACGGCGCGTCAGGCGTCGTTTGATTTTATATGCCGCCCTGGAAATGCAGATTTTCAGGGCGCTTTTTTTGGGGAAATACAAGTGAAGACGATGGCAATCCAATTTGATCCGGTCGAAGAAGTCATCGCCGCCGTACAGCGCGGCGAGATAGTGGTAATAACGGACGATGAAAACCGCGAGAACGAGGGTGATTTGATTATCGCGGCGGCGAAGGCTACGCCTGAGGCGATTAATTTCATGGCGACTCATGCCAGGGGGCTGATCTGCGTTCCGTTGAGCGAAGCGATTGCTTTGCGGCTGAATCTGACCTGCCTGGGCTCCGGGCGCGACGCCTATGGAACGGCATTTACCCGGAGCGTGGACGTTATCGAGGGGACGACTACCGGAATTTCCGCATTCGACCGCGCCAGGACGGTGGCCGCTCTGATCGATCCTACTTCAAAAGGAGAAGATTTTGTTTCGCCGGGTCATCTGTTTCCGCTGATTGCCCGTCCCGGCGGGGTACTGTGCCGCACCGGACACACTGAAGCCGCGGTCGATCTGGCGCGGATGGCCGGTTTTGCGCCGGCGGGAGTTATTTGCGAGATAATGAATGACGACGGCACGATGGCGCGGGTTCCCGAACTGGATAAATTCCGCCGCCGCCATAAACTGAAATGGTGTTCCGTCGCGGCTCTGGTCGCCTACCGCCGCCGCAGTGAAATCCTCATTACCCGCGGCGAAACCGCGAAACTGCCTACGGTATTCGGCGACTTCAAGATCATCGCTTACCAGTCCCGGGTCGATAAACTTGAACACCTGGCCCTGGTTTACGGCGAGGTCGAGGGCGGGGAAAATGTCCTGGTGCGGGTTCACAGCGAATGCCTGACCGGGGATGTGTTCGGCAGTCTCCGCTGCGATTGCGGCGACCAGCTGCACAGCGCAATGCGGCAGATTGTCGAGAACGGTTCAGGGGCGGTCATTTACCTGCGCCAGGAAGGGCGCGGGATCGGACTGTTCAATAAAATTCACGCCTACAAACTCCAGGATGACGGGTACGATACGGTCGAGGCCAATGAAAAACTCGGGTTCGCGTCGGATTTGCGCGAATACGGTATTGGAGTCCAGATGCTGATCGATCTGGGCATTAAATCGGTTCGGCTGCTGACCAACAATCCCCGCAAGCTCATCGGATTTTCCGGCTATAAGCTGAAGATAACGGAACGGATACCGCTGATTATCGAACCGCAGCAATACAACGAGTATTATCTGCAAACCAAGAAAGAACGAATGAAACACATGTTTTGAGTATAGTTCGCCTTTTGAATTGAAAACGGTGTTTCCGGCATTAAAATATAACAAAGAAAGGGTTCTTCACAAAAATCTGTATCAATGTCGAAAATATTTTTCCGAGCGGGTATTTTGCCTTTCGGCTTACAAGTCAAGTCAAAAAAGACGCATAACGGAGCTGTGCTCCGGCCCTTCGGGCCCTTATAGGCTTTTTAACTTGACTCGACGCCCCGGCAAAAGAGCTGATAAACAGTTCAAAAACAAAAAAATTGTTTTTTTGTTTTTGAAAACAGTGATGATCTTCGCTTTTGATTGAGCTGTCAAGTTTTGGAGCGTATAAA